>CACEPG010000021.1 GCA_902561355.1 uncultured Alphaproteobacteria bacterium
TTATGAAAATTAAAAATTTAAGATTATCTGAAATAATTAAGCTTCATATTAAAGCTAATTGTAAAGATGGAAAAGAAAAATTTAAAATCAATAGTGATTATTTTATCATCGAATCAGGTGTTGAATTAAAAAATAGAATAGCTTCTTCTATTGCAAAACAGAGTAATATAAAAATAATTCAAATAAGTCATGGTGATTGTTATGGAGTTTTTGACGAGCCTATATGGTCATCCATTGGTGATCAATTTAATGCTGATTATATCCTAGGATATGGTGATGGATATACAAAATATAATAAATTTAATAAATTTTCATTAAATAAAAATGCTATTTATATTAATGGTACTAGTAAAATTGTTGATAAGATTCAAAAAGATAATGCGTTTAATAAAAATTATAAAGTTAATGATTTGAAGTTTGTTTATTTTCCTACAACATTTTCGGGTTACACTAAAAGACATGGTCCTTATAGAGATATGCCAGATAATCTTTACCAAAAATGGCATTTCGAATTAAACAATTTATTTAAAAAAAAATTAATATTTAAAGTTCATCCGAAGGAAGATTATATAGAATTGTTTAACAAAGATTTAATAGTTAACAAAGATCAAGTTTCAAAATATTTTAGAGTTAATCATGTTTTAATTTTTGATCACATTAGTACTGCGTTTAATATTGCTGCATCATCTAATAATCAGATAATTTATTTTGATTTGGGCACTAGAAATTTAAATAATGAAGCTCTTAACTTTATTAAAAAAAGGACACTTTATTTCAAAATTGAAAAAGAATTACCTAAATTAGATGAATTATTAAAGCAATTAAGCAATAAATATATTGATTATAGTTATGTTGAAAATTTTTGTATAGGTTTACAAGAAACTAGACTAAAATCATTAATAAATATGATTAAATAAAATGAATAATTTACAATGCCATTGCTGTGGAAATATTGACTCAAATAATTTTGAAATAATTGAATACTCAAATAAATGCTCAATGCATTATCCAGCTATTTTAGATGAAACTAAAATAATTTATTGTAAAAAATGTTTTTTTGGTTTTAACAATACTATTATTGATCAAAATATTTTAGATCTTTATTATTCTAAATATTATAATGGCAAAGGCATTAAAACATTTTATAATGTTGATAAAAAATATATTTCTGAAGGTTTAATTGACAGTAGGTCTTTATCTCAAATTAATCTTATTGCTAATTATATTAATTTTAAAAATAAAAATATTTTAGATATTGGTTCAGGAATTTGTCTCTTTTTCTTGCAGATAAATAATATTTATAAATCTAATAATATATATAAATATATAATTGAAAAACAATTAGATAATCAAAATTGGTATAAAGAACATCAAATTCAAATTATTAATAATAATATATTAGAGGATTTACCTTCAAAATATAAAGATTTCTTCAACTTAATTACTATGTCTCATTCACTTGAACATTTTCAATCTTTAGATCTAGATATGATATTTAAAAACATTAATTATTTATTAAAATCAGATGGTAAATTATTTATTGAAGTTCCAAATGCTGATTTAAATAAATTTAAATATGCCAATGAAAATTATGCTAATGAAAATATGGAACCTCATTTATGTTTCTTTTCAAAACAATCACTAATTTATTTAGCTAAAAAATATAATTTTAAAATACTATATATAAATACCTTTGGTGAGTCTCAAAAAACTAAAGTAACTGATGTTGAGGAAAATAAAAGAAATAAAAATTTTTATTATACAAATGAGGATAAAATAAAAATAAATATAGAAGCTGAAAAATATTTAAAAATTTATATTCAAAAACAAAAAAGGAAAAATAATTTTATAAATAAAATATCTTTATTTCTTCCAAATAATGTATTTAAATTATTATTAAAAATTAATATTTTTTTAAAAAATCGCATAAAAATTTATTATGATAATCGAGAGTTTGTTTTGAATGAAGAGGACGGAGAATATATTAGAATAATTCTTGAAAAAAATATTTAAATGAAAAAAATTATTTTTCTTTTACCCGACTTATCATATGGTGGAGCTCAAAGAACAATAGTTAACATAGCTAATTATCTCTCAAAGATTCCTGGTTACAATATTACTATAATAATTATTAATAACAAAAAAAAAATTTTGTTGTTACATAAAAATATAAATTTAATTAATTTAAATTCAAAAAAATTATCTTTTGGAATAGTTAGAATTTATAGAAGTATTAAACAGATTAGACCTAATTTAGTATTTTCAACAACAGTTCATTTAAATTTATTAAATATCCTTTTTAAAATTTTTTTAATAAAATCAATAACTAAAATCATAATCAGAGAGTCAAATCCAACATTTTATAGAAATGATATTAATTATTTACTAAAATATTTGTGTAGAATAATTTATCCACATGCAGATAAAATAATTTCTTTATCAGAATTTGTTACAAGTGAATTATTATCAAATATAGACAATATTAAAAAAAAAATAGAAACAATCAGCAATCCCATTGAAATTAATCTAATTAAAAATGAATCACAAAAATTAGTTAAATTAGATTATCATTTTGATAAAAGTTTATTTTATATATGTTTTTGTGGAAGAATTACTTATCAAAAAAATATTGAACTTCTTATAAATATTATTAAAAATATTAAAATTCCTAATATTAAAATATTGGTAATAGGTGACGGTCCTGAAAAGGATCAAGCGATTAATCTTATAAAAAAAGAAGGAGAGGGATTCGCAAGTAAATTTATATTTTTGGGTTATCAAAAAAATCCATACTATTTTATTAGAAAAAGTAATTTATTTATACTAACTTCAAGATGGGAAGGTTTTGGTCATGTTATAGTTGAATCACTGATATGTGATACTCCTGTAGTATGTTTTAATACTAAAGGCTTAAATAAGAATTTTGTTAATAATAAAGAGGTTTTTTATTATAATTCCAATGATATTAATTATTTATCATCTAAGTTAGAATATTTAATACAAAATTATGAAAACATTTTTAAAAATTTTAATTCATATAAAATTTATAAACAATATGATGTTAAAATAATTTCAAATATATATAAAAAATCTATTGATAGTTTGTTAATATAATTATGATAATTATACATGTAATTAATAATTTAGAAATTGGTGGTGCAGAAACTCAACTAGTAAAACTTGTTTCTAATGACCTTAATAATAAAAACATTATATTCAATTTAATAGGTAGAAATTCATTTATATCTGTTTTAAAAAAAAAAAATATTGAAATCATAAATTTTAATTTTAAATCTAAAAATCCTCTAGTTTTTTGTATAAATTTTTATCTATTTTTAAAAACTATAAAGAAATATAAGCCAAGTGTTATAGTTTTTTGGTTATACCATTCTTTTATTTTTAGTATTTTTATTAAATTTTTTTTTAAAAAAATAAAGATATATTGGAATATAAGACAAGTTATTCCCAACTTTAAATTTGAAAAAAAACTGACTAAATTTATTTATTTAATTTGTAAATTCTTTTCTAGACTTCCTGATGGATTAATTTTTAATTCAAAAGAATCTTTATCAATGCATAAAAAAAATAATTTTATAAATAAAAATACATTTTATATTCCAAATGGTTTTGAATTTATTGATAATAAAATAACTTTTAAAGATAGATATTTTGAGGAAAAAATTAAGAAAAAAAAAGTAATATCATTAATTGCTAGATATCACTCCTCTAAAGGACATATGATTTTTTTTAATGCAGCCTTAAAATTACTAAAAAAACATAAGGAACTGATTTTTTTTATTGCTGGTAAAAATTCATCTAAGGAAAAAATATTTATAAATAAAATAAATGAATACGATTTATCCAACAATTTTTATATTTTAGATGAAATTAACAATGTCGATTATTATTTAAAACTTTCAGATATTTTAGTAAATTGTTCTATTTCTAGTGAAGGTTTTCCAAATATTATTGGTGAAGGGATTATTAATGATTGTATATGTATTTCATCAGGTATTGGTGACTCAAAAATAATATTAAATAATAATAATTTTTTATTTTTTGAAAATAATGAGGAAATGCTCCAAAAAAAAATTATCAGTATTTTAGAATTAGACTCTAATAAAATTTTAGAAATAAAATCTAATACAAAATTTTTTTTTAAATCACATTATTCAATATTAAATACAGTAAATATGTATAATAAAATATATAATATATGAATCTTATAAAATTTGACTACGAAAAATTTATAATAAAAAATAAAATATCAATATTGTTACTTGTATTTATTTTTTCTTATTCAATAAGATTTATTGTTTTTTTAATTTTTTCTAACCAAATATACTTACCAGATAGTAATAACTATATTGTAGAAGCAGTAAAATTACTAGCTAATGATTATGACAATAAGATTAGTTTATTTTCAGTTACTATGCCTGCTTACACTTTATTAATGTGTATTCCCGCAACTATAGAGATATTTTTAAATCCAAATGTCAACTTTGATAATTTGCATACGGTTATGAGCGTCAATTATTGGGATAATATTTATATTTTTTCTATTAAAGATAAGGCATTTTTAATTGATAATATATTTTCTTCTTTGATACCATTAATTATTTTTTACATCACATACAAGATTTATAAAAACTACTTAGTATCATTATTTTCTGCTATATTAACTTCAATTTATCCTGTTAGTATATTCTATTCCATCTCTATTCTCACTGAGAACTTCCATATTTTTTTTGTTTTACTTGGAGTTTTATTATTCTTAAATAAAAAATATTTTTATTCCTATTTAATATTTGTTTTAAGTATTTTAATTAGACCAACATTTGAACTATTGTATCCATGCTTGATCCTTATTCATTTCTTTATTTTTTTTAGACATAAATTATTATCTAATTTAATATTATATACTTTTATTTATATAATATTTATGACTCCATGGTGGATATTCAATTATAATAAATATGGTTCTTTTGTTAGGTTGCATCCAAATATGGGTTTTATGCTTTATTCAGGCAATAATGAATTAAATAAAACTGGTGGCGGTATTATAAACAAAGATTTCAAAATTGAAAATTTTAAAGATAGAAAATTAGAGTCTTTTAGAATCCTAAAACCTAATGATGCAATTCTTTTAGATAATGAACTTAAAGATCAAGCTATAGAATATATTGTTAATAATAAATATATTTTTTTAAAAAATACTATTATCAAATTGAAAAGGTTTTATGGTTTTAAATTGTTTACTAATAAATATAGAGAATCTCTTCTCGGCTATATTTATACGATTTCTTATTTAGCTTTATTTACTTTATTTATATTTTCTTTTATTTTTATACCCAAAAAAAGTTATAAATATTTATATATTTTTTTTCTATTTGGATTTTATTTAACTCTAGTGCATTCAATAACTATTTCTTCTGTAAGATATAGATATCCCTTAGAAATTTTTATGATAATATTTTCTTCATATACATTTACTATGTTTTTTAAAAAAATATTTTTCAAATGATAATAAGTTCTATTATATTATTAATTATATTTATTATTGTTTTTTATAATGAATTTAAAAAAAATTCATTAACTATACCAATTTTATCTATATTTTTAATTTCTATAATTATTAAAATAATGTTTGTTTATTTTGAATTATACGGATCTTTTATAAATCAATTTACCATTAGAGATGAAGTTACATTTTTAAGATCAGAGCCTGCTTTAAATATTTCCCCTGGAGATAATTTTTTTGTTTCTTTTATATATTATTTTAGAAGTATTTATAATGATGAAATATTTATTAAATTTTTACCTATTTTCTTTTCAATTATTTATTTTTATTACTTATTAAAAATAATTGATAATCTAGAATATAAATATTCTTATAAATTATTTTTATTAATTATTTCTGTCATCTCACCAGCTTACTTAATGTTTAATTATTCATTGACAAAAGAATTTTTACAAGGTGCTTTCTTGCTCCCTTGCATTTATTATTCTTTTAAATTTATAGATAAACCAAAATTAATAATTATTTTTAAACTTTTATTTTATTTAATATTATTTTCTTATACTCACAGAGGCTTTGAAGTAATTAGTGTACTTATTCTTTTAAGCACTATTTTGCTATCTTTAATTAAAAATTATAGTGTTTTCTTTAAAAACAACTGGTTAATTTTAATTATATTTTTTCCTATATTTTTACTAATATTTTATTATGTAGTTATTAATTCCCCTGTTGGAAGTAATTTTGCTAACGAAGATATTGCAACCTGGCTTAATAACATTAGAGAATCTGATCCTAATGCCAATAATACCTACAGGGTTACTCTTAAATCTAATGATACATTTGAAATATTAAAGACTATTAGTTTGACTGTTTATTATTATTTTTTTTATATACAGGATATAACTAGTTTGAAGCACTTATATTATTTTTTAGATTTAATTTTGTGCTCAACTCTAATTTTGACAACAATTTATTATATTTTTTCAAATTATACTTTTTATAATCATAATTTATTTAAATATATATTTTTGTTTATAATATTTATTGTTATGTCAGTAGGCTTTGCAATATTTACATATAATACTGGAAATGCAATTAGACATAAAAGTGTTACAAATGTTTTAATATATTTATATTTACCTATATTTTTAGATCTTTCGATTTCTTTTATAAAAAGATCTTTGAAGATTTTCAATCAAAACAATTATTAAAGCTCCAATAAGTAGTGTAAATATATAGATACTATAGGTATTTTTTATTTTAATATTTTCAGTTCTGTAAATATTTTTGCTAATTTCATATATGTTGAGACTTGAATTATTCATCATTGATATAACTAATTTAGTTCTTTTAATTTGATTCTCTTTGATCCATTCATCAAAACTATTTGCTCTTTCATAAAGTTTAAGTTTCTTATTTCTCTCAATTCTTTTTAAATCAATTAAGATTTGTAATTTATATTCTGTTATGCGTTCTCTAATTTGCTTTTTAAACTCATAGTCTTCAATATCTTTAAATAAATTTTCAAGCCATTGTAAGTTTTCTATCTCTTCAACTAATTCAGTAGTTGGTTGAATTAAATATTCAGTATTGATTTGATCTTGAGAACCTATTGCAATTGATGGTAGATATTCAACTAAATTTTCAAGCCTTTTTTTATGAATCTCTATATCTCTGGGTACTATAAATTTCCTTATATGGGTTATTAAGTTTTCATTATTACATTTTATTATTTTATTAATTGTTTTTTTCTCGTTCTCTTTAATTTTAAAAGTATACTTCAAAGACAAATGAATTGGTGAAATATTATGCATTTCTATTTTTCTGACATCAATATCTGATAAACATTTGAAAGTTGGGTCATCATAAACTACATCTTGTTTTATTAATCCGACTTGTATGAGTATTTCATGTACTTGTTCTGCATTATAGTGGATAGGTTCAAATTGAGATAAAACCTTCCCTTCCATATAGTCATCAATAAATAAATTCTTATTATTAAGAGTTTTTTCAGTAGAATATACAAAAGTTAACTCAACTTCATTTTTTTTTGAAACATTAATTACTGTGTTAATAGTAAAATAAGTTACTGGAAAAACTAGTAAATATAATATAATTCTAAGGACAAATCTCATTTTATGAATAAAAAATATTGCGTTATAAATAATGACCTAACATATTTTAATCTTCATAGAAAGAAATTTATTAACATCATTGATAAAAAAAATAATAAAATAACTTTATTCTTTCCTCAATCATTTAATAGTCCAAAGTATGAAAAAAATATAAAAAAACTGCTTGATGAAGGCTTCCAGATAAAATTCTTTTTCTTAAAAAGAAAAAATATTAATATTTTATATGAACTTTGGACATTCTTTACATTATTTATAAGATTATTTGAAGGCTATAACTATGCATATACTTCAACTATAAAATTAAATTTACATTTAATTTTTTTGAATTTATTTTTTAAATCAACATTAATACTTCATTTTTCAGGCTTAGGTTATTTTTATGTTAACAATAAATTCCTTATTAGATTAATTAGAAATATAATTGAAAATTTATTCAAATATTTTGTAAAAAAAAACACTTTATGTATATTTGAAAATACTGAGGATCTTGAATATTTTACAAATAAAAAAAAGGTTTTTAATGATAACAATTGTTTAGCAATTAATGGAGTTGGAGTAAATATTCAAAAATTTCATCCGATAATTAAAAACAAAAGTATATTTAATGTTTTGATGGTTTCAAGAATCACTTATGAAAAAGGAGTTGATGATTATTTAAGTTGTTATGAGTATTTTAAATTTAATCAAAACTATAAGTTCATTTTAATAGGTCCATATGAAAAAAATAAAAAAAATAATAAATTATTACAAAAAATTAAATTGTATAATAAAAATAATAATTTTGAATATCACGAATGGATTAATAATATAAAAACATATTACGATATTGCGCATGCTTCTATCCTTCCCTCCTATAGAGAGGGGCTTTCTGTTTTCCTACTAGAATCTTTAGCATCTGGTTTGCCTATAATTTCTACTAATGTTACTGGAAATAAAGCTCTTGTAAAAGAAGATTATAATGGATATTTAGTTAACATAAATTCTCCAAATGAAATTAAAGATTCAATTATGAAATTAAGGAAAAATAAACCTATTTATGATAAATTTTCTACCAACTCAAGAATTTTAGCAAATCAAATTTTTGATGAAAATATTATTATTCAAAAATTTAAAAAATTTCTTACAGATAAAAAGATTTTATAAAAATGAAAAAATTTTTTAAAGCTAAATTAATACATAAAGATAAAAGAGGTGACTTTAAAAATATTATTAATGATAATTTTAAAAATTTATCTATTATTTTTAGTAAAAAAGGTACGATACGTTCTAATCACTATCACTTAAAGGATAGTCACTGTATATATATCATTTCTGGTAAAATGATTTATTATTATAAAAAATTAAATAAAAATTCTAGAATTTTTAAAAAAACCTTAGTTAAAGGTGATATAGTTTACACACCTTCTTTGGAAGTTCATGCTACATTCTTTAGTGAGGATACAACAATAGTTGTTGCTAGTAAAAATCCAAGATCTAAAAAATTTTATAAAAAAGATACAAAGTCATTTATGTTAATATAATATGAAATATAATAAAATTATTTCTTGTAGACTTTGTCAAAATAAAAAATTAAAACAAATTTTTAAATTTTCAAATACCCCTATAGGTAACAACTTACTTAAAAAACAAGAATTAAAAAATAATTTAGATAAATTTCCCTTATCAGTTAATCAATGCATGAACTGCGGGCATCATCAGCTCTCCATATCAGTAGATAATCGTATTTTATATGCCAAAAACTATACATATTTAACAGGAATATCGAGTGTATTTACTAAATATTTGAATCAATATTCAAAAAAAATTACTAAGGAAATAAAAATAAAAAAAAATGATTTAGTTATTGATATAGGTTGTAATGATGGAACTCTATTGGAAAATTTTAAAAATATTACAGGATGTCAAGTATTAGGTATTGACCCTTCTGATGA
This sequence comes from uncultured Alphaproteobacteria bacterium, assembly GCA_902561355.1. GTDB lineage: Bacteria > Pseudomonadota > Alphaproteobacteria > HIMB59 > CACPNW01. The sequence goes on from CACEPG010000021.1 coordinate 9,585, forward strand.
GCCTACAAAAATAGCTAAAGAAAAAAAGCTTGATGTATTGAAATCATTTTTTTCATTAAATTTAGCAAAAAGAATTAAAAAAAAATATAAATATCCAAAACTAATCACTACACATAATACATTTGCTCATGTAAAAAATATTCAAGATTTTTTTAGCGGAATAGATTACATTACTTCAGAAAAAACTTTTGTTGTTATAGAAATTGGATATTGGTTAGAAGTTATGAAAAATTATTATTTTGATACCATCTATCATGAACATCATGATTATTATTCGCTAAAACCATTAGTAACTTTTTTTCATAAATTTAATTATAATATTATAAACTTTAAAATAACGTCACCACAAGGCGGGTCTTTAATGATATTTTTAAAAAAAAATAAAAAAAATTTAGTATTTAAAAAAATTCAAAATCAAATAAGTATAGAAAAAAAGTTTGGTCTTTATAATCTAAAAAAATATAAAAAAATAAATGATAATATTAATAATATAAGAAAATATTTTTTTAAAAAAATATCTAATTATAAGAAAAAAAATTTTAAAATTCATGCCTATGGTTCGCCAACTAAAGCAGTTACCTTATTATCTTTTCTTAAAATTCCAAAAAATTCTATTAAATTTATTTATGAGGATAATTTATTAAAATGTAATTTATATAATCCTTACCAAAATATCCCTATTGTGCATTCATCTAAAATAAAAGATAATAAGCCCGAAGTGATTATTATTTTAGCATGGAATTTTTATAAATCTATTGTAAAGAAATTAAATATTAATAATAAAAATAAGATAATTTTTATTGTTCCACTCCCAAAACCATTTATAATTAAATAATATGAATTTATCTAAAAATTTTTTAATCATTGCCCCTCATCCTGATGATGAAATACTTGGTTGCGGAGGACTAATTAGTAAAGTTAAAGCAAATAAAGGTAAAGTATCTATTATTACAGTTTGTAACCATTTACCTCCTTTGTACAGTGAGACGGATTCAAAAAAAACAATTGAAGAAATGAAAAAAGTTCATAAAGTATTAAAAATAGACAAGTCATTTAATTTAATGTATCCAGCATGTTTATTACATAAAGAAGATCAATATAAGATAAATAATGTTATTTTTAATATTATAATAAAAATTAAACCTGACTATGTTTTCATTCCTTTCCCAGATAGACATCAGGATCATAAATTAGTTTTTGAATCGTCTTTAGTGGCTACTAGACCAAAATCAAATGCCTTGTTTATTAAATCGTTATATGCTTATGAAGTAATTAGTGAAACTTTTTGGAATGCTGGTTACGTTGAGGCCAATTTTATCCCAGATACTTTTGTTGACATTAAAAAACATATTAAAAGTAAAATTCGTTCTTTGAAAATTTTTAAATCACAGATTAATAAGAAGTTAATAGAGAGATCTACAGAAGCTATTGAAGCATTATCAATATTGCGAGGATCTCAGAATGGATACAAGAATGCAGAAGCTTTTAAATTGATTAGATCAAGAATTGATTAAATTTTAAAAAAATCAATTAATTCTGCAACTTTATTAATTTCTTTATACATATCGTGTCGGTTTTTATAATTATTTTCTAATGAAAAAAAATATTTAAACATAAAATAAAAATTATCTGGATTGTTAAATTCAAATTCTTTCTTAGATTTCTTATTATTGAATTTTATCTTGATATTATCATTTATTCTTTTACCAAATATTTTTTCGCCAACTATTTTATGATTATTAGATTTAAATATTATCCTATTCCTGTAAACCGAGTTATATCCCCACGATAAGATAAATTTTAATTTATTTAATTTAAAATATATTAATTGTTTATTACCTTTCTTAATATTTTTAATATTAGTAATTTTTTTTAATTTAAATTTATCTATTTTAAAAAGAAAATATATAATTGAAATAGGATAGCATCCAATCTCGTATATTTCACCGCCAGTTAGTCTATTATTATTTCTGTGATCTTGTATATCAATTTTAGGAATAGAATATCTGCAAAAAAAGATTTCATTTTTATTTGAATCATGGATATTTAAAATTAATTTCTTAATTTTTAAAAATTGTGGGTGATATTTGTACATAAATGATTCAAATAATAAAATTTTATTTTTTTTACATTGTTGAATAATTTGCCATGTTTTATATTTACTATTTGTCAAAGATTTTTCACTTATTATAACTTTTACTTTATTGGTTTTGATTGCTTCATTTATATTGATATTATGTATTGAGATAGGTGTTGAAATATAAATATATTCTGTGGAGTTTTTTTTATTTAATTTTTTGACAATCCTGAAATTTTTATCATTCTTTTTTCTTGAAATTATATTTGTAATTTTTATTTTTTTAAATTTTTTAAGAGCAGGTAATACTTTATTTTTAAAGTGTTTTCCAAATCCATAAACTGAAAACTCTTTTATGTGCATTTCAGTTTTATCTTTATATAAATTATTTGATACGAAATTATAAAGGCTGAAAAAAATGCAAGGTAAAGATATTCTACTATGTTATTTAAATATAACAATATACTAGGAACTATTATAAATCCAAAATTAAATATAATCCATAATATACTTATTTTATGATTATACTTGTTAGCCAATATTTGATAAGCGTGGTCTTTATGTTCTTTTAATAATACTTTATTTATTACTATTCTTTGTAATATAGTTATTCCAGTATCGATAAACACAATTAAGATTGTTAAAAACCAAATTAGAGAAATAAACAAATCGTAAGTAAAATAGTCATAAAGTATATTTATAATTAAAATAATAGCTATCAATCTACTACCACTATCACCTAGAAAAATGTTTGATTTATATAAGTTATAATATAGAAAAATAACTAAAGTAGAGCAAAATAATATATTAAAATAATTAATTTCTATGCCAGCGTAATATTTGATTAATAAATTTAGAAATATATTAATTATTGTAAATAAAGTAAGATATCCGTCAGAACCATCTGAAAAATTAATAAGGTTAATAAACCAAGTTATCGAAAAAATCAAAAATAAATATAGAATAAATATTAACGATTTACTAAAATTTATTTTATCAATATAATCTTTAAATAAAAAAATTATAATTATAGCAGTTACAATATCTACTAAAATTTTATACTTCCAATTAATATCATAAATATCATCAGCAAAACTAAAAATAGAGATTAATGGTATTGATAAAAGAACTAAATAATTGAAATCAATTTCATTTGAGTAAATTTTATTTATTATTAAAAAAGCTAAAAAAAAAATAAAAAAAATTATTCCTGCCCCCTTAGGTTTTAAAGTTTTGTGTGAATCTCTATTTTTGGGAATAGATACTACATTATAAAAATATGCAATTTTTATGTATTTTTTTAAGGCAAAATTGAATATTAATAAATAGATTATTAAATATAAAAAAAAAATACTCATCAAATATAATTAAACATAACTAAACAATATCAGTTATACTTGAAAAGTTATTTTTTATATAATCTTCAAGCTTAGCATTATCTTTTTCTAATATTTCAATTAAAGGCATTAAATATTTATCATGTGAATTTGAAATTTCTTCATTTATAGATATGTTAATTCTTGGGTGCTCAGTTTTTTTTAATTGACCAGTATGAACGACCTCATCTAATTTTTCACCTTTTTCTAAACCTTTGAAAATAATTTCTACATCATTACCATTGGTAGTCTTATTTTTATTACTTTTAATATTTCTGCCTAGTAAGTTTATCATTTTGCATGCCATATTATATATATTTACTGGTTTACCCATATCTAAATAAAATAATTCATTTGATTTACCAAGTTTTGATGAATATAAAATTAATTCAACAGCTTCTTCTTTCGTCATAAAATATCTTTTAACATTTCTGTCACTTACAGTGACTGGTCCACCCTTTAATATTTGTTCTTTAAAAACCGGAATAACTGAGCCAGATGTTCCAAGCACATTACCAAACCTAACTCTATTTATTATTATTTCTTTGTTATGGTTGTGATAGTAATTACATAAACATTCAGATAAAAACTTTGTTAAACCCATAACGTTAATTGGATTAGTAGCTTTGTCTGTAGAAACAAGCATAAAATTATTAACTTTAAATTTTATTGATAAATCTAAAAGAATTTTTGTACCTAAGAAATTATTTTTGAAAAAATTAGCAAGATTTACACCACCAAATATTACATGTTTATATGCTGCTGCATGATAAATTATATTTATTTTAGAATATTTGAAGACATTATCTAACAAAGAAATATCTGTAATGTCTATTAACCTATATTCAATTTCACAATATTGTAAATTTAAATTTTCAATATTTTTTTTAATATTAAATAATTGTTTTGCAGCAATATAGCTTTTTTTTTTCTACTATGATTAATTTTTTAATTTTAAACTTTAATAACTGTAAACACAATTCACTTCCTATTGATCCCCCTCCACCTGTGACCAAAATTTCTTTATTTAATAAAAACTCACTTACAAATGAATAATTTATTTCTAACCTTTCTCTAGATAAAAGTAGATCTATATCTATATCTTCAAAAAGTTTGTCCTCAAAAGGTATTTTTTTAGTAGGATTAAAATTAAAAAATTTTATTGTAGTATCTAAAGAGGTTAATTTTTCTAAAACTTTACTTTTTTCATCGTTATTAGGTGGGAGGTCAACTACAAAAATATATTTTAAGTTTTTATTTTTAATGGAATCCTTGTCTTCAATATTATTTACAATAATCTTGTTTATATAATTTCCAATAAATACTCCTGAACTACTTAAAAAAAGTTTTACTTTAAGATTAAAATTTTCTTCAAGAAAATCAGCAACTTTAATTAAATTTTTTGAATATGAATAAATACCAATTGGGTAAAAACTATTATCAATAAAGAGAATCTCAATAATTATTTGAACAAAATATCTAGAAGATAACAATAGAAAAGCTAAAACTAATGAAAATAATATTGGAATTGATCTTATGATATTTGTTGGTTCTTGACTATAACTAATTTTAAAAGAAAAATTTCCAAAATATAAAATAGCAATTAAAATGAAGGAAGCTAAAAATGAACTAATGAGTATTGATTTAAAAATGCTTAGGCCTCCATATCTTGTAATTGATTGATAAAAAGAAGTTAAATACAGAATAATGATAATAAACGGTACTAACAATAATGAGATAATAGAAAGTAGTTGAAAATTAATTATAATAGAACTCAAATCTAATCTTATTAAAAATGATGTAAATAGAGAAGTAATTATTACTATTGTATCAACAATAATTAAAATTGAAATCTTGCTTGATCTAGATAAGTTATTTATTAATCTTTTCATTTATAAATATTATTATATAAACAGTTTTTTTAATAAGTTGGAGAAAATTATTGATTGAAAAAATTAAATTTATTCATAACTTTTTTAAAATTCTTGATGAGTTAAATATTGGTTATTGGCTAGAGGGTGGAACAGCCTTGGCTGCTTATAGAGATGGAAAGATACTTCCTTGGGAACATGATTTTGATATTGGTGTATTTAAAGAAGATTTAGATAAAAACTTACCTTTATTTATAAAAAGGCTTTCAAAAATTGATTGTATTATTAATGTGCAAAAAAATTTTCCATTTTTAGATAATATAATTCAAGTATATTCTAATGATATAGAAGCAAATCCCAATCAAATTGATATATATCTTTATACTCAAAAAGGGGAAAATATATATATGAGATGGTTTAATAGTCCTATTGGTTATGGATCAAAAATAATTAAATCAATTCTATTTATTATAACTAAAAATCTAAATAAAAATCTAAATAAAAATATTAATAGTAAAAGTTTTTTTAAAAAATTTTATATACTTTTATTGAAAAAATTTTTTGAATTTTTTTTCAAAATAAATTTTTTATTTTATAAATCAACTTACCATTCTTTTCCTAAAAAATTTTTTTATAAAAAAATCAAAGTTGATTTTTGTAATTTAAAATTAGATCTACCATATATGATTGAGGAGTTTTTGGAGTATAGATATGGAATAAACTGGAAAACTCCAGATAAAAGTTTTAACCAACTTGGTAAATGGAAAACATCTAAAGCCAGACCTATTTTAAAACAGAATTTTTTGTCTTATCCAAAAATTGATTATAATATATATAGGTTAGAAAAATATGCTGACAAAAAAAATAAATAAGATTTTCTACAAGTCACTTAATAATTCATCACCTGAAAAATTAATTATTAATAAATTAAAGTTCAACAAAAATTCTATTTATTATAAAAATAAAAAAATTTTTACTTATAAAAAAAAATATTATTTAATTTCTTTAGGTAAAGCATCTCAAAGTTTAGCTAATGGTTTTCTAAAATCATCTAAAAATATAGAGGATTATTTCATTGTAAGACATTTTAAATCTAAAAATAAAAAATTTAATTTAAAAAAAACTATTAATTCATCACATCCTTTAGTAACACAAAAAAGCTATATTGCTGCAAAACAATTAATTAAGTTTATAAAAAAAATTCCATCAAACTCTGATGTTATTTTCCTTATTTCAGGAGGTGGCTCAGCTATGTTAGCGCATCCAATAAATGAATTAAATTTTAATGAAAAATCTCTTTTTATTAATAATTTACTTCATATGGGAATTGGTGAAAGAGAAGTGAACTATTTTAGGAAAAAACTATCTTCAATTAAATCTTCTAAAACTCTAAGTTATTTTAAGGATTCAAATATATTAAATATAATATTGTCTGACGAAAGAACAAATAAAATAGATGCAATTTCTTCAGGAATTTCAGTACCACAAAATCAAAAAAAAATTAATATTAAACTTTTAAATAAAGTTATTAATCAAAGATTTTGTTCCAAAAAAATCAGCAATTTATTAATTAAAAATAATCAATTTCAACCAATAAATCATTATAGTAATAAAGTTGTGTCACATATAATTGGTGATAGATTTGATTTAGTTAAAGAACTTAAAAAAAATTTTAGAAGTGAAATGAATGCCAAAAATATTAAATATTTTGGTCATATTTTTGAAAAATCATTCGATGCATCAATTAAAAAAATATATAAATCACTAAATGAATTTTATTCTAATGGGAAAAAGGGGATAAATATATTGATTTTTACAGGTGAAATTCCAGTAAAAGCAAATTTAAAATCTAAAGGAGGAAGAAATCAACATTTATCAGCTGTATTTATTGAAAAACTTAAAAATTATAAAAATTTTTCTTTTTCGTGTTTTTCTACAGATGGATGTGATTATTTAAAAGGGGTACATGGAGCTTTTATAGATAATTTTGTTATAAAGAAAATATATAAAAATAAAATAAAATATAACAAATATATAAATAATACTAATACATTTTATTTACATAAAAAAACTAAAAGTTTATTTTATGGAGATTATTCTGATAATAATTTTTCAGATTTTTACATATTTAGTTATTTGAATGATTAAAAACAAAAAAATTAAATTAAATTTAAATCTTTATTCATATGGATATTCGCTAAACTTTCTAAACTTAAATATTAAAAAAAAAAATTTATCTAATCTTATAAATAAACATAAATCATTAGATTTATATGGCATTGAACTACCTGTTGATACTCTTTTTAAATCACCAAATAAATTCATAAAATTCTATAATTCATTTTCAAGTAGTTATAAATTTTATATTTGTTTCGATAATATTTATAATTTAAATTATGAATATTTAGAAGTTTTAAGAAAATTAAACTTAAAAAATATAAGAGTTAGAATGCCACAAATAGGTACAACTATTTACGGTGGTAACAAATTTTTAATAAAAAGATATAGAAGTAATTTGATAGAATTTAAAAAAATATTAATTAGTTATAAAAAATATTTTTTAAAAAACAAATTTTTTTTTTGTATTGAAAATCATCAAGACCTTAATTCTTATGACTTGCTTCAAATAATAAATGAATTAGGAAGTAATTTTATAGCTATTAACTGGGATATAGGTAACAGTGTTTCTTGTGGAGAAGTTCCAGATGATTTTTTTAATAGTACAAAAAAATTTATAAAAAATATACACATTAAAGACTATGATATTTATTATAACGGTAAATCAATTAAATTAAACAGAGTTGCTTTAGGTCAAGGTTATTTAAAAAAAAATAATATTTTGAAGTTTCTAAATCACAATTCTTCTAAATCAATTGAACTAGGAGCTCAAATTTCAAGAAAATGTTACATATCTAATAAAAACTATTGGAAATATTATAATTTTAATAATTCTAAAAAAAATAGATTTATAAAATTTATTATTAAAAATAAAAGCCAAACAGATAATATTTCAGATTTTGAAAGAAAATACCCTATAAAAATAATCCAAAATAATGAATTTAATGATTTTGTTTCGTCCTATAATTATATAAGAGGATTATTGTAATTTTTTCAAATAAAATGAACATTCTTATAACAGGTGCGTCTAGAGGATTAGGTTTAAATCATACAAAAATTTTATCAAAAAGCAATAAAAACAAAATTATAATTACAGATATTAGTGAGCAAGCTTCTGATGCCTTCAGTTCAAAAGATAGGTTGAATTTAAAGCATATACTTTCAAAAAAAAATGTATCAATTATTTATGGAGATTTAAATAAAAAAGGAGATGTTAATAATCTTTTTGATAAAATTAAGACTATTTTTAAAAATAAAATAGATTGTATTATTTGTAATGCTGGCGGCGATATTCCAGGCAATAATAATAATGCTTTTGGAAATAAACCTAAACAAAATGATTATATGATTTCAACAGAAGAGTTTGATCAAATATTTAAAAGAAATTTTAATACTTCAATGAATATTTTAAAAAAAATAATTCCTATAATGAAAAAAAATAAATACGGTAAAATTGTAACTATTAGTTCTATAAATGCTTTATCTGATTTATCAAATGAATTTGCTTATTCAATATCTAAGAAGAGTATAATTCATTATACAAAGATATTAGCAAGAGATTTAAAAAAATACAATATACAAGTAAATTGTATTTGCCCTGGTCCAACACTTACTACTAGATTTATACATACATTAAAACAAAGAAAAAAAGATGAAAAAAATATTATTAAGAAAAAGAAAGGATTTGATAGAGTTGCTAAGCCAGATGACATCTCAAATATAGTTAAATTTGTTATTTCAAAAGAAGCAGAAATATTTACAGGTCAAATACTTGTAGCAGATTATGGATTTTCAATTGGTAGATAATTTTTTTAATTTTAACGATTATAATATTTTAATTTTAGGAGGTAATTCAGGATTTGGTTTAGAAATATTAAAATCATTTAGTAATTATAAAAATGAGATAATTATAGTCGGAAGAGATCAAAAAAAAATAGACAAAGCAAAAAATGAAGTAAAAAAAATTAACAGTAAAAGAAATATTTTTTCAATTAAATCTAATTTAAAGAATGAAAATGATGTTAAAAAACTTTTTGGGAAAATAAAAAAAAATAAATTTAATAGAGAAATTAAAATTTGAAGATTGGAAAGATGTTATAAATATAAATTTGAATTTGGCTTTTTTAATTTCTAAATATTCTTTAGATTTTTTAAAAAAATCAAAAAATGGGAGATTAATAAATTTTACATCAATATTCTCTTCTGTTTCCTTTGAAGGCAGAACCCCATATGCATCAAGTAAAGGAGGTTTGCTGTTATTAACTAAAACCCTTGCATTAGAATGGGCAAAACACAAAATAACTGTAAATTCAATTTCTCCAGGACCATTTCTAACAGAGTTAAATCTACCAGTGCTAAAAGATAAAAAAAACTATAGAGAATTTTGCAAAAAAATTCCAATTGGTAGATTTGGTAATCCTGAAGAAATTATTACATCCGTTTTATTTCTATCATCAGCAAAATCTTCATATGTTACAGGATCAAATATTTTAGTAGATGGGGGATGGACAAGTAAGTGATAGCTTTAATTTATGCAGCAGGATCTAGTTTACGAATAAAAAAATCTATCAATATTGAACATAAATCACTTTTAAAAGTTAAAAAAAAAAGATTAATTGAGCATCAACTTACTTGGATACAAAAGGCAGGTGTTAAAAAAATAATTATAATAGTTAATAAAAATCATGAAAAGCTTATTTCATTATTAAAAAATTTTAATTCAAAAATACCAATTAAATTAATTTATAATAATGACACTAAATCTCAAAATATGAAAAGTTTTTATTTAGCTAAGAAAGAAATTGCTAAAAAAGACGTTATATTTACTACTTCAGACTTATATTGTGATTTAAAAAATATTAAAAAATTTCTTAACTCTAAAAAATCAAATAAGATATTAGTTGATTTAAACAAAAAAAATTATACTGGAGATGAAGTTTTAGTTCAATTCAGTGAAAAAAACTTAATAAAAAGATGTTCAAAAAAAATAGAGCACTTTGATGGAATGGCTATTGGTGTATATAAATTTAGTGCTTATTTTATTAACAAGATGTTAGAATATGCTGAAAATAATAATGAAAAAGGCTACTTTGACAAGTCCCTTTATTATGCAATTGATAATAGTATATACAATACGGATAGTATATTTCCAATTAAAACTGTTAATAATTTATGGTATGACATAGATACCTTTAAGGAATATATTTTGTTAAAGAAACAGTATGATGAAAAATAAACATAGAAAAGTAGGTTGGCTAACTGTTTTCAATGAACAATATTGTGAAATATTTTGTAACTATGATTTTGATATAATTTGTGTTGATTTAGAGCATAGTCAAATCTCTTTGTCAGAGGCTGCTAAATTGATTAGAATTATTACTTTAAAGAAAAAAAAAGCTTTTATTAGATTAACTAGTAAAAATATGTCTGATTTAAATAGATATTTGGATGCTGGCATTGATGGAATTATTGTTCCAGATGTAAAAAATATAGACGAATGTGAAATTATAAAAAATAAACTTTATTATCCTCCTTTAGGTAAAAGAGGCGTAGGTCTAAATAGAGCAAATAAATTTGGAGATAATTTTGAAAAATATTTTAACAATCATTCAAAAAAAATTGAATTTATTTGTATTATAGAATCAAAAAATGCAGTTAATAACTTAAATTCAATTATAAATTATAAATATTTAGATGGTATTATGATTGGTCCTTATGATTTATCAGCAAGCTTAGGTATTCCAGGAAAATTTAATTCTACTACATTCAAAAATTGTTTAAAAATAATTGAGCAAAAAACAAAAAAATCAAAAAAAATTTTAGGTATACATGTTGTTGAACCTAATAAAAAATTAGTAAATCAATTTGCAAATAAAAAATATAATTTTATTGTATACAGTCTTGATACAGTTTTAATTAAAGACTCTATTAAAAAAATCTTCTAATGAAAACATTAGCAATTATTCCAGCTAGAATGTCCTCATCAAGATTTCCAAATAAGCCATTAAAAAATATTGCAAATAAACCTATGCTTTATCATGTTTATAAAAGAGCTGAAATGTTTTTTAAAAAACAAGATCTTTTTATTGCAACATGTGATGCGGAGATTATGAATTTCTCAAAATCTATTAATGCAAATTCTATTATGACAAGCAATAAACATAAAAGAGCATCTGACAGAGTTTATGAGGCTATGAAAAAAATTGAAAATATGAAAAAATTTAAATATGATTTAATAGTTTTATTACAAGGAGATGAACCCTTAATCAACCCATCAATGTTAAAAAAAGCAATAAATCCTTTTAAAAATAATAAATCAATTAAAGTTTTAAATCTTATGAAAAAAATAGACAAAATTAAAGATGCATTAGACCCCAATGAAGTAAAAGTTGTATTTGATAAGAATAATAATGCTCTATATTTTTCAAGACACTGCATTCCCTTCAATCATATAAATGGAAAAACAGTATATTTTAAACAAGTATGTGTTATTCCATTCAGAAGAGATTTTTTGATCGAATACTCTAAAATGAAACCAACTAAATATGAGGTTTTAGAATCTATTGATATGATGAGAGTTATAGAAAATGGATATAAAGTTAAATTAGTTGAAATTAAAGATAATGTTATAAGTGTTGATACTTTAAATGATCTTAAGAAAGCTGAATTATTAATTAAAAAAGATAAATATACAAAAAAATATTAAATATGAAAAAAATTAAAAAAAATAAATTTGCTGTAATTGGGGGTGCAGGATTTTTAGGTAAGCAAATTGCTAAGGAATTAATCGAACTAAAATATAATGTCAAAATTATAGATAAAATTAAGATTAATACAAAAAATTCATATGTATGCGATATTATGAATTATGATAAGTTAAAAAAAATATTATCAGACTGTGATTATGTTTTTAATTTTGCTGGAATAGCTGATATAGGCGAGTCTAATAAAAACCCAATTAAAACAATACAAAACAACTTAATAGGCTCAACTAATGTTTTTGATATTTGTGCAAAATTAAAAGTTAAAAGATTATTCTTTGCATCAACATTATATGTTTATTCGGCATCAGGTGGTTTTTACAAAACTTCCAAACAATGTCTTGAGAATATTCTAGAAACATATTCGACAAATTTCAATTTAAAATATACAGTTCTCAGATATGGTTCAGTATTTGGTCCATCTTCTCAAAAATGGAATGGAATATATAAATACTTAGAGCAAGCTATAAAAACAAGTAAAATTGTATGTAATGGTAATGGTGAAGAAATAAGGGAATACATCCATGTAGAAGATGCAGCAAAATTATCAATCAAATCAATGGACAAAAAATATGTAAATAAATATCTAACAATAAGTGGTGTAAATTCCCTTAAAGCAAAAGATCTATTTACTATGATAGGTGAAATTCTTAATAAAAAAATAAAAGTAACATATAAGAATAATAAAAAAAATAAGGAGCATTATAAAATTACGCCATATAATTATATTCCAAAAAGATCATTGAAAATTGTTTCAAATGAATTTATTGATTTAGGTGAAGGATTGCTAGAGGTAATTGAAAAAGATTTTAACTAAATTAACAGAAAATAAATCTGTTTTTATATTTGATTTTGATGGCGTAATTGTTGACTCAATGATTGCTAAAGGGAATTCATTTGCAAATATTTTTAATGCAAATAAAAATGATAAAAAAAAAATATTAAAATATCACCTTATCAATGGATCAAAGAGCAGGATTGATAAAATTAAATATATTGCCGAAAAAATTTTAAATTTAGATAATATTATTAATAAATTATTTATTAAAAGAAAAGTAAATGAATTTAAAAAAAATTACTATGAAAATATAAATTCAATAAAACTTATAGACGGCATTGATTTATTTTTAAAATATATTTATAATAATAATTGTAAAATATATATTGTTTCAGCAGCTCCTAAATTTGAAATTAGTTATTTTCTTAAAAAATTTAATCTTATTTCATTTATACACAATGTGTATGATTCAAAATTAACAAAGTTAGACTCAATGAATATTATAATTAAAGAAAACAATATTATTAAAGAACAATGTATATATTTTGGGGATTCATTTTCTGATTGGGATTTATGTTATAATCTTAAAATTGATTTTTGCTCAGTTTTGTCTAATGACAAATCAGGGTTAGATAGAAAAAAATCATTTATAAAAATTAATGACTTCAAATAATACTTTAATAATTATAAACTCTAATACTGATATCAGTTTAAATCTTGATAATTACAATAATTATGTTTATTCAATCAATAATGGAACTTTAGTTAATGACAACGCAATAAGTTTAAATTCGTATAAGAAATTTCATAAAATAGCTTTTAATATTAGAAACAAGTACATCGAATTTATTGGTAATTTTAATCAATATTTCAAAAATAATTATAACTTTCATGGAAAAAATTTATTTTACTTTACTGATGTTTCTGCAAAACGTACTGAATATATAAAAAATT
>CACEPG010000022.1 GCA_902561355.1 uncultured Alphaproteobacteria bacterium
GATGAAATTTTTCTTTCTACTTCAATAATGTTGATTTTTTTTTCAATAATTTGTTTTTTAGTTTTGCTAATTTCTATTTCTGCTTTTTCAATAATTGGTTCATAATTTTCTGGTAAATCAGGTATTAAAGCATATTCTCTTTCATATTTTTCAACATCTATAAATAAATAATAGAATGTGGCAAAAATAAAAACTATTGCAACAGCTGAAAATGATTTTGTTAAAAAAGAATAATCGTTTTTTAAAATTGGTTTAGGTATTTGATTTGGCTCTTTATCGATTCCAATTGAGTTTTGTATCTTAAAAATTTTAATGATTTCTTCAGAATTTAAATCTAAATAATTGGAGTATGATCTTAGATGTCCAATAAAAAAAACATCATATAGCTTATGTTCAAATTCATGATTTTCAATTTGTTTTAATGTATTTATTGAAATTTTTAAATCATTAGCAATTGTACTTAAAGCAATTTTTTTTGCTAATCTTTCCTTTTTTATTATTTCACCAACAAATCTCATAAATTAATTAATTATAAATTATAAACATCATGAAGAGATTTAACAGCTATATTTGTATACTTTTCATCTATTAAAACACTAATTTTAATTTCTGAAGTTGAGATAGCTAGTATATTTATTGAATTATTTGCTAAAGTTTTAAACATTTTTTCAGCCACACCGGATTGAGACATCATTCCCATTCCAATTACTGAAATCTTTGAAATACTTTTATTAGTTTGTAAAGATTTGTATTTTATCAATTTTTTATTATCCTCAATTATTGATTTTACAAAATCATGATCTTTGCTGGGTACAGTAAAAGTGATATTTGCAAAAACGCCATCTTGAGAAATATTTTGAACTATCATATCAACATTTATATTACTTTGAGTCATTAATCCAAAAATCTTAGCTGAAATACCTGGTTTATCAGGAATACCAGAAATGGTAATTTTTGATTCATTTTTGCTATAACTGACACCACTAACTATTTCTTTTTCAATTAAATTTTTTTCATCCAAAATATATGTTCCCTTTTTTTTAGTAAGAGATGATAATACTTGCAGAGTTAAATTATTTTTCATTGCTAATTCAACTGATCTAGTATGAAGAACTTTTGCCCCCATTGATGACATTTCTAGCATTTCTTCAAATGACACTTTAGGAATTTTTTTCGCTTTGTTTACTAAATTTGGATCAGATGTGTAAACACCTTCTACATCAGTATATATGTCACATCTTTCAGCATTAACAGCTGAAGCTATTGCAACTGCAGTTGTATCAGATCCCCCTCTTCCAAGCGAAGTAATGTGTCCTTTTTTATTAACACCCTGAAAACCAGCTAAAACTAAAACATTGTATTTTTGAAAATAAGAATTTATCAAGTTCTTGTCTATATTTAGAATCTTTGCATTTTCATAATTATCATCTGTTATAATAGGTATTTGCCAACCCAATAAAGGCATGGCTTTAATATTTTTTTTATTTAATATGGATGATAACAAGCCAATTGTGACTTGCTCACCAGATGTAAGTACTAAATCGTTTTCTAAAGGGAATTCAGAATCAATTGCATCCAAATATTTTTGCAATTTATTTGTTTCGCCAGCCATAGCTGACAAAACAACAATTAATTTATGCTCATTGAGTTCTTTTTTAACTATTTCAGCAACATTTTTTATTTTATCAATATTGGCTACAGATGTGCCTCCAAATTTCATTACTATTATACTCATTGACTGATATTATTAATAAATTAAATTTGGCTAATATTATTTATAATATAAAAAACAAGGTTAATAATGAAAGTTAGATCAAAAAGGTTAGAATTTGAACATTTTACTAATTTAGCAAATGAATGGTGGGAAGATAGTGGAAAATTTAAAATATTGCATGATTTGCAACCAATTAGGATGAAATACATTATTGAGCAAACTAAACCAAAAAATATTAAAAATCTGAATGTTTTAGACCTGGGTTGTGGGGGTGGTTTAATATGTGAACCATTAGCAAGATTAGGTGCAAAAGTAACTGGTGTAGACTTCGTAAAAGAAAATATTCAGGCTGCTAAAGTTCATGCAATTGAAAATAATCTAAAAATTACATATTTGAAACAAGATTTGGAAAATTTAAATTTAAAAAAAAAATATGATATAATAATAATTTTTGAAGTAATAGAACACTTAAAAAATGTTTCAGAATTTATTAAAAATATTAAATTACACTTAAAACAAAACGGAAATTTACTAATTTCAACTATTAACAGAAATATTATATCTAAAATTTTTGCAATTTATGTAGCAGAAAATTTACTTAATTGGATACCTAAAGAAACACATGATTATAATAAATTAGTTAAACCTGAAGAACTTACTAATATTCTTGAAAAAGAAAATTTCTATATTAAAAATATAAGTGGTCTTTTTTTTAATCCTATAACTAAAAGATGGAGAATTAGTAAAAGTAAAACTAAAATAAATTATTTTTGCAGTGCTAAATTAAATTAGTTTATTTTTTTATTATTATTAAAAGGAAGAGGTACAATATTTATTTCTTCATCAATCAACTCTTTAGTTTGCTCTAAAGTTGCCTCACCATATATTGGCCTATCTTCAATTTCACCATATTTTATTTTTTTTGCTTCTTCTGTAAAATTATCTCCCACATAATCAAAATTGTCTTCGATTATTTTTTTATATTTTGAAATGTTTGAAGCAATTGTTTTTTTAATCTTTGTTTTCTTTGCATTACTTTTTTTTGATAAATTTGGAGCAACTAAAGATTTTTTTACAGAGTCACTATTACAACTTGGGCAAGATATTAATTTTTCTTTTTTTTGTTTTTCAAATTCAGAAGAATTATCAAACCATCCTTCAAAACTAGCTGAACAAATTTTACACTCTAAGTTAAATACTATCATTATTTCTATATTGTATCTTTTTTTATATTTTCAACACTTTTAAGCTTATCCTCAAAAATAATCTCCACATAAAAACAATTTTTTAAAAAATTTAAATTTACATTAGTTTTTTCTGACAAACAAACACCCATGTATGGCAAAATTGAAAAACTTTTAATTTCTTTACCTTTTTCATTATTAAAAACATCTATTTTTATTACTTCTTTTAATGAAATTAATAATGTGTCTTTTATTAATACTTTTTTTAAAATTGATGAAGGTTTATCAATAAATATTATTTTAACTTCAATTAAAAAATATTCATTATCTATATTAAATTTGTGTATAAATTCCTTTGTTTGATCAAAAGCATGATTTTTAAATAAAGGTTTAATATTTTCAATTAAATTAAATTTTAATAATTCTAAAAAATTAATACCTTTAATTTTTTTATTTAAAAAATTAACTTGATCAATTATTAGGTTTTCTATTTGTTTAGATAAATCATTCATTATTTATTTTTTTTATTATATAGCCTGAATAAATATTTTAAATAATAAATCTATGATCTATATTCACCATTTATCCTTACATATTCATGCGTTAAGTCGTTTCCATATACAGTTCTAGAATATTTTCCCAAATTTAGATTTATTGTAATTTTTATAATTTGATTTTTCATATATTTATCAATTTTTTTATAATTAATTTTGTTATAGATAGATCCATTTTTACAAACTATATTGTTACCAAAAGCAATTATTATTTTATTTTGATTAATTTTTTCATATGACTTGCCTATAGCCATAATAACCCTCCCCCAATTAGCATCCTCTCCAGTAATTGCAGTTTTTACTAAAGGTGAATTCACTATAGAGAATGCAATATTTTTAGCTTGATTTTTATTTTTTGCTTTATTTACAGTTACTTCAATTAATTTTGATAAACCTTCTCCATCTCTTATAACTTGTTGAGCTAAGTCATTCATTATTTTATATATCTCTGATGATATTTTTTTTAGATTAACTAATTTATTTGTATTAATATTTTTTTTATCTAAAGAAAATATTGCTAAAGTATCACTGGTCGAAGTATCACCATCGACACTTATTGAATTAAAAGTTTGTTCTATATTTTTATTAATAATTTTTTTTAAAATGGAGTTAGAAATTTTAGCATCAATAAATAGGTAAACTAACATAGTTCCCATATTAGGATGAATCATTCCAGAACCTTTTGCAAATCCATATATATTTATCGTTTGTCCATCTATTTTTATTTTATTCATTGATACCTTGGGAAAGGTATCTGTTGTCATAATAGATTTTGCTGCGTCTAAAATATCAGTTGTTTTGTGTATAAGCAGTTTATCTATTTGAGAATTTATTTTATTAGGATTAAATATTTCACCAATTACACCTGTTGAAGAAACTAATATTTCATTTTTTTTACATTTGATTATTTTGCATAATTTCTTAACATAATTTTCTATAATATTTAGTCCCTCTTTGCCAGTATGAGCATTAGCATTTCCAGAATTTACAATTAAAGCTTTTGATTTACCTTTGTTGTTTTTTTTATCCCATAATATTGGCGCTGATGGAGTTGAAGTTTTTGAATAAACACAATAATTATTTACCAAATTATCAAATATAATAATCAAGAGATCTTTATATTTTTTTTTGAAACCTGAATTAAAAGTATAAATTTTAAGACCCTGAGGATTGAAATTTTTATATTTCTTTGGTCTGAATATTGATTTTACTTCAAGAAAAATTCTTTCGTTATTGGTTAAACTCAAATCCTTAGTAGAAGTCTTATCTTTCATGTGATATCAGCCATTTATCATAAAATGATTAATATTGTTAATAAACTTTTTAAATCTCTTGGATCAAATTCTTTAAAAAAATATTCAGCAACTATTGAAAAGATTAATAAATTTGAAAAAGAAATTTCAAATTTGTCTGACCTACAGTTAAAAGAAAAAACCCCATATTTTAAAGAACAAATAATAAATGGGAGTTCTCTTGAGAAAATATTACCTGAAGCTTTTGCTGTAGTAAGAGAGGTTGCTAAGAGAACTGTTAAAATGAGACATTTTGATGTTCAATTAATTGGTGGAATTGTATTGCATGAAGGCAAAATAGCGGAAATGAAAACTGGAGAGGGTAAAACATTAGTGGCAACATTAGCTGCCTACCTTAATACTCTTGATGGAAAATGTGTTCATATAGTTACTGTTAATGATTATCTAGCAAAAAGAGACTCCGAATGGATGGGTGAAATATACAAAGCTTTAGATCTTAGTGTAGGGTGCGTTAATTCTCAAACAGCTCATGAAATGCGTCCAAAAGAATATGAATCTGACATTGTTTATGCAACAAATAATGAAGTTGGATTTGATTATTTAAGAGATAATCTTAAAGGTGATTATCAAACATTGTGTTTTAAAAAAGATATATTTGCAATAGTAGATGAGGTAGATAGTATATTGATTGATGAAGCAAGAACACCTCTTGTAATTTCTGCTGAATCAAACAGCTCTATAGAAATTTTTCCTAAAATTAATAAAATAGTAAAATTATTTAAAGATAGAGATTTTGAAATAAATGAAGAAAGTAAAAATGTATTATTAACAAATGATGGAATGGAATTTGCAGAAAAACTTTTAAAGGAAAATGGATTAATAAAAAATGGGACTTTGCAAGATTTAGATAATATGGCACTCAATCATAATATCATCCAAGGGTTGAGAGCACATAAACTTTTTATTCGAGATAAAGATTATATAATTAAAGAAAAAGCTATTATCATCATTGATGACCTTAGTGGTAGACCAATGGAAGGTCGAAGATATGGAGATGGTTTACATCAAGCTATTGAAGCTAAAGAAAGTCTAACAATTCAAAAAGAGAATCAAACAATTGCTTCTATAACTTATCAAAATTTTTTTCGAACATATAATAAATTAAGTGGGATGACTGGAACTGCTTTAACTGAAGCAGCAGAATTTGAAGGTATTTATAATTTAGGAGTTATAGAAATTCCTCCTAATATAGTTGTAAATAGAATTGATAAAAATGATGAAATTTATATGACAAAGCAAGAAAAATATGGGGCAGTTTTAAAACTTGTAAAAGAAAGACATTCTATAAATCAACCAATATTAATAGGAACAACTTCTGTAGAAAATTCTGAATTTATTTCTAATTTACTTAATAAAAATAATATTAAACATAACGTGTTAAATGCTAAACATCATGAAAGAGAGGCAGAAATTATTCTTCAAGCTGGCATACCTGGAAATGTAAC
Organism: uncultured Alphaproteobacteria bacterium; assembly: GCA_902561355.1. Lineage (GTDB taxonomy): Bacteria > Pseudomonadota > Alphaproteobacteria > HIMB59 > CACPNW01. The sequence goes on from CACEPG010000022.1 coordinate 6,211, forward strand.
AATTTCTACTAATATGGCTGGCAGAGGAACTGATATTAAGCTTGGTAACGAAAACGAGAGTTTAAAAAAAGACGCAATAAATTCTGGTGGATTATTAGTTATTGGTACTGAAAGACATGAAAGTAGAAGAATTGATAATCAATTACGCGGTAGATCAGGCAGGCAAGGTGATATAGGTGAAAGTATTTTCTTTTTATCACTTGAAGATGATTTAATGAGAATATTTGGATCAAAAACTCTTGAAAATGTTTTGAATAAACTCGGAGTAAAAGAAGGAGAAGTTATAACTCATTCTTTAATTACAAAGTCACTAGAAAGAGCGCAGCAAAAAGTAGAATCTCATAATTATGATATGAGAAAACAAGTTTTAAAATTTGATGATATATTAAATGATCAAAGAAAAATTATTTATCAAAATAGGAAAGAAATTTTAACTACTCAAGATCAGTCAACAATAATAGAAGAAATGATCAGTGATTACATAGATGATATAATTTTACAGGTCATTCCTCCAAAAAAATATAAAGATGAATGGGACGATGAACTTTTAGAAGATAAGATAAATGAAATATTTAATATTAAACTACCAATCAAAGATTGGTTTAACGAAGAGGGCGTGGATGAAGAAGAAGTTAAAAAAAGATTACATGACCAAATAAAACAAAAATATAAGGAAAAAGAATATAAATATTCATCAGATTTAATAAAATTTGCTGAAAAAAGAGTGATGTTATTTCAAATTGATAAAGATTGGAGAGAGCATTTAGCGGCAATGGATATGTTAAGAGGAAGTGTAAATTTAAGAGCAATGGGTGGTAAAGATCCTTTTTATGAATATAAAAAAGAATCATTCGATTATTTTGATGAGATGTTATCTAATCAAAATGAAAGAGTTCTAAAAACTTTATTTAACTTACAACTTGTTAAAGAAAAATCAGATTTAAATGATAAAAATCAAATAAAAGAACCTAACAGACATATTGCAAAAAAAATTGGAAGAAATGAACCTTGTCCCTGTGGATCAGGAAAAAAATACAAAGTATGTCATGGCGCTTAAATATTTGAAGTTATATTTAAATATTTTTCGTTTCTTGTAGTTAATAATTCATCAATTGAAATGTTTGAAACAGACTCTAAGTTTTTAATTATTGATTTTTTTAAAATTAAAGCTTGTTCTTCTTGAAATCTATGTGCACCACCAGGAACTTCTTCGATAATTTCATCGATAATTTTTAATTTATAGCAATCTTCTGAGGTGAGTTTTAAATTTTCTGCAGCTTTTTGGGTAAAACTTGTATTTCTCCACAATATTGATGCACACCCCTCAGGAGAAATAACAGAATAAATTGCATGTTGAAGCATAAGTACCCTATCTGCAGTTGCTAAACCAATTGCGCCTCCAGATCCACCTTCACCTATGATAATTGAAATAATTGGAGATTTAACTTTTAATGATAATAAAATTGAATTGGCAATTGATTCTGATTGACCTCTTTCTTCAGCTTCTTTTCCTGGAAAAGCTCCAGCAGTATCTACAAAGGTCACTATTGGTAAATTAAATTTTTCTGCAAGTTTCATTAATCTTTGAGCTTTTCTATAACCTTCAGGTTTTGCCATTCCAAAATTATGTTTCAATCTTGAATCCATAGAATTTCCTTTTTCTGTCCCAATAATAATTAATGATTTTTCTGAAATTTTAGCAAAACCACCTACAATAGCATTATCATCAGCAAATTTTTTGTCTCCATGTAAAAAAATCACATCATCAAAAATTAAATTTATAAAATCTATAGTATGAGGTCTATTTGAATGTCTCGCAACTTGAACTTTCTGCCAAGGTGAAAGATTGGAATAGATTTTAGTAAATAATTGTTCTTTTTTTTTATTTAAAATTTCAATATTTTTGGAGTCATTCGAATCTAGAGAACTATATTTTTTTTCTAATAATTCAATGCCATATTCAAAATCAAAATATTTTATCATTACAGAATTTTGGATACATTTAATATTTCAATAATTATAGGTTTAAGCAATAAAGAGTTATTATATTCTTTAAAAGATTTTAATATTAACTGTAAATGTTGGGGATGAAGATCGTTCCAATTTTTATCATTTAATGAAACAAGTATTAGTAAAAAAAGATTGAGATGATCTTTATCATTAATCTTACTGTTAATTGATGATGTTAGAAAAATTGATGGCATTAATCTATCATCAAACACTTTATCGTATTCAATTTCCATATTATAATCAACATCAATTTCTAAAGAGTTAAGAATTACATAAATTAATTCTTTAGTACTTTCGAAGCTATTTTTGTCAAAATTTTCTACATTACTTTTTAAAAAATTACTTACAACGTTAATATCAGTTGAATTATATAATTCTAAAAGAAATTTTACTTTAGTAATATCATCATTTGTATCATTGCTGCTCTCATAAAAAATAATCCATTTTGTTGCTTCTTCATAATTCTTATTAAAAATATGAGCAGTTGCAATTTTAGATCCAAAATTTGCGTAATCCAAGGAAGGTTCTAAGGAAGAAATAATATTATTAGTTAGTGAATAAGCAATTTTTTCTAGACCTTTTTTTTGAGCGAATTGCCAATAATTTAAAATTACTTGAAGTCTTTCTGAAGGAAAAATTTGAATATTTGCTAACTGATAATAAAAAGCCATTAATGTTTCATTATCATTTGCAAATGATAAAATTGTTTGATCAGGGTTGTTTAATTGTGCAGAACTAAAATCGACTGACTGATATAGTGCTGATAAACTTTCAATTGATATAATATTATTTAAATATGATTTATTAGCAGCTTTTAATCGAGTTTTCATGTCTGTAGCTGTACTAAGTATTACAGGTATTGATAAATTGTTTGGGTCAATTTGTAAAAACTTTTCGCTAAGAGGTAATTCACTTATACGCATCATTGCACTATACAGAAAGATTAAATTTGGAGAATAATTTTCAGATAAAATTAAATTGATATCATTAGATTCTTCAATTTTGTTGGTCATAAAAGAATATAAATCTTGAAAATAAGAATCAGTTTGCGTTTCAATTTCTAAAAGTAATGAATTTAATAATTCTGACTCGGCTATTTTACCATCAATTAATAAACAGAATATATCTGTTTTTTCTAATAAATAATTTGGCAAAGAAACATTATCTGCTGTTAGAGAACTTTTAAAATCACAAGCTTCACCGAGTTGATAAGTTGATAATAAATAATTTAATTCTAATGATTTATAAAAAATTATATTTTCTTTTACTTTGATATTATCAATTTGATATAATTGAAGTAAATTATATGCTTTTTGAATTTCACCAATCTCATATAGTTTTTTAACAACAGGAATAAATATTTCACTTTTAATTGGATTTTCATTAATATCTCTAAAATTTGATAATAAATTTATAAATTCTTTATATAAAATATCTGATTTAATTGAATTAATATTGTTTAAATATTTTTCAATTATTGCGGGTTCTAAATTATTCCAAGCTTGAGTATTATTTAAATTTTCACCACTTGTGGTTTCAGATATAACAATATTATCATTTTCTACTTGTTCTTCGACATTATCATCATTGTTTATTTCCACTTCTGATATTTGTTCACTGTTGTTAGAAGACTCTAAACTTATCTCATTTTCATCAATAGCTTGATTTATTTCTTCGTTAACTTCATCAGAATCATTCACCTCTAGAACAAGTTGATCTAAACTTTTTTTAGTATGTAATTCAATTACCTCAATATCAGCGGCGTAAATTGAATTACAAAAAATTAATGATAGAGAAATAAAAAATAAATATTTTGTCATTTTATTTCTAAATTATAATCTTCACTAATCATTTTAGAAGGAGCTGGTATATCTACCAAATATAAACCAACACATGAAAAAACTACTAAAATTAACAAAAATAAGGCAACAAATCTATTTTTCATGTATATTTCCTTTAAGCAAATAATCTATTATAGAATAAATATAATTTTTTAAGTCATTTCTTAGTGTAGTTAAAATTTGTCAATAATAAGAAAATATCAAAAATGAAGATAAATATAGAAAAATTTAAGAAAAAAAACATTTGTTTTACTGGAATGATGGGCGCAGGAAAGTCGGTAATAGGTAGACAATTTGCAAAAATTATAAATTATGGTTTTATTGATACTGATACATTGATTGAGGAAAAATCAGGGGAAAAAATTAACAAAATTTTTGAAATTTATGGAGAGGATTATTTCAGAAAATATGAAGAAAAAATTATATTAGATGTTTTAAAATTAAAAAATGTTGTCATATCCCTTGGTGGCGGCTCTATATTGAATAAATCAATTAGAAAAGTAATGTCAAAAAATTCTTTTACAATATATCTAGAAGTGAATATAGATGTACTTAATAAAAGATTAAAAAATTCGAAAAAGAGGCCTTTGTTAAAAAATCAAAATATTAAGAAAAAATTACAATCCTTATTAAATGATAGAAAAAAATATTATAACAAAGCAAATTTAATAATTAATAATTCTATAAATAAAACTTATATAATACAAGAGCTACAAAATTATTTTTCTGCACATGAATAAAAATATAATAATTAAAACAAAAGAAAAAAAATATAGAATTGAAATTAAAAGTAATTCATTAAATTATAATTTAAAAAAAATAATAAAAAAGCTCCTATTAATTTAATTTATGAAATGTTTTTAGATGAAAAAGGTGAAAAAATATCAAAATCTGTAGGTAATGGAATTAGCGTAGATCAGTGGTTAAGATATGCTTCTCCTCAAAGTTTATCCTTATACATGTTTCAAAAACCTAAATCTGCTAAAAAATTATTTTTTGATGTAATTCCTAAAACAGTTGACGAATATATTGCTCATTATAATTCATTTGGAGAACTTAGTGAAAATAAAAAATTTGATAGCCCAATTTGGCACATTCATGCTGGAAGTACAAAAGAATTTAAAACTAAAGTAAATTTTAACTCATTAATTAATCTTGTAAGTATATGTAATACAAATGACAAATCAGTTATTTGGGGTTTTGTAAATAAATATGACTCTAATATTACAGCAAAAAACAATCCTGAATTTGATAAATTAATTGAATATGCGTTAAATTATTATCATGATTTTGTTTTACCAAATAAAAAATACTTAAAAATCAATTCAACAAATAGAAAAATATTTCAAGATATAATTGATCTTTTGAAAAATGATATTTCAAACTCAAGCAATGCTGAGGATATTCAAACTTTACTATATGAAATAGGGAAAAAGCATAAATTTGACAACCTTATGGAATTCTTTAAGCTTGTTTATCAAGTTTTATTGGGACAAGAAAAAGGGCCACGCTTAGGATCATTTATTAAATTATATGGTGTTAAAGAAACGATTAATTTAATACAGAAAATATTGGAAAAATAATTATTTTGACTGAAATATTTTTAAATCTATTAAAATTTTTCCCTCCAGAAATTGCTCATAAGTTAACTATTTTATTGTTAAAAATAAAAATAAATAAAAATAAAAAAATATTTGATGATCCTGTTTTATGTCAAAGACTTTTAGGATTAGATTTTTCAAATCCACTTGGATTAGCTGCAGGTTTTGATAAAAATGCTGAAGTTGTCATTCCTATGTTAAATTTAGGTCTGGGATTTGTTGAAGTAGGCACAATCACTCCACAACCTCAAAAAGGTAATAATAAACCAAGAGTTTTTAGACTTAAGGAAGATTTAGCAATTATTAATCATTTAGGATTTAATAACACAGGATGTTTAAAAGCATTGGATAAACTTAAGGTTTTAAATTCTGATCCTTCTTTTCAGGGTGTTGTTGGAATTAATATTGGTAAAAATAAAAATTCTAAAGACTCAATTGAGGATTATTTATTTTGTTTAGAAAAAATCGGAGGATATGGAAATTATATTACAGTTAATATTTCTTCACCAAATACCCCAGGCTTAAGAGATTTGCAATTAAGAGGAAGAATTGAAAATTTAGTTAAATCTATTCAAAAAAAACAGAAAAATTTCGAATATTTATTAGACAAACCAATTTTTATTAAAATTTCTCCCGACTTAGATGATGAACAATTAAGAGATATTGCACTTATGTCGCTTGCTAATAATGTAGATGGATTGATTATATCAAATTCAACCACTAAAAGATCCCAGAGCCTTTTATCTCATAACAAAAATGAAATTGGAGGTTTAAGTGGTAAACCTTTATTTATTGAATCTACACTTGCTTTAAAAAAAATGTATGCATTAACTAATGGTCAAATTCCTTTAATTGGAGTAGGCGGTATAAGTAGTGGAAGTGAGTGTTATGAAAAAATTAAATCTGGTGCAAATTTAGTCCAACTTTATACAGCTCTAGTTTATCAAGGCCCAAAAATTATTTCAAAAATAAAATTTGAATTGGTAGATCTTATAAAAACAGATGGTTATAAAAATATAAAAGATGTAGTTGGTAAATCTGTATAATGATTAAAAATATTAAAGGTATAAGTGATATTATAAACAAATATGAAACCTTCATATTAGACCAATGGGGCGTAATGCATGATGGAAAAGTAGGATATAATCATGCAATAGAATCTGTAAAGTTGTTAAAAAAATATAAAAAAAATATTATTATAATTTCTAATTCTTCAAAAAGAAAAAATTCTTCAATAAATCGCCTTCCAATCTTAGGTTTTGATAAAAATATGTTTATCAAAGTTGTAACTAGTGGCGAGATGATATGGCAAAAAATATTTTTATTTTTAGATGATTATGGAAAAGATTTAAAAAATTGTTTCCATATTTATAACTATGCAAAGGATGATGGGCTAGAGTTTAGAGAAGGGTTAAATAATATTAATTTTGTTGATGAAGTTGATAAAGCTGATTTTATATTAGCATGTACACCATATGATAACTCTAAACCAATTGATTATATTCCACTTCTAAAATCTTCATTAGAAAAAAATCTAATAATGTTTTGTGCTAATCCTGATTTTGAAACAATTGAAAATAATAATAATAAAAATTTGTTTTGTATGGGTACAATCGCAGATTTGTATGAAAAAATGGGTGGTAAAGTTATTATACTTGGGAAGCCTTCTATAGAAATATATAAAGAGGCAACGAAATCCTTGAATTTAGATTTATCAAAAATAGTAGCAATAGGTGATTCATTATACCATGATATTCAGGGCGCTATAAATTTTGGAATTGATAGCGTATTAATAACTTCTGGAATCCATAAAGACATATTTTTAGAAAAAAATCTTAGTTGGGAAGACAAATTAAAATCTAAAAATCTACTTAATATTACACCTACTTACATTTGTGAGAATTTTTCCATTTAACAACACTTGACAAATTTAGATATACATTTAGTAACCGAGCCATTATGACAATGAAATGTGAATTGACTGGTAAATCTTTTCAAACTGGTAATAATGTAAGTCACGCAAAAAATAGGACTAAGCGTAGGTTTATGCCAAATTTACAAAACATATCTTTTATAAGTGAAATTTTGGGACAAAAAATACAATTAAAAGTAGCTGCTAGTACTATTAGAACTGTAGAAAAAAAGGGTGGTTTGGATGATTTTTTATTAACAACGCCCAATTCTAAGCTTCCTGAAAAAGCAAAAAAATTAAAAAAATCTATATTAAATAAAAGTAACTAAATCCACTAATGGGGATTTTTTTTGATCTTACTGTTACATTAAATACATTAAATACATCTTTACTGTGGTTAGTAATGTTGGTTTTTTGTTTTTCTTCAATTCTTCTTTTTTTAAAGATTTTTGGATATGTTGGATTGTATGTTTATTCTACAATTGCAGTGATTGCTGGAAATATTCAAGTTTTAAAAACTGTAGATTTTTTTTACTCACCTGAACCAGTTGCTTTAGGAACTCTACTTTTTGCTTCAACATTTTTATGCACAGATATACTTTCTGAACATTATGGAAAAGAAAAAGCTCAAAAGAATATTTTAATTAGTTTTGCTGGTTTTTTAACTATGACTATTTTTATGCTGTTTACTATAGGATTTAAACCATCATATATAGATTGGTCTCATGAAAGTTTATCAAATGTATTCACACCAATGACTAGATTTTTTATTGCTAGTATGATCTCATATTTAGCTAGTCAATTTTTTGATGTTTGGATCTATAATTTAATTAAAAAATTAACTTTTTCAAAATATTTATGGCTAAGAAATAATTTATCAACAGTTTTATCATCCTTAATTGACAATACTATATTTAGTATTTTGGCTTGGATTATTTTAAATCCTAATCCAGAAACACTGTATAATGTAATTATGATATATATTTTAGGAACTTACATCTTAAGAATTGTAATAGCTTTGATTGATACACCTTTTTTATATCTTTCGAAATTTTTTATTTCTAAAAATAATTAATGTCTAAATTTTCTTGGAATATTGATTTCTCATCTAAAAAATCTTATGCTCGAATAGGAAGAATTACAACTCCTCATGGAATTATAGAAACACCTGCGTTTATTTTTTGTGGAACTAAAGCAGCATTAAAATCAATTTCTACAAATGATGCAAAAATTAATAATACTCAGATTATATTATCTAATACTTACCATTTAATGCTTCAGCCAGGAAGTAAGGTAATAGCTAAACATGGGGGGCTTCATAAATTTATGAATTGGGAAGGTCCAATTTTAACTGATAGTGGTGGTTTTCAAATTTTTTCTTTGGGATATGGATCTGTAGCAGATGAAATAAAAGGCAAAGGATTTAATTCTAAAAGAAAAAAAACTTTACTAGATATAAGTGAAGAAGGAACTTTATTTAAATCATACATTGATGGACAAAAAGTCTATTTAACACCTGAAAAATCTATAGAGATTCAAAGAGATCTTGGAGCTGATCTGATACTAGTATTTGATGAATGCACGCCATTTCATTCTTCTAAAAAATATATATCAGAAGCAATGCAAAGAAGTCATAGATGGGCAAAAAGATCTTTAAATAGATTCAATTCAAATATTTTATATAATTCTCAACATGGTTCTGCAGGACTACAGCAAATGTATGGAATTATTCAAGGAGGAATTTATGAGGATCTTAGAGAAGAAAGTATAAGTTTTAATTTAAATAATATTAATACATTTGGATTAGCTATTGGTGGAAGCTTAGGTTCGACAAAAAAACAAATGTATAAAGTTGTAAATTATACTGCAAGAAAACTTGGAAAAAAACATCCTGTTCATTTGTTAGGTATTGGTGATCCTAGTGATATATGGAATTTAGTCAAAGATGGAGTTGACACTTTTGATTGTGTTAGTCCTACAAGATTAGCAAGACATGGATCAGCATTAGCAAGAATAAAAGAAGGTAAAATAAATATTAAAAATTCAGAATATGAGTTAAGTACCGATCCTATAGATAAAAAATGTGGTTGTTTTACATGTAAAAATTATTCTTTAGCATATCTTAATCATCTTTTTAAATCAGGAGAATTATTAGGTTTACAACTATTAACTGCACACAACATATATTTTATGAATTTTCTTATGAAAACCATTAGAGATGCTATTAAGATTGATAAATTAGTTGAAGCAGAAGTGAATTGGTATAATTAAACTATTTAATGGAAAAAATTTCTGATAATTCTTTTAGAAGTACTTCCCCTAATTGATCAACATCCATAATTGTTACAGCTTTAGAATAATAGCGAGAAACATCATGACCTATGCCAATAGCAATCAATTCAACTATCTTTTTATTTTCAACTTGATGTATTACTTCACGTAAATTTTTTTCTAAATAATTCCCAGGATTTACTGATAATGTAGAGTCATCAACAGGTGCTCCATCACTAATAACAATCAAAATTTTTCTTTTTTCTTGTCTTATTTTAAGTCTGTTGTATGCCCATAAAAGAGCTTCTCCATCTACATTTTCCTTAAGTATTCCTTCACGCAATAAAAGTCCAAGATTTTTTTTTGATCTTCTCCAAGCTGAATCTCCTGATTTATAAACTATATGTCGAAGATCATTTAATCTTCCAGGGTTTGAAGGTTTGCCGTCTCTAATCCATTTTTCTCTAGACTCACCACCTTTCCAAGCTTTGGTTGTAAAACCTAGTATTTCTGTTTTAATCAAACATCTTTCCAAAGTTTTTGCTAAAATATCTGAACACAAAGCTGCTACAGTAATAGGTCTTCCGCGCATGGAGCCTGAATTATCTATTAATAATGAAACAACAGTATCTTTGAACTCTACATCTTTTTCTTTTTTGAATGAAAGTTTATTATTTGGATTTGCAATAATTCTCGCAAGTCGAGAAGTATCTAAGTAACCTTCTTCCATATTAAAATCCCACGTTCTATTTTGTTGTGCCAGTAATTTTCTATGTAATCTGTTTGCCATTTTGGTAATTAAGGGTTGAAATGCAAATACTTGCTGATCTAAATTAGATCTAAGTTTTTCTAATTCTTTATCATCACATAATTCATTCGCATTCACAACTTCATCAAATTTTTTTGCAAATATTTTATAATCTCCGATGTTTTTTAGATTTGCTATTTCTGGAAGGTTTTCAAAATCACTTTCATTAGAATCTTCACCTATTTCATCATTTTCTTCGAAAGCAACAGCTTGCTGACTTTCTGATGAACTTGAATCTAATTCTATTTTGTTTTCTGATTGTTCATCTTTTTTTTCATCCTTATCTTTATTTTTTTGATCAGATTCATTACTAATATTTTGATCATCATCATTTTCTTTTTTTGGATTCTCTTTTCCATCGTTGTATAATAAGTTTAAATCATCAAGAATATCCATCATTTTTTTTCCATATAATTCTTGATTATTTATTTGTTTTTTTAAATCTTTAAAAAAATTTTCATAACGATCACCTAATTTTGTTTTTAAAATATTTCTATAATTGATATTTGATTTTCCAAGATCAATGTCTAAAAGTTTTTCATAAGTTACATATCTAAAGGCTTCAGCAAGGCTTGATGCTGAATTTATTGATTGATTTTTTTTTAGATCTAATATGTGTTTTTTAGTAATATTAGCTCTTATACCTTTAAAAATGCTTGCTCCTTTAGCTTCAATTCTTGCCTGTTCAACAGCATTAAATATTTCATTTGATGTTTCGTTTTCAACTATAAAATTTTTATGTATTTCTTTTGAATGTAATCTAAATTCAAGTGCCAGTGAATCAGCTTCTGCTCTTAAATATGTTAAATTTTTTTTTATACTTGTTAAATTTGGTTCTGTAATATTAATAAAATTACCTTCAATTGATGGTGTTTCGTTTACAAAATTTACTTCTACATTATCATTTTTACTTATTGATTTGATAGTTACTGTTAGAGCTTTTTTAAAATCAGCAATTATATTTTCATTCTTTAACATTAGCAACCTTAGCATCTGACATATCAATACCAAATGAACGCTGAAAATATTCTTCTATGACTGTTCTCTCAAGTTCATCACAACGATTTAAAAAAGATAGTTTGAAAGAGTATTCAATGTCGTTAAATAATAAATAATTTTCAGCCCAAGTTAGAACTGTTCTTGGACTCATCACAGTAGAAATATCACCATTTACGAATCCAGATCTTGTAAGATCGGCTGTAGAAACCATAGACTTAATTGTGTCCTTACCTTCTTTATTATTTAATTGCTTGATTTTTTTTAAAATAATTTTTTCTTCTTCTTCATTACTTAAATAGTTTAATGTGCTGATTATATTCCATCTATCCATCTGACCCTGATTTATTTGTTGAGTGCCATGATATAATCCTGAAGTATCACCTAAACCTACTGTGTTTGCTGTTGCAAAAAGACGAAAATACTTATTTGGTTTTAATACTCTTGATTGATCTAATAATGTTAACTTCCCATCGGTTTCTAGTATTCGTTGAATTACAAACATAACATCAGGTCTTCCAGCATCATATTCATCAAAAACTAAAGCTACTGGATTAGAATATGCCCATGGAAGAATACCATCCTGAAACTCTGTTACCTGTTTATCTTCTTTGAGCACAATCGCATCTTTACCTAATAAATCTATTCTACTTATGTGACTATCTAAATTAATTCTTATGCATGGCCAATTTAACCTAGCAGCAACTTGTTCAATATGAGTTGATTTTCCTGTACCATGATAACCTTGTATCAAAACTCTACGATTATTTGCAAATCCAGCTAATATTGATTGTGTTGTATCTGGATCGAAAAGATAAGATGTATCTATTTCTGGAACATAATCACTTTTATCCTGAAAACCAAGAACTTCAAAGTTGCATGATATGTTAAATAACTCTTTTGTATTTATTTTTTTATTTGGTAATTGATCTATGATTTTTTTCATTTTATTTTACAAAATTTTTTAATAATAATTTATATGACTCATTTATTTGTTTAAATTTTTCTTCTGCTTCTTTATTATTATCATTTACATCAGGATGAAATATTTTCACTAACTTTTTATATTTTTTCTTAATTTTATCTATTGTCAAAGGTAGACTCAAATCAAGCATTTTCAATGCATTATTTTGCTCATTTGTTAATTTTTCATCAATAAATTTGTTTTTATAAAAATTATTATTAATTTTATCTTCGTCTAATCCTATGCTATCTTCATTAAAAAATTCATTTAGCTGGTCAATAACACTTTTAGGATTACCTTTTAATGGCCAAGACGGCCGATCCCAAACTGTATCATTTCTCATTGATTTCTCTATTTGATCAACTGTAAGACCTTTATAAAAGTCCCATGATTTATTATATTCTTTTATATGTTTTAAACAAAAAAAATAATACTCATTTAAAAGTATACGAGATTTTGGGGCTCTAAACTCACCTTTTTCTTTGCAACTAGAAGAATCACATTTTTTTGTAAACTTTTTTTCCCATGATAAATTATTTTTTTGAATATCAAACTTAAATTTATTCATATTTAATATATAGTTTATAAATTGTGAAACGTAAAAACAGAATTCATAAAATATTGAAAAAAAAACTATTTAATTTTGATATAATCATTGAAGATAATTCTTTTAAGCATAAGGGACACAATAATTTTGATGGTAAACAAGAAACTCACATCGCATTAACTTTAAAAGAAAAAAACAAAATAAAAATAAATAAATTAGAAGTTCATAGATTAATAAATAGTGCTCTTGAAGATGAGTTTAAAAATGGTTTACATTCATTAGAAATCAAAATTATTTAATTTTATTTATTTCAATTTTTGAAATTTGTTTTCTTGAGTGTGACAAAACTTTGTAACTAAAAACATTATCTTTAACAGTCTCACCGAATAATGGTATTTTTTTTGCTATATCCATTATATGCCCTGCTATAGTTGAAGATTCACTTTCTGGAGGCTCTAAATCAAAGTGTTTATATAGATCTCGTAGATTTTTTTCACCATTAATAATAATTAAGCCTCTATTATTTTTTTTAAAGTCATCTTCTGGAATATCTATCTCATCTACTATTTCCCCTACTATTTCTTCTATTATGTCTTCTAATGTAATTATACCAAGTAACTCACCATATTCATCAACAACAAAAGCCAAATGTTCTTTTCTTTTTTTAAATTCAACTAATTGTTCTAAAAGATTTGAGGTCTCAGGTATAAACCAAGGTTTTGTAATTTTATCAAAAATAACCTCTTTTGATTTATCTCTATTTGATAAATCAATATCTAATGAACGCACATTTAATAAGCCAACAATATTTTCTGGATTATCTTTCCAAAATGGAATTCGCGTATATCTTGATTCATTAATTTTATTTATTATATCTACAATATCCAATGAGCTATCAATTGAATATATATTTGTTCTATGAGTAAAAACTTCTTCAACAGTAGTATCGTTTAATTCTAATATACTTTGGAGCATATCTTTTTCATGTTCTGAATCTGGGTTAGAAGTTTTGTATAAATCAATTATACCTTGTAGTTCTTCTTCAGATTGCAAATCAGATAATTTATTATCATCTTCTTGTTTTTTAACTACAGATTTGACAATTAAATTAATAAAAAAAACAAAAGGAAATAAAATTTTATTTAAATAATAAATAATTGGCGAAATTCTTAATGCAGTTCTGTTAGGTCTATTAATAGAATATGTTTTAGGCAAAACCTCTGCAAAAATAACTAATATTATTGTCATCATTAAAGTGGCATAAAAAATTCCACTTACTCCAAAGATGTCATAAAGAAATGCTGTTGCTAATGAAGATGCTAAAATATTGACCAGGTTATTTGATAGTAAAATAGATGAAATAACATTATCTTTATTTTTTAATATTTTTAAAACAAAGTTAGCTCTTTTGCTTCCTTTTTTAACTTGTGCTATTATCCTGGGTTTAGATGTTGCAGTTAATGCTGTTTCAGATCCTGACAAAAATGCAGATAACATAACTAAAAAAAACAACAAAATTATTAACGTTAGTGTGATTATAGACATTTATTTTTAATAAATATTTTTTTTTATTTTTTTAATATTATTGCCTCTAGAAAAATGAGCTTTACCTATTTTTTTTAATAATATTAAATTAATATCATTTCTTAAATTTTTTTTATCTTTTTGAATAATTGTAAAGATTTTACTATTATACATATTATTATCTTTTGTAGGAAGTCCTACATTAATAAAATGATTAAATATTTTTTTTAGCTCATATTCATTAATATATCCAAATTTATAAGATATTTTTGAAGCAATTATCATACCTATTGAGATTGCTTCACCATGCGTAAATTTATTATTGTATTTATAATATGTCTCTAAAGCATGTCCAAATGTATGTCCAAAATTTAAAATTGCCCTTGAATTATCATTTGTAAGAATTTCTTTTGTATCATTATTAACAAATTTTGATTTGATTTTAATACTTTTAAATATTATTTGCTCTAGAGTTTTTAATTCTAAATTAAAAATTTTATGATAGTTTTTCTCTAAGAATTTAAAAAAAGATAAATCACTAATTAACGCATGTTTTAGAACTTCAGCATATCCAGATTTAAGTTCTCTTTTAGATAAACTCAATAATATTTTTGGATCAATAATAATTAGATCAGGTTGGTAAAAAGTTCCAATTAAATTTTTTCCATTAGAAGAATTAATGCCATTTTTACCACCTATAGAACTATCTACTTGAGATAGTAAAGTGGTAGGAAATAAAATAAATTTTACACCTCTCAGTATAGTGCTAGCTATAAATCCAGATAAATCTAATATAGTTCCCCCTCCAATAGCAATTATGCATGAGTTTCTATCTATTCCTTTTAATATTAAGTTTTCAGATATTTTTTGAAAAAA
>CACEPG010000023.1 GCA_902561355.1 uncultured Alphaproteobacteria bacterium
TTAAAAATATTAAATCGATAATCAGCTGCATCACTCGGAAAATTACACCATACTTCACCGTAGCCTGTATTATTAAAATTATCCTTCAATTCTAAAATTAAAGATGGTCTACTTTTCATTATACCAAAAGAAGTAATAATATTATTTTTTAAAGGAAAATCTAAATAATAAAAATTTAAAGATTTAATTCTAATCAAGATTATTTATTTCTTTAATATAATTAAACATAGCAGTCCAATCCAGATCTTTATACTTACCTTCTACAGCTGCTTCATAAGTTTTTAAAACACCTTTTCCTGATACTAAATCAATTCCTTCTTTTTCAGCATGATTTATTGCTAATTTTAAATCTTTTAAAGCTAATGAATTTTTAAATCCAGGACCAACATCATTTTTAAATACTTTGGCAGGATAAGTTAAATTCATATGACCTTTACCAGCTGCTGTAGAAGACATTAATTTAATTGCTAACTCTCTATTGATACCAGATTTATCAACAAGAGATAAAGTTTCCGCAGTTACAATATTTGATACAATTGACATATAATTATTAATTATTTTCATTGTACTACCCGATCCTGCTTTTCCACAATAAATAACATCACTACCCATACAATTTAAAATTTTTTCAATTTTTGAATAATTATTTTTATTTCCACCTACCATTATAAGCAAAGTACCATCTATAGCATTACTAACTAGTCTACCTACAGGCGCATCATACATTTCAATATTTTTCTCGTTTAATTTTTTATTTATATTAATAGAATCAGAAGGAAGAATTGTACTCATATCAATGAATATCAAATCTTTATTAGATTGATTTATTATACTATCTTTTCCGAGTGAAATTTCTTCTACATCATTGCCATTTGGCAACATAGAAATAATAATTTCATTTTTTATACATAAATCAGCAATAGATGATTTCTCTATTGCCCCTAAATCAAATAATTTTTTTTTATTTTCTTCACTTACATAAGGGTCATAAAAAGATAAATTATAATTATTGCGCAATATGTTGGATGCCATTGGACAACCCATTGTTCCTACTCCTATAAAACCTATATCTTTCATTTATATGCCCGAATATTTAAATATGAAAATAAGGAGCAGAGCAAGGTTCTTCCCATAATTCTCGCATTATATCATTAGATTTTAAAAGTGATATGGAAAAACCTGCGCTATCTTGAGTGGTAATATATTCATTAACTAATGGCTTGAATGAATTTATATTATATTTACTTAAATATTCTTCAATATCTTTGTAAATAATGAGTAGTTCCATTAAAGTTGTTGATCCTGAACCATTCACAAAGGGAATAACAATATCATTTTTATTATAGCTATAATCATCAAAAATTTTATCCATCATAAATTTAACTATATTTTTAGAGGAAGATATTTTCTGTCTTCCATATCCTGATTCACCATGCACACCCATGCCAATAAATATTTCATCTTCTTCTAATTCAAATATTTTTTTTTCTGTTATTGGTGAAATACCTGATGATACAGCTACCGATAGTGTTCTTGTATTATTTATAACATCTTTACCTAAAGTTAATAACTTATCTTTTTCTGCACCCTTTTCTGATAACGCTCCTAAAATTTTATAAACAAAAGTAGTTCCAGCACCTCCTCTTCTTTGATCTTCACTTCCTTTAGGTGCAGAAGCAATATCATCATACATAATAAGACTTGATGCATTGATTTTTGAATCTTGAGCTAATTCTATTGCTAACTCTCCATTCATTACATCACCTGCATGATTAGAGATTAAAAGAATTGCTCCTTTATTATCTTTAAATTCTTTAATACCTTCAAAAATTAAATCACCAGATGGCGCAGCAAATATATCTCCAACAACATTAGCATCTAATAAACCCTCGCCTATCCACCCTACTGCAATTGGTTCATGACCTGAACCATTTCCTATTAACAAAGAAGTTTTATTTTCTTCTTTTTTTATTTTTCTTAGTATAATTCTATTATTTTCTGAAGCAAATTTAACCCTATCACTGTGAGCTTTCACGTATCCAGTGAGCATATCATCAACTATCTCATTTTTATTATTAATAATTTTTTTCATTTATATATAGAATTAAAAAACTCTTTTAAGATAATAGAAGTTGAATAAGCGCCAGGATCAATAATACCTAGGCCTTTTTTTTCTAGAAATTTGGCTCTTCCTACTTTTGCTTCCATATTCATTGTACTTTCCGAAGAATTTGTAATAATTTTATTAATTGATTCTAAATTTTTATCAATTTTAATACTAGTATTTAAATAATCTAATACAGGCACGTAAACATCAAGAATACTTTTATCTCCAATACTGACTTTGCCTGTTTTTTTTATTTTATTAACAGTATTTTGAAAAATAGTCACTATAGATAAAGATATATTATCAGGATTTATTTTACCAGATTCATAAAAAAAAATAGACATTAATATACCAGATGAACCTCCCATAACTATTCTCATTTCTTTAGCTACGATCAACATTATTTCATCTAATGAATTTTTTATATTTTCTTTAAAAACTTTTTCAGCTTTTGTTAATCCTTTTAATATTGTTGTACCATGGTCCCCATCACCTACTTTTTGATCTAAATCATCTAATTCATTATAAATGTTATTAATTTTTAGACAGGATCTTTTGATCCAATTATCATAATTTTTAATCATAAGAATATTTATTTAAAAATTCATATGATTTTGATATTGCATTAAAAACATCTTCCTCGATATTTCTCCACGTAAATAAATCTTTGCTTGTATTTTGATTTGCTTGAATAAACATTTCTAAAGTAACATATTCTTTATAATTAATTTCTTTTAGAGCGTTAAATATTTTGACCCAGTTGATAGAACCAGTACCCGGTATCCCTCTATCATTTTCTGCTACATGAAAATGAAAAAGTTTATTTTTTGCTTTAATAATAGACTTTGCAATATCTTTTTCTTCTATATTCATATGATAAACATCTAATAACAAACCTACATTAGAATGATTTACTAAGGAGCATAATTGTAAACCTTCATCTACAGTATTTATAAAATCTGTTTCATATCTATTTAAAGGTTCTATACCTAGTTTAATTTTATTATTTTCTAATATTGAAGTTACTTCAGTTATTGAATCTGATGAATATTTATACTTATCTTGTTTATTTTTGCCATTAGATTTGCTTATACCCCAAGCACAATGAATCACTCCTGTTAAAATAGATGAACCCATTATAGAAGTTATCTCAATCGCTTTTTTTAGAGCATTGATACCATTAATTCTAACTTTTGAATTATCACTAGCGATATCCTCATCTTGAGATAAACCAGTCGTGCAAGTAATATTGATATTTAATTCTTTAGATAAAAGATTAATTTTTTCAGCATTTTTATCTGTTTGACCTAACAGAGATACTTCTACACAATTATATCCAGCTTCTTTACATTTTATTAAATAAGGAGTGATATCTTCGCTCCAATCTTTAACAAAAGTTGCTGAGTGTACTCCTATTTTCATTTAAGCATTTCAATTTTTTTGTAAAAATCATAAAATATTTCATCTCGATTAACTCCAAAAGCTTCTCTCATAATTTGTGAATTATCTCTTTGTTTCCAATGCAAATCATCTGTCAAATATGGAGTATTTACTATATGAGTTGGTACCCATGATGGTTCAATCATCCAAGCTATGTTAATTACATCCCATATAACCCAAGTTCTCCAACTTTGATCAAGAATACCTCTTTGTTTGTGTAAAGGATTATTGGTATATAAATGATATAAATAATTACCTATATTACCTCTTCCTTTTATAAATTCTTTCACATCAGGAAGAGATAGAGTTAGTTGAGCTCCAACATTGAATCCTGGTAAGTATACATTTGCTACTCCGCATTCAAATAGTAGTTGAGAGGATAAAACATCTTGAACTAAATTTAGTGAATTATTATTGTTGTTTAAGCTGTTTGTTGGATAACCAGATGTCCATACAACAACCAAGTTATTTATTATATTTGGATTAATTAAAATTGCTGAAGCAATATTTGTTAAACATCCGATAGCACAGACATAAATTTTTTCATTTGGATATTTCAAACAGGTATTAATAATAAAGTCACTTGATTCAGAAATTATAGGTTCATTAAAATCTTTCAAATAAGTTTTTGATCCTTTAAATACCTTGCCTTCATGTGGAATATTTAATTTTGCGAAAACATTTATAATTTCTTGATAACTTTTTTCTACACCTTCTGTTGGTGTATCAAAATAAATGTCATTAGGGTCTATATTAGATTCAATCAAACCATTGACCCAACTTTTGTAATTCATGATTAGTTTATTATTTTCATTTGTAATCTCTTTATTTGATTTAATTAAATTATATGCTTCTAATAATTCTTCTTTGTGGTGTTGAAAGGAATATGGTTCTGCAGTAACTCCTAAAAGATCAATTTTATCTTTAGATAATAAAGCCCATGTAAG
Source organism: uncultured Alphaproteobacteria bacterium (assembly GCA_902561355.1). Classification (GTDB taxonomy): domain Bacteria; phylum Pseudomonadota; class Alphaproteobacteria; order HIMB59; genus CACPNW01. The sequence continues at coordinate 4,495 of CACEPG010000023.1, forward strand.
AGCAAACTGATCATCAATTTCGTTTGCTGTGTCAGTATCTAATATTAATTTATTTTTTCCTACAGGTAATTGTAAATGATTTAGTAATTTTTCTTTTGATAATTTTGGAAATTTAGAAATTATATTAGAAGGTATTGGCATTTTATTAATATTTTAAAATAGTTTTTATTCCCTTAATTATTTTTTTTGTAGATGGAATATAAAAATCTTCCATTGGAGGACTAAAAGGAACTGGTGTATGGGGTGCAGTTAATTTTAATATTGGTGCTTTTAAATCAGTAAAACAATTTTCTGAAATTAAAGATGATATCTCAGAGGCAAGTGAACATTTTGGATTAGATTCATCAATTATAATAACTTTCCCAGTTTTTTTTACTGATTCATAAATCAATGATTCATCAAGTGGTGAATATGTTCTAGGATCTATAATTTCACATTCAATATCTTCATCTGCAAGGAGATTTGCAGCTTCTTCAGCAAATAAATTCATTCTTTGAATTGCTACAATTGTAATATCTTTACCTTTTTTTCTTATCCTACCTTTCCCGAGAGGGATTGGTTTTAAATTTTCTGGAACTTCACATTTAGTCATATACAATCTTTTGTGCTCCATAAAAATAACAGGGTCATTATCTATTATAGATGAAAGTAATAAACCTTTTGCATCTATTGCATCATAAGGAGCTACAACTTTGAGACCTGGTATATGGGTATATAAACTGTAAAGAGTTTGTGAATGCTCACTTCCTGCTCTAAATCCAGCTCCAACGACAGTTCTTACTACCATCGGCACATTTTGTTTCCCACCAAACATGTATCTCATTTTAGCTGCTTGATTCATTAATTGGTCAAAACACACTCCTGCAAAATCTACATACATCAATTCCACTATTGGTCTTAAGCCAGTCATAGCAGCACCAACTGCGGCACCAAAAAAACCTGCTTCAGCTATTGTTGTATCTCTTACTCTTTCTGGTCCAAATTTAGTTAACAAACCTTGAGTTACTCCAAAAGGACCGCCCCAAGCATCTTGAGTTCCTTGATATTGCTCTCTACCTTTACCTCCAGCTATATCTTCACCCATTAAAATAACATTTTTATCATTAGTAAATGACTCTACTAATGCTTGGTTGATTGCTTCTTTAACAGTTAAAATAGGCATACTTATAAAATTAAATTTTTTGGATAATTCACATAAACATCATTTAATGAGTCTTCGGGTTTAGGCCAAGGCTGAGTTTCTGCAAATTTAAAAGCTTCTTCAACATCATTCAAAGCTTGTTTTTTTAAATTATTAATTTCAATAGATGAAAATTTATAATCAATAGCTTTTTCTAAAGCTATTTTGATCGGATCATTTTTTTTAGCTTCATTGATTTCTTCTAAAGGCTGATATAATTGTGTGTCACCTTCATATTGGCCTGAAAATCTATAATTTTTAAATTCTATAAAAATAGGAGTATTTTTTTCTTTTGATTCTATTAGCGCATTTTTTGTAATTTCATGAACTTCAAAAACATTATTCCCATCACCACGATAAGAAATCATATCATAAGCTCTAGAAATATCGGATAAATTTTTAGTATTTAAATGCCAATCAGTTGCTGTAGCTTCTGCATAACCATTATTTTCACATACAAAAAGCATAGGAATATCCCATAGCTTTGCTAAACCAGCAGCTTCATGAAAAGCACCATTATGTATCGCGCCATCTCCAAAAAAAGTAACTGAATTTTTGGAACCTTTATTTATTTTTTCTTGTAGTGCCGCTCCTAAAACAACTGGTGGACCAGCAGCAACTATTCCAAAAGAACCAAGCATGCCTTTATCAAAATCACTAATATGCATACTTCCTCCTTTACCTTTACAAATACCAGTGCTTCTTCCAAATATTTCTGAAGTAATTTCTTTTAGCTCACAGTTTTTTGCAATAGCATGTCCGTGATTTCTATATGTACTTGATATCCAGTCATCATTATTTAGTGCAGACATAACTCCAACACAAATTGCTTCAGATCCAATACAAGTATGTAAATATCCTGGTACTAATTTTTCTTTAGCTATTTTTTTAATTCTTTCTTCAAAAAATCTTATAGTAAATAATTTTTTATAAATCCAATTTAATTTATTTTGATCAATATTCATAAATACTATTAATTTTTATTATTAAAACAGTAATAAAATTAATGTCAATATATAATAATTGACAATAAAGTTAATATAACATTAAATAAAAATAAATGACTATTAAATTAAATATTGGTTTCGCTGCAACAGCAATAGCACCTTATTATGCAGAAGAACAAAAAGTAAGAATCAAATCTGAACAACATTTACAACAATTATTAAAAAATTATGATGTTAATATAATATCTTTTACCAAAACAATCTTTTCCAAAGATGATGCTATAGAAGCTGAAATATTCTTTAAAAATAAAATTGATTTTTTATTAATCCAAACAAGTTCATGTAGCGCTGGGGAACAGCTGTATCCATTATGTAATACTTCAAATAAAATTGGCATATGGGCAGTGCCAGATATAGAAAATGAAGGTGATGTGAAACTGCACTCGCTTGTTTCTACGAGTCACTTTTTAGGGATTATAAAAAAAGTGTTAAAAGACAAAAATATTAAAACAAAATGGTTTTATAATTATGCAGATACTGAAGAATTTATTCAAAAATTTTTAATAACCATAAGATCGCTTATCGCTCTAAAAAAAATTCAAAATTCAAAAATTGGGTTAATTGGAGGTATATCTCCTGGATTTGATAATATGATCGTTGATAATAGTTTAGTAAAGAAAAATATAGGAGTCACAATAGAAGCTGCATCTATAAAAGAAGTTGTAGATAAAGCTAAAAGTTTCGAACAAAAAATAATAGATGATGAAATCAAAAAAATAAAAAATGCCGCAACTAGTATTAGTGTTTCAGAAGAAGATTCATTTAATAAAGTTACAAGAATATATTTTGCATTAAAACAAATTAAAAATGAAAATAATTGGAATTCAATGGCGGTACAATGTTGGTCACAATTTCAAGAATTATATGGAATAGTACCTTGCATGGCATATAGTTGGATGGGTAGCGAAGATGGAGTAGCCGTATCTTGTGAAGGAGATGTTCAAGGATCAATTTCAATGTTACTTTTAAATTACTTAAGTAATTCTAATAAATCATCTACTTTACTTGACTTAGCAACTTTTGATGATGATTCAGATTCAGTTCTAATGTGGCATTGTGGAGTCACTCCTAGACATTTTGCAAATGATGATGGTATTAATTGGGTCGATCATTCAACTCTTGGTAGAAAAACTGATAAGAAATTTGGTATTGCAGGTGATCAAATTTTTAAACCTCAAACTACAACTACGACTTATCTTGGTAATAATTGTGAGCGAATATTAATAATTAATTCTGAAATATTTGAACATACTAATAAAGGTTATGATGGAACAAGAGGTTGGTTCAAAAATATCTACTTAAACAGAGAAAAAATTTCATCTAGAGATTTAATTAATACTTTGAATATGATGGGTCATGAGCATCACTATGCTGTATCACAAGGTAATTTAAGTAAAGAATTATTAGAATTAGCGTCATGGAATGACCTAAAACTTGTAAAAAAAATTAAAATGGTGGATTATCTATCTCCTTTTGACACTAATAATTAGTTATTTACTAGCAAATGTATATTTTACAGGTAAAATAAAATTAATTTTAATGGAGGGAAAATGAATAAAATTAAAATATTTATTTGTTATCTTATAGTATTAACTTTTGCTAAATTTTCTTTTGCTGAAGTAGCTCCAGGATTTAACTCTTGGGATGACGTTTTAGGAAAAGCTAAAGGTGGTGAAGTTAATGTCTATATGTGGGGAGGTTCTGATGCTATCAATGGATTTGTTGATGACTTTTATGGAGTTCCTCTTAAAAATGATTATGGAATTACATTAAATAGAGTTCCTTTAAAAGGAACTGTAGATGCTGTTAACCAAGTACTGAGTGAAAAAGAAGCTGGAGTAACAGGTGATGGTGGAAATATAGATTTAATTTGGATTAATGGAGAAAATTTTTGGACATTAAAACAAGCTAACCTTCTTTACGGACCATTTGCTGCAGGACTTCCAAATAGTGAATTTGTTGCATGGGACAATCCAGCTGTTAATTTAGACTTTGGTAGACCAGTAGATGGAATGGAAAGTCCATGGTCTAGTGCACAGTTTCACTTTATGTATGACTCAGCTAGAAGTAATTATGATGATATGCCAAGAAGTTATGCTGAACTAAGTGATTGGATTTCAGCAAACCCAGGACGTTTTACATATATTAGACCTGGAAAAGGTGGTTTTGTAGGTACTCGTTTTGTTAAGCAAATTTTCTTTGAACTAAGTGGTGGTCAAGCTCAGTGGGTAGGACCTTTTAATCAAGGATTGTATGATCAGTGGGCACCAAAAGTTTGGGAACTATTAAATTCATGGGAAAAAGACCTATGGAGAGGTGGTGAAACTTATCCGAAGGATAATGCAGAAATGCATAGTCTTTTTGCAAATGGAGAAGTTGATTTAGACTTTACGCAATCACCAAGAGGTGCTGGTCCAACTAATACAGCTGGAACTACTCCTCCAACTTCAAGAGCTTTTGCATTTTATGAGAATATGATTGGTGACTTTAATTACTGGGCAATTCCTTATAATGCACCAAATAAAGCTGCTGCTTTAGTTTATGCTAATTTGGTTTTAGAACCTGAGTTACAAGCTGCACAAGTTCAACCAGCAAATGGATTTTGTTGTGGTTGGGGTATCAGTACAGCAAAAGTAACTGATGCTGCAGGTCAGGCTGCTATTGCAGATGCTCAAAATAATCTAGGTGATGCTGCAGAGGATCAGAATATTTTAGCGAAAGCACTAGTTTCTGATATTGCTGCAGAATATCAAGATTTAATTGAAGCTGATTGGGAAGCTAACGTACTACTTAAATAGTTAAATATATATGGGCGGGGATAAAACAAAGATAATTCTATCTATTACCCCGCCTTTATTAATTATAATTTTACTTTTCTATGGTGGAATATTTTATGGCTTAGTTCAAAGCTTAGGATATCAGCCAGCTATTGGAAAATACGAAATAAATTTAGATGCATACTATAATATTTTATTTTCTGAAAGGTATGCTAAATTATTTTGGACTGGTTTAGCTCTTAATCTTTGGGTAAGTTTTGTAAGTACTTTTTTAGCAGCAGTTCTTGCATTATTTGCTGCATTAGCAATAAGAAAAACATTTTTTGGTAAAACAGTTTGTAATTTCATATATTCTTTGAATTTACCTATGCCGCATTTAGTTGTTGCAGTTGGTATTATATTCGTATTTTCACAAAGTGGACTATTAGCAAGAATGCTTGCTCAATTAAATATAATAGCTTCGCCTGGAGATTTTCCTGTTTTAGTAAAAGATAAATATGGAGTAGGAATAATACTTGCATATATATGGAAAGAGTCAGCTTTTTTCTTTATTATATTGATGTCTGTACTTCAATCATTAGGTGAAAATTTTGAAGAACTAGCTCAAAGTTTAGGTGCCAACAGATGGCAAAGATTTAGATATGTGATTTTACCTCTTGTTATGCCTAGCTTATTTTCAGCATCAATAATAGTTTTTGCATTTAGCTTTGGAGCATATGAGGTACCAGCATTATTAGGAGTAATATATCCTCAGATGTTACCAGTAATGGCTTTTGAGTTTTTTTTAAATCCTGATTTAAATGCTAGAAGTGAAGGAATGGCATTGAGCATTATTATTGCTTTAATTGTAATGATTTTGGTAATTTTTTATTTTTGGTTAACTCAAACAAGAATTAGGAAGGATTGATGAATCAAAATTTAAAAAAAATAAATATATATTCTATATACTTAGGGGCTTTTATTCTAATTTTACCTATAATTGCTTTTTTTATAAATGCTTTTTCATTTAGATGGTTTTACCCTCAGTTAATTCCAAAAGAATTAAGTATGCAAGCTTGGGTAAGGCTAAAACTAATTCCAAGACAAGGCAATAGAACTTTAGAAGGTTTTCTAGATTTATGGGCAACTAATCCAACAGTAATTAAAGCTTTAATAAATAGTTTAACAATTGGTTTTGTTGTGACTATCGTTTCAATAATAATAGCATTACCTGCAGCCAGAGTGTTGGGGCTTTTTAATTTTAAATTTAAAAAACTAATTATTTTTTTAATGGTTTCTCCAACAATCTTGCCACCAATTGCTTTTGTATTAGGTTTAAATATTAATTTTATATCACTTGGTTTTTCAGGAAGTTTTTTTGGAGTTTGTTTAGTGCACCTTGTTCCTATTATGCCCTATGTAGTATTAACTTTAACTGGTATATTTGCTAATTATAATCCTGATTTTGAATATCAAGCAAGAACTTTAGGTGCTAATAAATTTAAAACATTTTATTTAATTACTTTACCTGCAATTGCACCGGGAATGGTTGTAGCAGCATTATTCGCATTTTTGGTATCTTGGAGTCAATATTTATTAACATTTTTAATAGGAGCTGGTAAAATAATGACATTACCTCTATTGGTTTTTTCAACTGCTTCATCTGGAAATCCTGCTTTAACAGCAGCTATATCTATAATTTTTATCTTCCCAGCGATATTAATTTTATTTTTTACTTCAAAATTTGTATCTGGAGAATCTTCTGCTACTTCTGGGTTTGGAAAAATATAATGACAGAAGTCAATATTGTAAATTTAATTAAAAACTTCTCAGGCATGACAAGACCTGCAGTTGATAATATATCTATTAATATACGAAATGGGGAACTGATAGCTTTATTAGGTCCTTCAGGTTGTGGAAAAACTACTATTTTAAAAATGATAACAGGATTATTAACTCCTGACAATGGTGATATTTTATTAGATAAACAATCTATCTTATCTGTACCAACAGAAAAAAGAAATGTTGTTATGGTTTTTCAAAATTATTTACTTTTTCCTTATATGAATGTGAATGAAAATGTTGGTTTTTCACTCAAGATGAAAGGAGATGACCCAAAAATAATAAATAAAAGAGTTCAAGAAATGTTAGAGTTAGTTAAATTGCCTGATATAGGAGAAAGAAGACCAAAACAATTATCTGGAGGACAGCAACAAAGAGTAGCTTTAGCAAGAGCTTTGATAGCAAATCCAAGACTTCTATTATTAGACGAACCTTTAAGTAATTTAGATGCTCATTTAAGAGATGAAATGAGAGAATTAATTACATCAATTCAAAAAAAACTTGAAGTTACTTGTATGTTTGTAACTCACGATCAAGAAGAAGCTGTTTTATTAGCTGACAAAATAGCATTAATATTTGATGGAAAGCTTCAGAATTTTGCTGAGCCTAAAGAATTTTATGAAAAACCTATTAATGTTAGTGCTGCAAAATTTTTTGGTGGAGTTAATTTTATAGAATTAAACAAAAATGCAAATTATTTTCACTCATCTATTGGCAATATTACATCAAATCAAACCAATATTAATGAATTGAATACTAAATGTATAGCAACTATTAGACCTGAAAACATTAAAATATCAAAAGAGAACATCTATCAAGATAATTTTTTTAAAGGAAAAATAAAATCTGTAATATTTTCTGGAACACATACACGTTATAAAATTGTAATTAATAATTTAAACCTAGAATGCTCATTACAATCATTGGGGATTCAAAATATTAAAAAAGAAGATGAGGTTTTTGTAAATTTACCAAAAGATAAGATCTGGATAATGAATGAATAGTATATCATTTAAAAAAGATAGAGTAATTGGTAAGTTAACTAACCACATGTTTGGTTCAAATCTTGAACATATAGGAGATGCAATTTATCGTAATGGAATTTGGTCAGAACTTATTGATAATAGAAAATTTTGCGGACCTGATAAACTGGTTTGGAATAATGGATTAGAACATGATCATTTAGATTTTGGCATAATTCAACCTTGGAAAGGTTTCAATGCCTCTGCAGAACATATTATGTATGCGCACTCAAATACTGAATATGTCGTTAAAGGGAAAGAAGAAATAAGTAGATATGGTAGTGGAAAACAATCACAGCAAATTACTATAAGAAAAAAATCTACAACAAAAAGAGGAATTAAACAAAATTTAAATGTAATTTTTCCAAAAGAAGAACATGTTTTTAGTATTTATATTAAAGGAAATAATCAAACAATTTATATATCAATTGGAGAAATTAATTTTCAAATCAAAACAAATAAAAAATGGACTGAATATAAAAGAAAAATAAAATTTAAAAATTATAAATCGTCTAAAATTCTATCTATTTCAATAAAACAAAATGAAATTTTTATAGCTAACTGTTCCTTAATGCCAAAATCTACAATATTTGGTTTTAGAAAAGATATTTCTAAAATGATAAAAGAATGGCAACCTAGTTATATAAGATGGCCTGGAGGGAATTTTTTATCTGGATATGATTGGTTAAATGGAATTGGTAATAAGAATATAAGACTCCCCTACTATGATCATGCTTGGTACCAATGGGAGTATAATGATGTTGGAACTGATGAATTTATGAAATGGTGTAATTACATTGGTAGTGAACCAATGATTACAGTAAATACTGGAAATGGAACTCCTCAAGAAGCGGCAAATTGGATTGAATACATTACAGGATCAGAAAAGACAAAATTTGGCAAATTACGTGTAAAAAATGGTAGAAAAAAACCATATAATTTAAAAACTATTTTTATTGGTAATGAAATGTTTGGTGGATGGCAAATTGGTCATACAGATCCAGTAACTTATGCTAAAAAATATGATAATTTTGTAAAAGCTATTAAGAAAGTAAATAAAACATTAAGATTTATTGCTGTGGGAGCATGCTCTGATCATTTTGGTCATTGGAATGAAATAGTTTTAAAAAATATTAAACAAAAAATAGACGAATTAAGCGTTCATTATTATTCAATAAGAACTGAAAAAGACAAAGTTCACCCTCATTACAAAACAAGATATTTAGCAACAGTTGCAGCTTCTACAGAAGTAGAAATTATGCTTGATAGAACTATTAAAGAAGTAAAAAAATACACAAAAAAAAATATAAAAATAGCTTTTGATGAATGGAACACATATGTTGAAGCACATACACCTAAATTTTTAGAAAATTATAATATTGCTGATGCTTTATATTCTGGTTCATTACTTCATGCATGTATTAACAGAGGAAATGTAATTACAAATACAGGTATTTATCATTTAGTAAATGTAATGGGTAATTATCGTATAGAAGGTAAAAAAATTTGGAAAACACCAACAACATTAGTTTTAGAACTTATGACTAAATTTCATAAAGGTATTATTTTGGAAACAAAAATTAAAACTAATAAATTTAAATCACCTAGATTGGGAAAACAGCCACAATATAGTAATAATTTATTGATAGATGCTGCTACAACTTTTCAAAAAAATAAATATTGTATTTCAATTGTAAATAAATCAGAAAATAAAAAAATAAAAGTTAACTTTCCTAAATTTAAAAAAATTATTGAAAGCTATACTGTTAATGGAAAATCTAAAACAGACTTAAATACTGAAAATAAAAGAAATAATGTTATTATTAAAAAAAATATAGTTAAGGTAATAAATAATCAAATTACATTACCTCCACATTCTTTTAGTTTATTTAGATTTATAGTTTAGATAAAAAGTGACACTAAAGGAGAAAAATTATTTTGATGATAGATGAATATTCACTACAATAGTGTCACTATAATATTTATATATATTTAATGAGGTTTAAATAAGGCATTATTTTTTAAAAGAATTGGGATCACAAATTTTGCAAACCAAATTACCGCCATCACCATGAATATTGTATGATTGATAAAAAATATCAGTGCCTTCAATTTTATTTTTATTTAAATATTGCTCAATTTCCCAATAAAACAAACTACATTTTGAACATTTAGCAGCATTTTTTAAATGTTCAGGTTTATATATTTTATTCCAACTAATATTTATATCCTTAGGATTATTTTCATTACTTATTGAAAACAAGTTTGTAGGTATGTCCATAAAACAATTTCCACATTGAATTTCTTCATTAACTTTTGAATAAGGTCCATTAACATTAACATTATTAGTTTTCATTATTGATTTAATTTTTGTAGATCCACATTCAGGGCAAATAAAATTATTAATCATATAATTGAATTGTTATTTGTTGATAAAATGATTAATTTAATCATATAATGGAAATTTACAATTTAAATGATTAAATTATTCCCTTTTTTATTTATTATATTATGGAGTTCTGCATTTGTAAGTGGAAAAATTATAGTACAATCAGCTAGTCCTTTTGCATCACTTTCATTTAGATTTTTTATTGTATCAATTGGATTTTTATTATTTTCTTATTTAATAAAAGAAAAAATTATAGTTAAAAAAACATTAATTTTACAAACAGGGATAACGGGTATTTTATTTCATGGATTTTATCTAGGAGGCGTTTTTTTTTCTTATGCGGTAGGCCTATCTGCAACTGTTTCAGCATTAATAGTAGGATTACAACCTGTTTTAACTAATATTTTAAGTGGTCCAATATTAAATGAAAAAGTAACATTAGTTCAATGGTTTGGTATATTTTTAGGACTTATAGGTACTACAATTGTAATTGGATTTGATATAGGAAGAGAAATACCAGTCATAGGTTTATTAGCATCTATAGTTGCATTATTAGGAGCAACAACAGCAACTATTTGGCAAAAAAAAATTACAAATAATTTACCTTTATCTGTTAATAATTTATACCAAGCAATTTCAGCAGCTATATTTTTATTTTTTGTTTCAATAATATTTGAAAAGCCATTTATTGATTTTGAAACTTCATTTATTCTTTCAATGAGTTGGCAAATTTTGATGGTTTCATTTGGAGCATTTACAATTCTAATGTATTTAATAAAAGTTGGTTCAGCTTCAAAAACATCTAATTTATTTTTTTTAGTACCTCCTACAACAGCAATAATGGCTTGGCTGGTATTAGATGAAGAAATATTTATTATAGATATAGTTGGTTTATTTATAGCTGCAATTGGAGTTTATATAGCTACAAGAAAATGATTCTAAAAAAAATTAATTTTATATTATAGGTTTATTTATTCATATCTTAATGCATCAATTGGATTAAGATTAGCTGCTTTTCTAGCAGGATAAAAACCAAAAATAATTCCAATTGATGATGAAAAAACAAATGATAAAACTAATGAAATATAGTCTAAACTCATTTTCCAATTAAAATATTCACTAACGCCAAATATTACCCCTAATCCTAGAGCTATACCAATACATCCACCAATTAAAGAAATCATCAAAGATTCAATTAAAAATTGGAGTAAAATATCTCTTTTTTTTGCTCCTACAGACATACAAACACCGATTTCTTTTGTTCTTTCTGTAACAGTAACTAACATAATATTCATTATTCCAATACCACCAACAATTAGAGAAATTCCAGCTACAGTTGCAAGTAAGATAGACATAACTCGAGAAGACTCTTGTCTCGCATTTAAAAATTGAGCGTAATTTCTAATAACAAAATCTGGATTTCCATTAGCTGAAATTTTATGCAATTTTCTCATTACAGTATCAATATCTTTTTCAGTTTTAAAAAGTAATTCAGATGAGGAAACATTAATTGTCATACTTCTAATTTGATCACCTGGAAATTTTTTTGCTACTAGTCGTTGCTTAGCAGTTTTTAATGGAACAACAATCGTATCATCTAAATCAGCCCAAGCTGTTCCACCTTTAGCATCTAACAAACCAATAACAGTAAAAGGCACTTTATTAATTCTAATTATTTCATCTATAGGGTTATCTGTTCCAAATAAATTTTTTTGAACCGTTTTACCTATAATAGCAACCCTTGAACCAGAATTTAATTCATCTTCTTGAAACTCTCTACCAATCTCAAATTTCCAATTACCTAATTGAAAATAATCATTTGTAGTACCTGTTACTGTTGCTAACCAATTATTACCATTAGCAATAATCTGAGTACTCATACTAACTCTAGGTGCAATTGCAGAAATAGCTGGTAGTTCACTTTTCAAACCTTCCATATCCTTTAAAGTTAGAGTATTTACTGAATTTGAACCCATGGAAACACCTCTTGATGACGAACTTTGAGATCTAACAATTAAATTGTTAGAACCAAATCTTTCAATCTGTTCTTCGACTTCTTGTCTAGCTCCCGAACCTATAGAAATCATTGTTATTACAGAACTAACTCCTATAATAATTCCTAGTGAAGTTAAAACACTTCTTAAAATATTTGAACGTAAACTTTTTTGAGAAAGATAAATTAAATCAGTTAGAGACATTATTTATATCCTCAATTATTTTACCATCTTTCATTTTTATAATTCTTGATCCATAATTAGCTATATCGTCTTCATGAGTGACTAAGACTATAGTTATTTTTTTTAAGTTTAAGTCATTAAGAATTTTCATTATTTCTATACCAGTTACACTATCTAAAGCACCCGTTGGTTCATCTGCTAAAATAAGTTTTGGAGAACCAGCAATAGCTCTTGCAATAGACACTCTTTGTTGTTGACCTCCAGATAATTGATTTGGTCTGTGATAAATTCTGTCACCTAAACCAACATTTTCTAAAGCATCCAGGGCAAGTGTATTTCTTTCTTTAAATGATTTTCCAGAATACAGAAGTGGTAAAATAACATTTTCCAGAGCATTTAATCTGGGTAATAAATTAAAATTTTGAAAAATAAAACCAATGTCTTTATTTCTCAATTCAGCAAGTTGATTTGAACTATAACTAGATATATTATTTTCTCTAAAAAAATAATCTCCATTTGTAGGAACATCCAAACAACCTATTATATTCATTAAAGTTGATTTGCCTGAGCCAGAAGAGCCCATTATAGATACAAATTCACCTGCATTAATAGAGATATTAACTTCATTTAAAGCCAAAAGCTTGTTATCTCCCATGATATATTCTTTTGAGAGAGATTTTATTTTAATCATTTTAAAATAATCTTAGAGCCTTTTTTTTAGTTGTTTCAACAATAATTTTTGAAACAACTTCATCTCCTTCTTGAAGATCACCTTTAATAATTTCTGTATAACCACCCGAATTCAAGCCTGTAATTAAATCAATTTTTTTATGTTCTCCATCTATCAATTTATATACTTTTTTTACATTTAGAGATTCTTTTAAAGAAAAATATTTATTTTTTTGATCATCAGTTAATAAATCTATTAAAGCATTCTCAATGTATAATTGCATTTCTTTTCTTATTTTTTCTGGAGATAAGTTTTTTGAGCTCAAAGAATCTCTAACTTTACCTAACTTAGGATAAACACCTCTCATTTTATTTTGTTGTTCTTGAGTCATATCTAATTGACCCATAATTTCTTGCATTTGTGAAGGTCCTCCTCCACCCCATCTATTTCCACTATCTGAATTTTTTGATGGTTTTTGATTTAATTTTACAGAAAGTGAAGAATTTTTTACCTTTAAAATTTCATTTTTATTTTCAACTATAATTTCTACATTAGCTGTCATACCAGGAAGAAGAATATTATTTGGATTATCAAAAGTTGCTATAACCTCATATGTAATAACGTTTTGATCATCTACAGGAGAATAACGTATTTGCGTAATTAATGCTTTTAATTTTCTATCAGGAAAAGCATCTGTTGAAAATTCAACTTCTTGATTAGTTTTAATATTGCCAATATCAGACTCATCAATAAAAATTTCAATATTCATTTTTGATAAAGTTTCAGCAATAGTAAACATAATAGAATCTTTTTGATAAGCTCCCAAAACATCTCCTACACTAATATGTCTATCTAAAATAAAACCATTTATTGGTGAAATAATTTGAGTTTTAGTAAGATCCAATTTTTCACTTTCTAAAGTTAGTTGTGTTTGTTGTATCAAATTTTCAACTTCTTCAATTTCTGCATTAATTATCTTTATCTGTGCTTTTCTGGAGTCAATAATAGCATTCAAAGATAATATCTCTGATTCTAAAGTATTTAATTGATATTTAGCACTTTCATATTCATATAATGAATCTTCATATTTATTTTTTGAAATATATTTATTTTTATACAAAGTTTTTTGATCTTCTAAATTTTTACTAGATTTTTTTACAAAAAGAATAAAATCATTTAATTTTGATTTAAAGCCTATTTGATTGGATGTAGCATTTCTTAATTCAGATTTAGCTTTTTCCAAACTAGCTTTTTTTTGTTTTAGTTTTGAGTTAGAAATCTCTACTAAAGTTTGAGTTTCTTGTACCTTTAATAAAAAAGGATTTTGATCAAATATTGCTAAAACATCTCCTTTATTAACTTCTTCATTGAAATCTTTTTGTATTTCAACAATTTTACCAGAAATTTCAGAAGATAAAATTTGAGTTGATGTAGGAATAATTTTTCCCGTAGCAGAAATAGTTTTACGTATACTTCCTTTCTCAATTTTAGAATATTCATAAGCAGTAGTGGAAACTTGATTATTATTAATAGAAAAATAATAATAACCACCTGAAAAAATGACTAAAATAAATATTAAAAATACAATTCTTTTCATTGTTAATAAAAATTCATATTATTTGATATAAATGATATAGATTTACTCATAACTAAAACAATAAAATAAGCTTAATTTATATTAAAAAACTTGTATTTTTATATAATACAAATTTAATTAAAATATGGAAAAAAATGCTAAAGTTGTTGTAATTGGAGGTGGTGTAGTAGGATGCTCTATATTATTCCATCTTGCTAAATTTGGATTAAAAGATTGTATTTTATTAGAAAGAAATGAACTAACCTCTGGATCATCATGGCATGCGGCAGGGAATGTACATGTAATATCGAATGATCCTAATATTTCCAGACTTATGGCTTATACTATTAAGCTATATAAAGAAATTGAAGAAACATCTGGTCATTCCACAGGCTTTAAACCAAGTGGAGGATTTTACCTTGCTTCGAATGAAGTTTGGCATGATTATCTAAAAAGAGAAAGATCGAAGGCTAGATATATGGGTCTTGATCAAGAATTTATATCTTTAGAAGATATAGCAAAAAAACATCCCTTAATAGATCCTAAAAGATATATATCTGCTCTATGGGATCCAATAGATGGTGAAGTTGATCCTTCAGGTGTAACTTATGCTTTTGCAAAATCTGCTAAAGTACATGGGGCAAAATATTACACACACACCATTGTTAAAGAAACTATTAAGAAAAATGATGGAACGTGGGATGTTATAACTGATAAAGGAAAAGTTAATGCTGAAATAGTTATTAATGCTGGAGGATTATGGGCAAGAGAAATTGGCAAAATGGCTGGAATAAATCTTCCTGTTCAACCTATGGAGCATCATTATTTAATTACTGAATCAATACCTGAAATTGAATCTATGGGTGATGATAAACGCTTACCTGTAGGAACTGACTTTGAAGGAAATATTTATTTTAGACAAGAAGGAAAAGGTATGTTGCTTGGAACATATGAGCAAAAATCTACACCTTGGAAAATTGATGGAACACCTATGAATTTTGGTCATGAATTATTAGAACCAAAGTTAGAAAACATTCAAGATAGATTAGCGATTGGATTTAAAAGAATGCCAGCTTTAGAAAAAACAGGTATCAAAAATATTGTTAATGGGCCATTTACTTTTGGACCTGATGGAAGTCCGCTTATTGGTCCAGTACCGGGTTTACAAAATTATTGGGTTGCAGTTGGAGTTATGGCTGGTTTTTGCCAAGGTGGAGGTGTGGGGAAATGTATAGCTGAATGGATAATTGATGGAGAACCTTCGATAGATGTTTGGGCTATGGATGTTGCAAGATTTGGAGAATATGCCTCTCCTCAATATGGAACTATAAAATCTTCAGAAAATTATGAAAGGCGATTTATTATGACCTTTCCAAATGAAACCTTGCCAAAAGGAAGAAAGCAAAAAACTACATCATTATATGATCGATTTGTAAGAAATGGAGCAGTAATGGGAGATACCTTTGGTTTGGAAAATGTTTTATGGTTTGCAAATAATATTGATGATGCTTATGAAGAGCCTACATTTAAAAGATCAAGATCACATGAATATGTTTCAAAAGAAGTAAAAAATGTAAGAGAAAATGTTGGAATAATCGAATTAGCAAATTTTTCTAAACATCAATTTATTGGAAATGAAGCAAGAAATTTTTTAAATAAAATTTTATCAGGATTTATTCCAAACTTAGGAAGGATATCATTAAATCCTATGAATACGCCTAAAGGTAAACTTTATGGTGATTTAACTGTTGGTTGCTTAGGTGATGATAATTTTTATATATTTGGATCTGGAGCAGCTCAAGAAATGCATCGTAGATGGTTTGAAAGATATATCAAAGAATATAAAGTTGATTATATAAATAAATCAGACGATCTTCA
>CACEPG010000024.1 GCA_902561355.1 uncultured Alphaproteobacteria bacterium
TTTTTAAAAAATTGTACTCCAAAACAAGTAAATTATATTTCTTCAAGTCTAGGATCTATTTTAAGCCATTCAACCTTAGCGTATGATGAAATCTTTAAAGAAGTTGATGTAACAGAGTTTATAAAAAAAGAAGAATGTCTATATTTATATAAAACTGAACAAGCATTTAAAAATGAAATAGAAACAACTAATTTAAGAATAAAAAATGGGGTAAAGCTTAAAGAATTATCAAGGAATGAAATTAAAGATTTAGAACCTAATTTATCTGAAATATATTATAATGGTCACTTATTTTTAGGCTCCAGACATACAAATAATCCTCAAGCATTAAGTAAAAAAATTTTTGATGCCTTTGTTAGTAATGGGGGTATATTTATCCAATCGAATGTGAGTAACTTAGATCATTCTCAAAATAATATTAATCTAATTATAAATTCCAATGAGAAAAAATTTGATAAAGTAGTTATTACTTCAGGTGCTTGGTCAAACATAATAGCAAATTATATAGGAGATGATTTTCCTCTAGATACTGAAAGAGGTTACCATGTTTTATTTGAAAATTTTAATTTAATTAAAAGACCAATAGGATGGTCTGAAAGTGGTTTTTATTTAGTACAGATAGATGAAGGCTTAAGAGCTGCGGGCACTGTTGAAATAGCTGGTTTGCAAAAGCCACTAAATAAAAAAAGAGTTCAAATGATTGAAAATCAAGCCAGAAAGCTATTACCTAAATTGGGTAAAGTAAAAAAAGATTGGATAGGTTTTCGTCCAACACTTCCTGATTCTCTTCCTATTATTGGCCCCTCTCAAAAAAATAAAAATATATTTTATGCTTTTGGACATCAACATATTGGATGGACTTTAGGAGCGATTACTGGAAAAATTATTAATTCTTTATGTAATAATTTAAAGACAAATATAAATATTGATCCTTTTAGATCTAATCGTTTTAATTAATCTAAATTAATACCTACGTTTTTTACTTGAAGATAAGATTTTAAAGCTTCAACCCCTTTTTCTCTACTGTAGCCAGATTGTTTATAACCTCCAAATGGAGTTGCGTGATTACCTGTAAACCATTTGTTTACATATACTTGGCCAGCCTCAAGTTTACTTGCTGTCCATGAAGCTTTTTTAAGATCTTTAGTAAATACTCCAGATCCAAGCCCATAATCTGTATCATTTGCAATTTTAATTGCTTCTTCATTTTCTTCATAATCTAGAATTGATAAAACAGGCCCAAAGATTTCTTCTTTAGCAACTGTCATCTCTTGCTTAACATTATTAAGAACAGTTGCTTGCATAAAATAACCTTCTCTTTCAACACGTTTACCTCCATGAACTGCTTCAGCCCCTTGTTGAATTCCAGAACGAGCATACCCTTCTACTTTTTGTAATTGATTTTCAGATATAATTGGAGTTAAACCTGTGCCTTCTTCATAGCCAGGACCTATTTTTAAAGACTCACTTAAGTTTACTAGTTTAGTTATTAATTCATCTTTAACTGATTTGTGAACTACCAATCTTGACATGGCAGTACAAATTTGACCTGCTACTCCAAATATACCATGTCTTGCACTTTCTACAACTGATTCTAAATCTGCATCAGGATAAACTATTCCTGCCGACTTTCCTCCTAACTCAACAATTGCTGGTATTGTTTTATCAGCACAAGCATGAAGAATTTTTTTACCAGTTGCAACTGAACCTGTAAACACGACATGATTAACATCTGGATGTGAAACTAGATAGGAACCCGCTTCATCACCGTATCCAGCAATTATATTAATTAAACCATTTGGAACACCTGCATTTTCAATTGCCTTAGCAAAAATAGTTGCTGATAAAGGAGTAAGTTCAGCTGTTTTAATTATTGTTGAATTACCAGTTGCAAATGAACATGCTAAAGACCTTCCAATCATAGATAGTGGAAAATTCCATGGAACGATGTGTGCTGAAACACCAAATGGCTCTAAAACTGTATAATCAAATACATTTGAAGCAACTGGGATTGTTTTACCTTCTAACTTATCAGTTAAACCTGCATAATAATCAAACATATCTGCAACATCATTAAATTCTTTAATTCCAGCACTTAATAATTTTCCATTTTCATAACAAAGTATCTTGCCACCCTCATTTGCTATCTTTCTGGTTTCATCTGCAATATTATGCATTAATTTTGCTCTTTCAAGCAAAGGCATATCAACCAAAACTCTTGATACAAAAGAATTTTTTGCTGCCTGTACAGCTTGATCTACTTCAGTTTTTTTTGCACAAGCAATTTCAGCAAAGACTTTACCAGTAGCAGGGTCATCCACCTTTATTGTTTCTTTTGATTCACTTTCTATCCACTTACCATCTATAAAATTTTTATATAGTTGCATTATTATCTCTTTTAATTTTTTTATTTATTCTATAATTGTCTATAGTAACTTATCAAATAAATGCCAAGCATAATAAAATATTACGTTAATACTATAGATTATATCAGTTTAAAAACTGGCCGTGTAAGTATGTATTTAGTTTTTGTAATGATGTTCATACTAATTTTATCTTTCGTAACAAGAAATATAATTAATATCCCTCTTATTTGGATAATTGAGATGGCTCAATTTGTAATGACTGGTTATTATTTGTTAGGCGGAGGCTACTCTATGCTAACTGATGACCATGTGAGAATGGATCTAATATATAGTAAACTAAAAGATAAAACTAAAGCACTGCTTGACTCTCTTACAAGTGTATTTCTTATATTTTATCTTGTAGTTCTTTTTTATGGTTCAATATCAAGTTTAACATATACAATTGAAACCAATCAAAGGTTGTTTACTGCATGGGCACCTTATGTATGGCCAATTAAATCCATAATGACATTTGGAATTGGACTAATGTTACTTCAATCAATTGCAATATTTTTTAAAGATATTGCAAAAGTGTTAGATAAAGAAATCTAATGATAGCAGATTTTGTAAGCTATGAAATGATTGCTATTACAATGTTTGCAACAATGTTGTTAATGTTGTTGACGGGTCAAAGAGTGTTTGGAGCAATTGGTTTTGTAGCAGCAATGGCAGCATTATTGTTGTGGGGAGATGGGGCAATAGAGATGCCTTACACAGCAGCTTGGAAATTATTCAAATGGTATCCAATGCTAACTTTGCCTTTATTTATTTACATGGGTTACATGATATCTGAATCAGGTATAGCCGATGACCTCTATAAAATGTTCCATGTCTATTTTGGTGGCATAAAAGGAGGTTTAGCAATTGGTACAATGGGAATGATGGTTGCAATTTCTGCAATGAATGGTTTGAGTGTGGCAGGTATGGCTATCGGAGCAACCATTGCTTTACCAGCAATGTTAAAACTAGGTTACGATAAAAGAATGATTACAGGCGTAGTGCAAGCTGGAAGTTCTCTTGGAATTTTAGTACCACCCAGTGTTGTCTTAGTACTTTATGGAATGATTGCAAGACAGCCAGTTAGTAAATTATGGTTAGCAGGTATTTTGCCAGGCATAATGATGGCGACATTATTTATCTTATATATTTATATAAGATGTAAACTTCAACCTGAATTAGGACCAGCACTTCCAAAAGAAGAAAGACAGATTACAAGAGCTGAAAAATTTAAATTATTGCAAGCTGGTTTAATACCTTTTGCAATTTTCTTTTCTATGACTGGTTTATTTTTAATGGGTATAGCAAGCTTAGTTGAATGTTCAGCTGTAGGTGCTTTTGGTGCAACATTAGCAGCGCTATTAAAAGGCAAACTTACCAGGCATGTTATTGAAAACACTTTGAAAAAAACTTTAGGTGTTTCATGTATGTTTATGTGGATCATTCTAGCAGCTTTGAGTTTTGGAGCTGTCTTTGATGGTATTGGTGCAGTCAGAGCAATTGAAACTTTATTTATAGAAAGATGGAATCTGAGTCCTTGGGGTGTTTTAATAATGATGCAACTATCATACATATTAATGGGAATGTTTTTAGATGATACAGCTATGCTTGTAATTGTAGCACCTCTTTATGTTCCGTTGATTATAGCATTAGGTTTTGATCCTATTTGGTACGGTGTATTATATACAATTACATGTCAAATTGCATATATGACTCCTCCATTTGGTTATAATTTATTTTTAATGCGAGCAATGGCTCCAAAAGAAATTAATTTAATGGACATTTATAGATCTATTATCCCTTTTGTACTTGTAATGTGTCTTGGTTTAGCGATAGTGATGATTTTCCCTGAAATAGCTACTTGGCTTCCAGAATATGTATCAAGAAAATAATTTTTTAAATAAGTTTATTTTCTTGATTTATGTCTTTTTACATATCAAGATATAAAAATTATTTATTATTTAAAACTTTAGGAGGTAGTTAAATGAAAAATAAAAAAAATATCACTAAAAGACGTGAATTTTTAAAAAAAGCGGGTTTAGTATCTGCAGGTGCTATAGGTGCTTCAACATTAGCAGCGCCATATGCATACGCAGCAACTAATCCAATTAAGTGGAGACTTCAGACTTATTCTGGTGCTCCTTTAGGTGCGCATGTTGTGCTTCCACAAATTGAAGCATTTAACAAAGCAGCTCATGGTGAGATGGAAATCGAACTTTATTATGCTGATCAATTAGTTCCAACTGATGAATTATTCAGAGCGATGCAGGCCGGTACTATTGATGCTGTGCAAAGTGATGATGCAACAATGGGATCTCCAGTTGATATATCTGTATTTGGTGGATATTTTCCATTTGCAACTCGTTACAGCTTAGATGTTCCTGCAATGTTTAAATATTATGGATTAGATAATATTTGGGCTGAAGCTTATGGTGAAGTAGATAATGTTACATGGCTTAGTACCAGTGCTTGGGATCCTTGTCATTTATTTACAGTTAACAAACCAGTTAGATCTTTAGCAGATATGAAAGGTCTTAGAGTTTTTGGTGTTCCAACAGCTGGACGTTTCATGGCTAAGTATGGTTTAATCCCAGTTATTGTTCCTTGGGATGATGTTGAAGTAGCAATGCAAACTGGTGAGCTTGATGGAGTATGTTGGTGTGGATTCACAGAAGCATATGAAGTTGGCTGGGCCGATATATGCAACTATGCTCTAACAAATTCCGTTACAGGTGCTTGGTTTGGTTCATATTTTGCTAATTCAAAAAGTTGGGATAAGCTTTCTCCTAAACTTCAAGAATTATTTAAAATGTCAATCGATCAATCACATTACTACAGACAAGTATGGTATTGGGGTGGAGAAGCAGATCTTCGTGTTAACGGTAAGAAGATGGAACTCACAAGCATACCTACTAATGAGTGGAGCCAGGTTGTTAAAGATGCTTCAGGATTTTGGGACGAAGTTGCAAGTCAAAGTCCAAGAAGTGGTAAAGTTGTTGAAGCATTTAAGTTGTATGCTGCAACAATGGATAAAGCAGGATATCCATATAGATAAATTGTTCAAACTCTGGCACTAAGTGCCAGAGTTTTTTTAATAAAAAAATTTTTGAATATAAATTATGGTTTAGAAGTGATTCCACCATCAACAATTAATTCTGTCCCAGTTATATATTGACTCTCATCACTTAATAAAAATAAAATAGCATTTGCTACATCTTCAGGTCTGCCAATTCTTTGAAGTGGAATTAATTTAGCTAAATTTTTTTTAGACTTTGGATTTTTTTTCCATCTGTTTTGCATGGGAGTTTCAATAGGACCAGGTAATATGATATTAGATCTTATGTTATATGATGCAAATTGGATTGCTATTGATTTAGATAAACGGATCATAGCTGCTTTAGATGCACCATAAGCATCTTGAGGTTTGTTATCTCCAGATAAAGCATCAATAGATGAGATGTGAACTTGCGAACCAAATTTATTTTTTTTCATTTTTGGAATAATTAACTTAGCTAGATAAGCCATGCTTTTTAAATTGATGTCAAAAACTTTTTCCCAAGTTTGAAAATCAATATTAGTTACAGATATATCTTTATCAAACCACAATACGCCAGTTGTATTAATTAGATAATCAATAGATTTATGTTTAAGATAAAAATTTTCGATGGCTTTCTTTAAATCACTTAATTTAGTCACATCCAATTTTGAAAATTTAATATTCTGATTTTTAAGATATTTTTTTGGAGGTTTTTTTATGTCTAACATCAAAACTTTAATGCCTGATGAGCTAAGTTTATCTACTGTTTTTAAGCCCATACCTCCTGAAGCACCTGTCACTACAGCTGTTTTTCCTTTAAAATTAAGTTCCATAAAGATAGTAAATATATACCTTAATATATTAAAAAAAATAATTGATTTAAAAAAAATAAGTATTTAAAGCATACTATATGCTCAAAACAATTACTCCAATTAATAATACTATATATGTAGAGAGAAATTTTGCCACATCTCAAGAAATTGAAAGTGCGTTAGATATATCAAAAAAAGTTTTTAATGATTGGAAAATCAAATCAATAGAAGAAAGAAAAATAATTCTAAATAAATTTGTTGATTGCTTTTTAGAAAATAATAAAGAAATAGAGGAAGAGCTATGTAGACAAATGGGTAGACCAATTAGTCAATGTGGCGGTGAAATGAATGGATTTGAAGAGAGGGCTCGTTATATGATTGAAAAATCAGAACAAGCTTTAGGAAGAGTCATATCAAAAAAGAATGATGAATTTGATAATTTTATATCAAAAGATCCGCTTGGAACTATTTTTATAATTGCTCCTTGGAATTATCCTTACAATACTTCTGTTAATTCTGTTGTCCCATCTCTTTTAGCAGGTAATACGGTTATTTTAAAACACTCTTCTCAAACTCCTCTTTGTGCTGAACAGTTATTTAAGGCAGCGGAATTATCTGGCTTACCAACTGGTGTCTTTCAATTTTTACATTTGGATCATCAGTCAACTTCTAAAATTATTTCAGACAATAGAATTGATCATGTTCTTTTTACTGGATCAGTTAGTGGAGGCAGACAAGTAAAAAAAGCAATTGGCGAAAGATTTATCAATGCCGGATTAGAATTAGGTGGTAAAGATCCTGCGTATGTAAGAAAAGATTGTAATCTACAACATGCAATAGAAAATTTAGCAGATGGTTCTTTTTATAATTCCGGACAGTCATGTTGTGGAATTGAAAGAATTTATGTTGATGAAGAAGTTTATAATGATTTTGTAGATGGAATAAAATCTTTCACAGAAAAATATATTTTAGATGACCCTCTAAAAGCTGAAACTAATCTTGGTCCAGTTGTAAAAATTTCTGCTGCACAATCTATACGTTCACAAGTTAAAGAGGCATTATCTGCAGGGGGAAAAGATATAGTTGAAAAAACTAATTTTAAAATTTCAGATGATTTGAATTGCTATGTTAGCCCATCTATTTTGATTAATGTTGATCATTCTATGAAATTTATGATGGAAGAAACATTTGGCCCAACTGTCGGCATTATGAAAGTTAAAAATGAAAATGAGGCTGCAAAATTAATGAATGACAGTCCTTATGGTTTGACAGCTTGTATTTGGACCTCTGATAAGGAATTTGCTGAACGATTTGGACTAAGAATAAATACTGGTACTTTTTTTATGAATAGATGTGATTATTTAGATCCTGGACTTGCGTGGACAGGGGTGAAGAATACAGGTACAGGAGTGACTTTATCTGTACTTGGCTTTGATCATGTAACTAGAGCTAAAAGTTATCATTATAGAACAATTTAGAAAAGGGTTTGTATGGAAAACATGAACTGGAATTATCCAACACCAATATGGTTTGGCATAAATAGAATAAAAGAAATACAAATAGCTTGTGATAATTTGAACATTAAAAATCCTTTAATAGTTACAGATCCAGGTATTCGTAAAACTAGCATTATTGATAAAGTAGTTAATTCACTTACTAAAGAAACCAATGTTTATAGTGATGTTCAAGGTAATCCAACTGGTGAAAATGTCACTAATGGAGTCAATGTTTTTAACAAAGGAAATCATGATGGAGTTATAGCTGTTGGTGGTGGCTCAGGTATGGATGTTGGCAAGGGCATAGCTTTTATGGCAGGTCAAGCAAGACCAATATGGGATTTTGAAGATATAGAAGATTATTGGACAAGAGCCAATAGTGATAAAATTTATCCAGTTATCGCTATACCAACAACAGCAGGCACAGGTTCAGAAACAGGAAGAGCTGGAGTTTTCACTAATGAAGTAACTCATGAAAAAAAAATTATCTTTCATCCAAAAATGATGCCTGCAATAGTTATACTTGATCCTGATTTAACAATTGAATTACCACCCTCTTTAACTGCTTTTACTGGTATGGATGTATTAGCACATTGTTTAGAAGCTTATTCTTCAAATTTTTTTCATCCTTTATCTCAGGGTATTGCACTTGAAGGAATATTTATAGTAAAAAATTATTTGGTTAGAGCTTACAAAAATGGCAAAGATATGGAAGCTCGTTCTCATATGTTAGCTGGATCTTCTATGGGTTCTACAGCATTTCAAAAGGGACTTGGAGCAATTCATTCCTTAAGCCACCCAGTTGGTGCAATTTATAATTCACATCATGGACTTACAAATGCTGTATTTATGCCTTACGTTTTAGAAAGAAATCGTGAAGCAATAGAAGAAAAGATAATAAGAATTGCAAAATATTTAAGTTTAGAAAACTCAACTTTTGAGGGTTTTATAAAATGGGTTTTAGAACTTAGAAAAGAATTACAAATACCACATACTTTAAAAGAATTAATTAATGATGATTCAAAATTAGAAAAAATGAGCGAACTTGCTCTAAAAGATCCCTCTACAGGAGGTAATCCTATTCCCTTAAGTCAAAAAGATTTTTTAGAATTGTATAAGAAATCTTATGATGGAAAATTATTAATTACCTCATGAATAAAAAAAAATTAAGGAGTGAAAATTGGTTTAATAATCCTGATAACCCAAGCATGACAGCTTTGTATTTAGAGCGATATTTAAATTATGGACTAACAAGAAAAGAATTACAGTCAGGCAAACCAATTATTGGTATTGCTCAAAGTGGGAGCGATTTATCACCTTGTAATAGGCATTTTTTAGATTTATCAACTAGAATTAAAGCTGGAATAAGAGATGCTGGAGGTATTCCCTTTGAGTTTCCAACTCATCCAATTCAAGAAACAGGAAAAAGACCAACTGCACTTTTAGATAGAAACTTAGCTTACTTGTCCTTGGTAGAAGTTTTATATGGCTATCCTATTGATGGCGTAGTTTTAACAACAGGTTGCGATAAAACTACACCTGCAAGTTTGATGGCAGCTGCAACAGTAAACTTACCTGCAATTGTATTATCAGGAGGACCTATGCTTGATGGAAATTATAAAGGCAAGAAAGTTGGGTCCGGAACCATCGTTTGGGAAGCTAGAAGAATGCATGCTAGGGGAGAAATAAATTATGAAGAGTTTTTGGACTTGGTCGATGCTTCAGCACCAAGTATCGGTCATTGTAATACAATGGGAACAGCTTCATCAATGAATTCAATAGCAGAGGCTTTAGGCATGTCACTACCTGGTTGTGCTGCTATACCAGCTCCTTATAGAGAAAGATCGCAAATGGCTTATGATACAGGATTTAGAAGTGTAGAAATTGTAAACGAAGATTTAAAGCCATCAGATATTATGACAATGGATGCATTTAAAAATGCTATAGTAACTGCTTCTGCAATTGGAGCATCTACTAATGCCCCACCACATATCATAGCAATCGCAAAACAATTAAATTTAGATTTGAATCTAAATCACTGGGAAGATTGGGGAGAAAAAATACCTCTTTTAGTTAATCTTCAACCTGCAGGAGAATATTTAGGGGAAGGTTATTTTCAAGCTGGAGGAGTCCCAGCAGTAATGAAAGAACTCTTAGATAATAATAAATTATCTAATCAAGCAATTACAATTACAGGGAAGACTATTAAAGAAAATATCGAAAAAATAGAGTGCAAAAATAGAAAAGTAATTTTAAATTATAATCAACCAATAAAAGAAAATGCAGGTTTTTTAGTATTAAAAAGCAATTTTTTTGACTCAGCAATTATGAAGATGTCTGTTGTAAGTGATGATTTTAATAAAAGATATTTGTCTAATAAAGATCATCCCATGGAGTTTACTGCTAGGGCAATTATTTTTGATGGACCAGAACATTATCATGCAGAAATTAATAATCCCGATCTAAATATAGATGAAAATTGTATTTTAATGATTAGAGGCTGTGGACCTGTAGGGTATCCAGGAGCAGCTGAAGTTGTAAATATGCAACCTCCAGATCATTTATTAAAAAAAGGTATAAGTTCTTTACCTTGCTTAGGGGATGGTAGGCAAAGTGGAACATCTGAAAGTCCCTCAATATTAAATGTTTCACCTGAAGCAGCTGTGGGAGGAAAACTTGCTATTGTTCAAAACAATGACAAAGTTAAAGTTGATTTAATAAATAAACGTGTTGATCTTTTAGTTGAAGAAGATGAAATAAATCAGAGAATTAAAAACAATAAATTTAAATATCCTCCTAATCAAACACCATGGCAAGAAATATCAAGAGAATATGTTGGTCAGTTAGGTGAAGGAGCCTGTCTTGATTTAAAAGAGAATTATTTAGATATAGCTAAAGAAAAAGGAATACCTCGAGATAATCACTAAAATCTATTAATTTAATTTAAAGCAATATATGATAATTGATTAAAATTACTTTTATTAAAAATAAGCAAATTTTAAATTTATGAATGAAATAGCTATTTACCCTTCTTTGAAAAAAAAAACAGTTATTATTACTGGTGGAGCATCTGGAATAGGATCATCGATAGTAGAAAATTTTTTACAACAAGGTTCTAAAGTAGCTTTTTTAGATAAAGAAGTTGAGCTTGGTAATAAATTAGTGTCAAATTTAAATAATTATGATCATAAAGCTTTGTTTAAAGTTTGTGATTTAAAAAATATTAAACAATTACAAGATTCAATTATAGAAATAAAAAAAGAATTAGGACCTATTTCTATTTTAGTTAATAATGCTGCTAACGATGAAAGGCATCATATAGATGATGTCACGGAAGAATTTTGGGATGAAAGATACCAAGTAAATCTTAGGCATTATTTTTTTGCAACACAGAGTGTTTACAAAGATATGAAAGAGCTTGGTAAGGGAGCTATTGTAAATATTGGAAGTTTTTCATGGATGCTTGGTCAAGGTAATATGCCAGCTTACACAAGCGCAAAATCTGCAGTGCAGGGGCTTACACGAACACTTGCAAGAGATTTAGGAGAATACAATATTAGAGTTAATTGTGTTGTTCCCGGATGGATTTTAACTGAAAGGCAAAAAAACTTATGGCTTACTCCTGAGGCGGAAAAGCAACAACTAGAACGACAATGTATTAAAAGAATGCTAATACCTGAAGATATCGCTAAACCAGTTTTATTTTTTGCATCAGAACAAAGTTCTGGCTGTACGGCTCAAAACTATGTTGTAGATGGTGGTGTAGTAAATTAATGGGCAAAAAAGAAAAGATCGCATTTGGCCGTTTAAGCCAGATGAGAAATGATGAACTAGGTAAAAATAAAAAAATCAGGATAGGTTTTGTAGGTGGTGGACCAAATTCTTTTATAGGGTATTCGCATAGACTTGCTTCAAGATTTGATAATCGTTTTGAATTTGTTGCTGGAGTTTTTTCAAGAGATATAAAAAAATCAATCTCCTTTGGCCAATCTTTAGGATTACCTAAAGATCGTTGTTATAACAATTATATTACAATGGCAAAAAAGGAGTCAATCAGAAAAGATGGTATTCAAGCTCTAGGAATTATGACTCCATCTGGAGATCATTATAAAATTGCGAAAAAATTTATAGAAAATAATGTACACATAATTTGTGATAAGCCTTTAACTGCAACACTTGAAGATGCAGTTAAATTAAAAAAATTAATAAAGAAATCTAAAATAATATTTGCATTAACTCATAATTATTCAGCATACCCTATGCTAAGAGAAGCAAAATCTCTTATTGAAAAAAGTAAATTAGGAAAAATAAATTTAATTAATGTTGAATATCCTCAAGGATATACAGTTGGTGTTAAAAAAAGAGATGAAAAGAATACTCTTAAGTGGCGTTTAGATAAAAAAATGTCAGGACCATCTATGATCTTAGGAGAGATTGGAACACACGCATATCACTTAATGAGATATGTTACTAATTTAGAGGTTAAGGAAGTCGCTGCAGAGGTTAATTCATTATCTTCAGAGATATCAGTTGATGATAATGCTTTTTTGGTACTAAGATTAAATAACAAAGCTAGGGGATTAATATGGGTTTCTTCAGCCGCTACTGGCGGTGAGAATGGTTTAAAAATAAGAGTTTATGGAACAAAAGGTGGAATAGAATGGTTTCAAGATGATCCAAATCAATTAAAATTTACAGCATTAGATCAGCCAACTAAAATTATTACTAGGGCAAGTAGTAAAGTTTCTGATCTTTCTATTCGTTCATCAAGAATAGCGGCTGGTCATCCTGAAGGTTTCTTTGAAGCTTTTGCAAATATTTATACGGAATTTGCTGATTCAATTAACAATTTTAAAAATAATAAAAAATTTAAATCAATTCATCCCACAATAGAAGATGGGGTTAAAGGTGTTAAATTTATTTTTGCAGCAAAAAAATCTTCTAATCAAAATTCAAAATGGATTAAAATTTGAGTTTATTTCTTGATTTTAGTTTTTTATTCTGGTCTAAGTAGCTATGATAAATATAGCACTTTTAGGAGCAGGTCGCATAGGCAAAATGCACGCTGAGATCATTAATGCTCATCCAAAAGCAAGATTACAATTTGTTTATGATGTTAATTCTAACTCATCTAAACAAGTTTCTGAAGAAAACAATTCAGAAGTTGTTAGTTCTGCTGAAGAGGCAATAAATAGTGAAAAAGTTGATGCACTATTAATTGCATCAGCTACACCTACCCATACTAAGTTTATTACTATGGGAGCTAAAGCTAAAAAGGCTATTTTTTGTGAAAAACCAATTGATCTTGATATTGATAAAGTGAACGAATGTATGTCTAATATTAAAGGTATAGATACACCTCTTCAAATCGGTTTTAATCGACGTTTTGATAATAGTCATGCTAAAGTTCAACAGGCAAGAACAAATAAAGAAATTGGAGAATTAGAAATGATAATTATCAGCAGTAGAGATCCTGCGCCTCCTGGACTGGATTATTTAAATGCAGCAGGTGGTTTTTTTCGAGATACAACTATTCATGATTTTGATTTATCCCGTTTCATTTTAGGCGAAGATCCAATTGTACAAGTATCAGCGTTTGGTGATAATTTATTTGACGAAAATGTTAAGAAAGCTGAAGATTTTGATACAGCAATGTTTATTCTTAAATCCAAAAAGGGAGTTTTTATACATATTAATAATTCAAGAAGAGCGGTGTATGGTTATGACCAAAGAGTAGAAGTTTTTGGAAGTAAAGGTATGGTTATATCAAATAATCAAACTCCAAGTTCTGTTGAATCATTTACAGAATCTTCAACTTCATCAAAAGAGCCCATTCTAAATTTTTTCATCGAGAGATATGTACAAGCTTATAAAGATCAATTTAATCATTTTATAGAATGTATAGTTAATAATAAAAAACCAAGTGTAACTTTTGAAGATGGAAGAAATGCATTAATTATTGCTAATGCAGCCTATGAATCACATAAACTAAAAAAAACAATAGATATCAATTATGAATAAATATGTACCCAATTTATCCTCCCAATTTAAAGATAAAGTAGTTGTTGTCACTGGAAGTACACAAGGTAGTGGAGCAGAAACAGCCAAATTATTTGCATACCGGGGTGCTAAAGGAATAACAATCTGTGGACGCAAGGAAAAAGAAGGTAATAATATAAAAGAGGAAATTGAAAAAATAGGTTCTGAATGTATTTTTGTAAAAGCAGATTTGTTTGAAGAAAAAGATTGTAGAAATGTAATTGAGTCAACAGATAAAGCTTTTGGAAAAGTTCATTGTCTAGTTAATGTGGCAGGTTTCACTGAAAGAGGAACTATATTAAGTACAACTATGGAAAATTATGAGAATTGTTTTAATGTTAATACAAAGGCGCCTTTTATTTTAATGCAAGATTCCATAAAAATTATGATTAGAGAAAATATAAGAGGTAATATTGTAAACGTATTATCAATGGCTATGCATAGCGGCATGCCTTTCTTAGCTGCATATAGTGCATCTAAGGCTGCTTTAGCAAATATGACTAAGAACACAGCTAACGCAGTTGTAGGACATAACATTAGAGTGAATGCTTTGAACATAGGATGGACTGATACTCCAGGAGAAGATGTAATTCAAAAAAAATTCCATGATGGTGGAGATGATTGGCTTGAAAAAGCTGAGAAAAAAGCTCCGTTTAAAAGATTAACAAAAGCAATTGATGTTGCAAGAGCTGCTGCTTACTTATGTTCTGAAGAATCAGGTTTAGTTACAGGCAGTATTATTGATTATGATCAAAGTGTATTTGGATGGCATTCTTATTCTGCTTACGATACAAATCTATTAGATGACTCTTTGTTAGGAGAATAATTAATTATAATTTCTATTATCGTTTGATTTATTTCTTTAAAATCAAATTAACTTACATAACCTAATTCTTTTTTTCTTTTGTCAGCATACGTTTTAATTAAATTATCAAATATAAGAGCTATGAAGGCAACACAAATACCAAGTATCAATCCTTTCCCCCCACCCTTTAAATCAGATAAAGCTTTTAGAATATATTGTCCTAAATCTTCTGTACCAATAAAAGCTCCAATTATTACCATAAACAATGCAAATACTATTGTTTGATTAATGCCAAGCATTATGTGAGGAAATGCTAAAGGAAAATCTATTTTAAAAATTCTTTGTAAATTATTAACTCCCGACATTGCTCCTGCATCATTTAGCGCTGGTGGAATACTTCTAAGTCCTTCAACAGTATAACGTGTTGCTGGGATAGTTGCATAAACAATAACTGCTATTAACACAGAAGTATCTGTTACACCAAAAAGCATCATAACAGGAATTAAATAAACAAAAGAAGGGAATGTTTGAAAAATATCACAAACGGCTAATATAAATTTGGAACTATAAGTATTCTGCGCGCACAAAGTACCCATTGTTATACCAATTATACTTGAAGCTATTACTCCAAATGTTGCCATATATGCTGTTACTAACGCTCTGTCCCACCATGGACTTAATGCTATAAATAAAGTTAAGCCACCCACAACAAAAGCTGAGCGAATTCCTCCAATTATATAACCAGCACCCATAACAAGAACAAATGTTGCAACAATAGGCATTCGAAGATATGCAGCTCTCATTGGTTGCAAAACATCTTGAATTAGCCAAGTATTAAATATTTTTAAAGGATAGAAAAAAGTATCCCATATCCAGTCAACACCTCTATTCCAGAATTCTGCTGTTGATATTCCTTTATTATGAGGAACTTCGTACAAGTAATTATAACCATCTTTAAGATAGAAAGATCCAAAGTAGGTTAATACTAATCCAATTAAGACTGTTACAACAAAAAATAATTCATATTTACGGCGTTTCATAAAATTCAGGTTACCAAAATAATCTGTTTGTTTATTTGCCCAAGCCAAAGACATTTTATCTAAAAGAACTGCAATAAGACTAATACATATACCAGCTTCTAATGCTAACCCTATATTAAGACGATTTAAAGCTAATAATAAATTCCATCCTAATCCTTTAGCTCCTATAAAAGCCGCTATAACTGCCATTGATAAACAGACCATAATAACTTGATTAACTCCAATTAAAATGTCTCTTCTTGCAGTTGGAATTAATACTTTAAACATTAGTTGAAAATCATTACACCCACTCATTTTTCCAGCTTCAATGACTTCAGGAGAAATCCCTCTAAGTCCTAACAAAGTTAATAAGATCATTGGTGGAGTAGCAACAACTATTGTAATTATTGCTGCAGAATGATCACCAATTCCAAATAAAACCATGGCTGGAACAAGAACAGCATATTGGGGCATTGTCTGCATAACTAGAAGTAAAGGATATAGAGCTTTCTCTACAGTTTTGCTTTTATACGCCATAATTCCTAAGCTTAAACCAAGTATGAAAGAAACCGGAGCTGCTACAAGTATAAAAGAAAGTGTTTGCATAGAGGGCTCCCACTGACCAAAAATAGAAATATACACCATTGCTATTAACGAAAAGATTGCCAGTCCTTTGCCACTAAGTTTATAAGATAATATAACTGTTCCTGCTGTAACTATGGTCCAAGGAATACCTGGAAGTTCAGCCCATGGATTTTCATCAATCCAATCCCAGCTAGTAATAGCAACAATTGTTTTAATACCACCAATTAAAATTTCTCTAATAAACTCAATTAAAAAAAGAATAGATCCAGAAATAACCCTCGTAATTTGTAATATCAATGGTCTAGTTTTGTATTTTTCAACATCAGGATCCCAAAATTCCATTGGAAGCCAATCATTGAGAAGAAAAAACATACTATCATTAACCCATATTGGTAACCATCCTAATAAAGGAGGTATTCTCCATAAAAAATTATATTCAATATATCTTACCGTTATCCCAATAAAATTAAATTCTGTTTGACCAGCAACTTTTGAATGTTCTGCTTGAGCTCTTATAAATTTATAATTCTCAGGAACATCTATTGCAAAACATAAACCAAAGAATACAAGTATTAGGAAAATCCATTGAAATGTTTTTGGGTATTGATTAATTATATTCATACTATTTTATTCTGATTTCTTTTCTCCAAAAAGAATTCGAATAATTTTTGTAGGATTTATAATACCGACCTTGTTATTATCATTATCAACAACTGCAACAGATTTTTCTTGGCCTAAAATTTTTTCAGCAACAGTTTCAATAATTGCATCTTTAGATACAGTAAAATCACTTAAATTGCGGCCTTCATCTTTTTGATCCATAACAGATTCTATTTTTAAAACTTTCTCTCTTGGGACTTCTTGAGTAAATTTTTTCACATATTCTGTAGCTGGACTTAGAACTATATTAGCAGGAGTATCTAATTGTTCAATAATCCCATCTTTCATAATAGCAATTCTGTCAGCAAGTTTTAATGCTTCATCAAAATCGTGAGTAACAAACATAATGGTTTTTTTTAATGAACTTTGCAGTCTTAAAAATTCATCTTGCATTTCTTTTCTTATTAATGGATCCAAAGCTGAAAAAGGTTCATCTAAAAACCATATATCTGGTTCAACTGCTAAAGATCTTGCTATACCAACCCTTTGTTGTTGACCTCCTGATAGTTCTCGTGGAAAATAATTTTCTCTTCCTTCAAGTCCAACTAATTTAACCATTTCTATAGACTTGGATATGCTATCAGTAGTTTTCATTCCTTTAATCTGTAGCGGAAATGCAATATTTTCTAGTACTGTCTTATGAGGCAAGAGTGCAAAACTCTGAAAAACCATTCCCATTTTGTTTCTTCTTAATTCAATTAATTCTTTGTTTTTTAGAGCAAGTAGTTCTTGTCCATCAATATAAATTTTTCCAGAGGTGGCATCTGTTAGTCTAGAAATACATCTTAATAAAGTTGATTTACCAGATCCAGATAATCCCATTACTACTAAAATCTCTCCCTTAGACACTTCAAAGGAAGCATTATTAACACCAACTATATATCCTGCTTCTTGAAAAATTTTTGGATCAACATTTCCAGAATTATTTTCAAGCATTTTTTCCGGATTTGCTCCGAAAATCTTATATACTGAATCACATTTTATAACTGGATTTTCAATTGTCATATTTATACCTTATATTATAGCAAATTATAAAAATTATTCCTCTTATTGTTTAAAAATTCTTAATGAAATAAACACGTGTATCCACACCTGTATTCAAAAAACTTTGCGCTTGTCCTGAAACTTCAATACTTACCTCTTCGTTGTTATAATTTCCTTTTAAGACATATCCAGCTAAACATTGATTTGCTTCATCATCCCATTTTACAAATGTTTCTTCAATTAAATTTCCATTAGCATTATAAATAACTTGCGCTTTAAAATTAATTATATTTGCTCCCATAACTGCTCGTTGCGTAACAATTTTTGTATTGGTACATAATATTTTATATTCATCTGCATTAAGTAAATATCCGTCTGCACTTTCATAGACATTAAGCTTTTTTTTATATATTGAATTTAGCAAATCATCATAGGGATTTATTTGTTCTTCTTCTTCAGCCATTTCTGTTTCAGAAATGATTTCATCATAAAAAAATGTATTTAATAAAAAGAACAATAAAAAAATTCCAATAGTCAATGTAACTAGACCAAAAAAATGTTTGCTACCTTCTGGTAATTCTTTAAAAAATTTTGCTACCATTATATGTAATTAATTTGATTCAACCAGTACACCATTTTTCCAAATACCTTTTCTAATTGTGCCATCTGCCAAGGTAAAGGTACCTTGCCCGTTCATATTGTCTTCAACCCATTGACCAATATATTTTGATCCATCAGGAAATGTCAAAGTCCCATCTCCTTGCCATTGACTATCAAAAAAATCTCCTTCATAGATATAACCATTTGGCCAGGTCTCTATACCTTTTCCGTGTTTTTTGCTATTTAGCCATTCACCTTTATAGACAGTCTGATCTGTATAGGTCCATATACCAGTTCCGTTTTCACAGTCTCCCTCACAGCCAGTTCTTCTTGCATAACTAGCAGTTGAAAAAAAAATTATAATAAAAACAAATAAAAAAAATTTTTTCATTAACAATGTTATTTTAATTTTTTTTTAAACTTCATCAAGTTTGTTTGTATAAAGCTATACAATATGTGAGTTTATATAGAAAACTCCCCTAAATTTAGGGGAGTT
>CACEPG010000025.1:0-7500 GCA_902561355.1 uncultured Alphaproteobacteria bacterium
AGTTTTGTAGCGATAATAGATGATGGAAGTACAGATAATTCATGGAATAAAATTGAACAAATTAAAAAAAAATTTAATAATTTAAAAGCAATTAAATTTTCTAAAAATCAAGGACATCAAATCGCTTTATATGCTGGTATTAAGGAATTTTCAAATAAAAGTGATTTTTCAATATCAATTGATGCAGATGGACAACATGATGTTTCTAAATTTAGAGAATTAATTGAAAATTATCATTCTGGGCATGATATTGTTATAGCTGTATCTGATAGAAATAAAGATAAATATTTTAAAAAAATTACAGCCAATATGTTTTATAAATTTATAAATTTAATTTCATCTAATAAAATTGAACCTAATCATGCAGATTATAGATTAATTAGTAAAAAAGTAATGAAAGAAATTATAAAACATGAAAACAAACATATTTTTCTTCGCGGTATAATATCTTCTTTAAACTTTAAAAGTAAGACAATAACATATAAATTAAAGAAAAGACAGTTAGGTAAAAGTAAATATTCTTTATTAAAAATGACTCAGTTAGCTATAGATGGTATAACGGCTCATTCTCTTTTTCCATTAAGAGTTATGACATTTCTTGGTTTTTTAATATTATTTATTTGTATTTTATTGTCCTTATCAATATTTTATGGTTATTTTATAAATAGAAATACTGTACCTGGCTGGGCATCAACTGTTTTACCTATATATTTTTTAGGGGGTATTCAAATATTTTTTCTTGGTATTATAGGTGAATATATTGCAAAAATTTATAGAGAAGTCATAAAACAGCCTACTTATTCTATAGTTGAATATTTAGACTAATAAATGCAAAATTTTTTAAACCAAATATTTGATAATAAGTTTTTTAGTTTTTTTTTAATTTTTATTTTGCTAGTTATTATTCAAGAACCTTCTTTTAAACTTTTTGGCTCTGAAGTTCATTATATTGGAGAAACTTTAGCTAAATACAAATTCATTGAACATAAATATTCTTCATACATTACCCATGGATCTCCATTAGATTACAGATACTTATTTGATTATTTAACAATATTTATTTATGAAATTGCAAATCAAAATATTTTTTATACATGTATAATTGGAAGATTATTATGTGCACTTCTTTTTTCTTTTGCATTCATTCATTTATCTAAAACATTAAATTTAGATGTAATAAATACGCTTATAATTATATGTGCCTATATGCTTATGAATCAGCAATTAGTGGGAGGGGATAAGCTTACAGGAAATGGCTTTAATTCAGCTGCAATTTCTTATTCATTGAACATTTTAAGCATTTCTTTTTTAATCAGAAAAAAATTAATTTACTCAGTCATTTTTATTGCAATATCAACAAATTTTCATTTTGTAGTTGGCGGATTTTGGGCTACGTTTATTTTTATCACTTTTTTTATAAAAACTCTAAATTTAAAAAAGACTTTATATTTTATTATTTTTTATATAATTTTATCTTTACCAGTTATTATTTTACTTTTTAGTAAAATTAATATCAATGATTCAAACCTATCAGAAATTGCTCAAATAACTGCTTTTAGAAGTAAACATCAATTTTTACCTTTTTATAGTTTTGAATATTTTATATGGCAGATACCAGGAATAGCAATATTGTTGTCGATAGTTTTTTTTATATTTATTAATAAAGAAGAAAATGAAACACATCAATATTTAAAAATTTTAATACTAACTGTTTTTTTCCAAATTACTTTTTCTTTTATTATTTCTCCTTTTGATAAAAATTTTCTTTATTCAAATTTTGCTCCTTTTAGAACTTCAACATTATTATTATTAATAATTTTTTATTATATTTCCTCCAAAATCAATCTCTACCAGATTAATAAATCATTAAAAATATTAGTTTTAATTCCATTTTTAGTTAATGTTTCATATCCAGCCCTAGGAAGAATAATTTTTGATAATGTTGATAATATGTTTGAAAATAATATTACCTCAAAATCAGAACTTTATGATTTTATTAATAATGAAACAAAACTTGAGGATGTTATTTTTGCCGTTGATGATTATAATGTAACTGACTTAGAGCTAATAACAAAAAGACCCTCCTTTTTTAATTGGAAAAAAATACCTAGTAACTCTTATGCAATTCTAGAGTGGTGGAATAGATATAAAATACTTGAAGAGATTAAAACAAAAAATTGTAAAAAAGAATATGCTTACATAAATTACTTTATTGTAAGTGCTCAAAC
The DNA here is from genome assembly GCA_902561355.1 of uncultured Alphaproteobacteria bacterium. Lineage (GTDB taxonomy): Bacteria > Pseudomonadota > Alphaproteobacteria > HIMB59 > CACPNW01. Next base: position 2,229 of record CACEPG010000025.1, read on the forward strand.
AGATGATCTTAAAAATTGTGGCAAAATTGTATTTAGCAATGATCAGTTCAAATTATTAAAAAATTTGTGAAAAATAAATTTAATATATTCTTTATAATAGATGAGACAACTTTTCATCACCCATTATTTTTCAAAGATTTTCTAATCAATTTAAAAGATGATCTTGTTGGTGTAGGATTAGTAACAAAGATTAAAAAAAAAAATAGTTTAGACAGATATTTTTTTAATAATTTTTATAAGTTTTATATATCTGAGATATTCAAATTAGTTTTTTTAAAATATACAAGAATGATACTAGATAAATTTTCTTTTTTTTCAAATAAGTGTTATACAGTCAAATCAATTCTAAAAAAAAATAAAATAAACTTTTTTGAAATTCACTATGATGTAAATAAAAAAGAGTATTTAGATAAAATTAAAAAACTTAATATCGATATTCTTATCAGCTCTAATTCGTTAATATTTAAAAAAGAATTACTTTCAATTCCAAAAATTTGCACAATAAATAGACATTCAAGTTTATTACCAGCTTATGGTGGTTTGTTACCTGTTTTTCAGGCATTTAAATCTGGTGAAAAATATACCGGGGTGAGTGTACACCTTATGAATAATAAAATTGATGATGGAGAAGTAATAGTAAGTGAGTCAATTAAAATAAATAAACGAGATACTTTGGATAGCTTATATAAGGAATGTTTTTCTATAAGTGCTAAGCTAATCATAAAAGCTATTAATAAAATTCATCAAAAAGATTATAAAGGTTTTAGTAATAATACTACTAGAAGTTACTTTACTTTTCCAACCCAAAAAGATTGGAAGTTATTTAGAAAAAGAGGAGGGAGAATTATTTAATTTTTTTCGCGATAAATGCATAATTAATTTTAATTTTGTTCATAAATACAGACCTTTCATCAAGGTATTTATGAATTGTATTTAAGCCAAGTTGGAATGGAAATAAATGAATTCCTTTATAGTTAATCACTTCAAATTTATTCGCTTCTAGTACTGATGTTATTTCCTTATGAGTTAAAAAATTTTCAAATCCTTGAAAAGGCCTTAATTTGAGAAAGCTAGCAAGTCTAACAATTTTTTCCCATAATTTGTTTGGAGTTGATAAGATAATATATCCTTGATCAGATACTGATTTGCAGAGATTATCCAATGCTTTTTTTGGGTTTTCACAGTGTTCAATTACCTCACTAGATATAATTATATCGAATCTTTTATCTGTTTTATTCTCACCAATATTATGAATAAAAAAATCTATTTTTTTATTATTTTCTTTAGCAATATTTACTAAATTAGAAGATATATCACAACCGCTTAGATTTTTTTCTTCGCATACTTTTGAAATATATTTTATAAAATATCCATCTGCACATCCACAATCTAATATTTTTTTTCCTTTAAAATTAATATTAAACAAAAATTCGTCAACTAAAACTTCTCTTCTTCTATTAGTATCATAATCATTTTTATAATTTGAAAAATCAGCTGAAATTGTATTATAAAAATTGGCTTTATCAAACATAAGTATTTTTAATTAATTGTATTTTTCCACTTGTAAAATTCTTTTTTTCAATTTTTCTATCAATTGATGAATAATAATTTTTAAATTTAGAATTTTTAAAAAAATCATTATTTTCTTTTTTATTGATAAAACCAGGATGAAGAAGTATTTCAAGTGTATCTTTATCATTTTTTAATTTTTTAAGATATTTTTTTATTTTGTCTGAGGTAATTTTACCAGTAAACATAACTCCAAAAAAATACTTACAGGTTTTTATTTCAAATTTATGTAATTTTTTTTTTGCTAAATATGAAAAATAGTTAAGTGCGTATAATTTTATTATGTTACTTAAGTTTGAAAAAAATGAAATAAGAAGTTCATCAATTAATAAAATTTCTTTTGTGGTTCTAATATATTTGATTTTATATTTTTTAGATAAATCTAATATTATATCAAAGATAAAAGGTATTAAATGTACATGTTGATGACTATCAATTGATATGAAATCATATTTATTTGTAATATATATATATTTTTTTATTTGATTTTCTATTTCTTCCTTAATTTGTTTTTTTACTAATTTTTTTTTGTCACCTAAAGAAAAGTAATAAATAAAAATTAATTTGATAAAAGAATTATCAAAAGTGTTGTGTTTATTAGTTATAAAATTTTTTTCATAATTTTCTTTTGATTGTGTTATTGCTGTTCCTTCGATAAGGTTTAAGTGGAGATTTGTTTTTTTATTTTTACTAAAAATTTTATTTCTGATTATTTCTCTTGTTACATAGTTATTATTTACAATGACGCTACATGAATCTAATCCATAATCAAAGCAATCTGATATGTTTTGTGTATTTTCTTCTGAGATACCAAAATCATCTGCATTAAAAATTATTTTCATGATTTAATTAATTTACGCTTGTATTTTAACTTATCGAATTGTAATAGATATTTTTATCGCGGGGTGGAGCAGCCCGGTAGCTCGTCAGGCTCATAACCTGAAGGTCGTAGGTTCAAATCCTACCCCCGCAACCAATTTTTATAGATTCTCTAATATAAAGCTCTTAATTAAAAAACAGGATAATTTATCCCCAGAAACCTGGTAAAAAAATAAATTTTTTTCGGTTTGACAAGGAAATTTAATACTATTATAGGCACATACTCTTTTCTAAGAATTTCTTAGAAAAGTTGTAATCCATCTAGCGAAATACATTTTCTTGAGGGGTTACTACGCTCTTTAACAAGTTAATAAGATAATAAAGAGATACGTAGACAACAATTCGTAATTAATAAATTACGAACGTTAAAGGAATACGTATCAACAAATACTTTTGTTTATACAAGAAGTATTCCGCTTTTAACGGTCGTTCCGTGAATTTTGACTTCGGTCAAGTTTACTTAACTTAAGAGTTTGATTATGGCTCAGAACGAACGCTGGCGGCATGCCTCATACATGCAAGTCGAACGAGGTCTTCGGACCTAGTGGCGCACGGGTGAGTAACATGTGGGAATCTACCTAAAGGTTCGGAATAACTGCGAGAAATTGTAGCTAATACCGGATGTGTCTGCAAAGAGAAAGATTTATCGCCTTTAGATGAGCCCGCACTAGATTAGCTAGTTGGTGAGGTAATTGCTCCACCAAGGCTACGATCTATAGCTGATTTGAGAGGATGATCAGCCACACTGGGACTGAGACACGGCCCAGACTCCTACGGGAGGCAGCAGTAGGGAATATTGGACAATGGGGGAAACCCTGATCCAGCAATGCCGCGTGAGTGAAGAAGGCCTTCGGGTTGTAAAACTCTTTCATCAATGATGATAATGACATTAGTTGAAGAAGAAGCTCCGGCTAACTTCGTGCCAGCAGCCGCGGTAATACGAAGGGGGCTAGCGTTGTTCGGAATCACTGGGCGTAAAGCGTATGTAGGCGGATCAAAAAGTTAGATGTGAAATCCCTGGGCTCAACCCAGGAACTGCATTTAAAACTAGTGATCTAGAATTTGGTAGGGGTTAGTAGAATTTCCAGTGTAGAGGTGAAATTCGTAGATATTGGAAAGAATACCAGTGGCGAAGGCGACTAACTGGGCCATTTTTGACGCTGAGATACGAAAGCGTGGGTAGCAAACAGGATTAGATACCCTGGTAGTCCACGCAGTAAACGATGAGTGCTAGTCGCTGGGACAATAGTTTCAGTGTCGAAGCTAACGCATTAAGCACTCCGCCTGGGAAGTACGGTCGCAAGATTAAAACTCAAATAAATTGACGGGGGCCCGCACAAGCGGTGGAGCATGTGGTTTAATTCGAAGCAACGCGAAGAACCTTACCAGACCTTGACATGGTGTGTTTGAATTACAGAATCGTAATTCTTCAGTTCGGCTGGCACACACACAGGTGCTGCATGGCTGTCGTCAGCTCGTGTCGTGAGATGTTGGGTTAAGTCCCGCAACGAGCGCAACCCTCATTTTTAGTTGCCATCAGGTTATGCTGGGCACTCTAAAAAAACTGCCGGTGATAAGCTGGAGGAAGGCGGGGATGACGTCAAGTCCTCATGGCCCTTACGGTCTGGGCTACACACGTGCTACAATGGTGGTGACAGTGGGCAGCAATACTGCAAAGTAAAGCTAATCCCAAAAAACCATCTCAGTTCGGATTGGACTCTGCAACTCGAGTCCATGAAGTTGGAATCGCTAGTAATCGTAGATCAGCGTGCTACGGTGAATACGTTCTCGGGCCTTGTACACACCGCCCGTCACGCCATGGGAGTTGGTTTTACCTTAAGCCGGTGCGCTAACCGCAAGGAAGCAGCCGTCCACGGTAGGGTCAGCGACTGGGGCGAAGTCGTAACAAGGTAACCGTAGGGGAACCTGCGGTTGGATCACCTCCTTTCTAAGGATATTGATGTTCGCTTCGGCGATCATCCGGGTTGTTGTCTATTTATCTCTTTATAATATTAGCTAAGTGCTAGGTGTTTCCTTAATCAAACTGGGCCGGTAGCTCAGTTGGTTAGAGCGCGCGCTTGATAAGCGTGAGGTCGGAAGTTCAAGTCTTCCTCGGCCCACCATTTATTCAAGGGGGATTAGCTCAGCTGGGAGAGCGCCTGATTTGCATTCAGGAGGTCAGCGGTTCGATCCCGCTATCCTCCACCATACTTCTAATATTATATCTTATTTGTTCTTTAAAATTGTAAATATGAAACTAATAACTGATCAAAATAATTTTATTATTGATTAAAATACGTACAAAATTTTTCTCTGTACGTAATTGCAATCAAGCGCAAAAGGGCATTTAGTGGATGTCTTGGCATTAAGAGACGATGAAGGACGTGGCAGGCTGCGATAAGCTGAGGGGAGTTGTCAACAAACTTTGATCCTTAGATATCCGAATGGGGAAACCCAACTCTTTAGAGTTATTTATTAATGAATACATAGTTAATAAAAGTTAACCTAGTGAATTGAAATATCTTAGTAGCTAGAGGAAAAGAAATCTATTCCGTTAGTAGTGACGAGCGAACGCGGACCAGGCCAGTAACAAATTTATAATAACTAGAACTTTCTGGAAAGTAAGACCATAGTGGGTGATAGTCCCTTATAGGTAAAAAGTAAATTTGTTCTCGAGTAGGGCGGAACACGTGAAATTTTGTCTGAATATGGGGAGACCACTTCCCAAGCCTAAATACTCCTTAATGACCGATAGTGAACCAGTACCGTGAGGGAAAGATGAAAAGCACCCCGATAGGGGGAATGAAATAGTATCTGAAACCGA
>CACEPG010000025.1:10000-14325 GCA_902561355.1 uncultured Alphaproteobacteria bacterium
AAAATTTAATAAAAATTAATAATAAACCACTTATATCTTTTTCAATAAAAGCTTCTATTAATTCAAAAGTAGATGAAACTTGGGTAAGTTCAGATAGTGAAGAAATATTAAAAGTTTCCAAAAAATACAAAGCGAAAACAATTATAAGGCCAAAAAAATATGCAACTGATTATGCAACTAGTGAAAGCGCACTTTTGCATTTTGCTAGTAAAATAAATTTCGATATATTAGTATTTCTTCAACCAACATCTCCTTTAGTTAAATTTAATGATATTAATAAAGCAATTAATATGATGAAAAAATACGATTCAGTTATTTCTGTGTCTAAAATAAACCAATTTGTATGGACTAATAATAAACCAAATTATGATATTAATAATAGAAAAAGAAGACAAAATAATTTTGATTCTTATTTAGAAACTGGATCAATTTTTGTAACTAAAAGAAAAAATTTATTAAAAAGTAAAAATAGAATTAGTGGAAAAATAGGTTTTTTAGAGGTGCCTAGAGCTAGGTCATTTGATATAGATACATATGATGATTTAAATATAATTAAAAAATTAATAAAATGAATCTAAAGAATAAAATATGTATAATTACAGGTTCTACAGGTGGGCTTGGGGAGGAAATAATAGATAAACTTGCTAATAATCAAGTTAAAATTATTGCTTTAGGGAAAAATCAAAAAAAATTAATAAAGTTAAAAAAGAAATATAAAAATAATATAATAGAAACCTTTTGTTGTGATTTATCTAACCAGAAAAGAATCTTATCTACTATAAAAACTATTAAAGACAAAAAATACAATATAGATATATTAATAAATTGTGCAGGTAATTTTTTAGTTAAAGATTTTCAAAAAATATCAATTAAAGAAATAAATAAAAATATAAATGTTAATATAATAGCGCCATTTTTATTTTCAAAAGAATTTATTTCCAATATGAAAAAACAAAAATGGGGTAGGATCGTTAATATAGGATCATCATCTTCTTATTTTGGATTTGCAAAATCTGTATTATATTGTTCAGCAAAACATGCTTTACTAGGTTTTTCAAGATCAGTGAATGAGGAATTTAAAAAACACGGTGTTAGATCATATATTTTTTCACCAGGTTCAATAAAAACCAAAATGGGTAAATTGGTTAAAAATCAAAATTATCAAACATTTATTGACCCGAATGAACTTTCTTCTTTTATCATATCCACTATAAAACAAAATAACAATATGGTCACTGAAGAAATAAAAATTAATAGAATTAATTATAATTAATAATTATGAGTTTTTTAGAAAAATTATTTAACTTAGATAATAAGAATATTATTATAACTGGTGCCGGAAGTGGTAATGGAAAAGCAATTTCAATTGGCTTATCAAAGTTAAATTGTAATTTAATAATATGCGATAATAATAAAAAAAACCTTAATGCTACTTATGATAAAATTAAAAAAAATAACAAAAATTGTATGAAGTTTCTATTTGATCTTAATTATGTAGAACAAATAGAAAATTTTATAATTAATTTAAAGAAAAAAAAATTAAAAATTGATGTGCTTATTAATAACGCAGGCATTTCTTTACCTTCAAAATTGATTGAATACCCTTTAGATAAATGGGAGAAAACTTATAAAATAAACTTACGCGCACCTTTTATTCTTTCTACAAGAATTTCTAAAATAATGAAAAAAAATAATTCAGCTTCAATAGTGAATATTACAAGTCTAGGTGCCTATCAAGGTTTCCCAAATAATATTTCATATATAAGTTCTAAAGGTGCTTTAAGACAAATGACAAAAGCCCTTGCTTATGATTTAAGTAAATTTAAAATAAGAGTTAATAGCATTTGTCCAGGATATATTAAAACAAGAATGACAAAAATTTCACAAAAAAATACTTCTTTAAGTAAACAAAGAATTAATAGTACGCTATTAAAAAGATGGGGAAAATCCGAAGATTTATTAGGAGCTATAATATATTTATCATCCGAAGCATCTAGTTTTGTCACAGGTGCAGAAATTATAGTTGATGGAGGCTGGTTATCAAAGGGTGAATAGTAATATATCAATGATAAAATATAAATTTAGAGATTATCCAAAAAAAAAACCTATAAAATTTTATGACAATAATAGAAAAAAAATTAAAAAACTTTTTAAGGAGGATGAAAATATATTATCAATATATGAATATGGGCAAACTAAAGCTCCAGGAATATCAGATTTAGATATTATTATTGTTTTTAAAAATAAAACTAAAAAAAAAATTTTAAATAAAAACAAATATGATTTTATTAATATAGATAATGAATTATATGACTTAATTAAATTTGGAAATGTTATTAAAATGGATAGTGAAACTTTTAAAAACATCCAATATTTTGATAAATTTAATTTATCTTTAATTTATGGTAAAAAACTAAATTATATTAAACCTAGTCAAATAGAAGCCAAATTATTAGTTCAAATTTCAATAAATGATTGGATACCTGAAAGAATATTGAGATTACAAAATATTATTAATAATAAAACAGTTAATATTAGTAACTCATTATGTGTTCTAAATTCATTATGCTATTCTCTAAAATCTATTAAAAAATTTATTGGTTATAAAAAAAATATAAATTTAATTATAAAAGAAACAAATATATTAAGACGTGATTGGCATAAAATTAAAAATATAGAAGTTAGGTTGATTAAATTAATAAACTTTTCGATATTTATATCAAAAAAATATTATCATGAATATAGTATATATTTTTCCAAATTTCATACACATCAATTGTTACATACAAAGTATAAAGAAGAAATTAAGTACGAAATTATAAAAAATAATTATATTATTTTTACTAATAATATAAATAAAATTTTAAAAATTGAAAAAAAATCTACAAAAAATAATATTTATATATCAAAATCATTTTATTCTCATTTTTCTGAATTAGCTAATCAAAAAAATTCAATTTCAAGAACAATGAAAAAAAAATACAATTATTTTAATTATAAAAATACTAAATTAAATTTAGATTATAAAAAATTATTAATTAAAAAAATAAATCTTGCTGAAAATAATAAAAAATTTCTTAGGTCTGTAAAAATCAGTAAGGGGCTAATAAGGTATGGATATAATGCCTAAAAATTCAGAAAATATGCTAGAATTTAATAAGTTAATTAATTGGTATTTGAATGATGACACTCTCACTAATAACGATCAATATTTAGATGATCTTGTTTCAAAAAATATAAGTTCATATTTCAAACTTCTTAAAATATCTCCTAAAAAAAAACTAATTAGGAAAATGGTTAAAATTCCTAATTATTCAATGAAAATTATAAATAAAAAAGACAAAGATTATGCTAAAATATTTAAGAAGCTTTCTAACGAAGTAAAAAAAAATAAACATTATTTTTTTGATTTTTTGATTCATGGTAGTTTTTCAACAGGAGACTATATTAAAGGATGGAGTGATTTAGATACTTACGTAATAATTAAGAATAATGTTTTGGCTGATCACAATAATTTAAAGAAACTAAAAAAATTTATAATAAAAATTAAAAAATATTTGTATGAAATTGACCCAATACAACATCATGGATTTATTTTTTGCCCACAAAAATATCTTAAAAATTATAAATCTTTTATGCTACCATCTAAAGTATTAGAAAAAAGTAAATCCCTTATCAATGAAAGAAAATTAATTTTATTCGAGAATATTAATAATAATTATCCAATTAATCATTTGAAATCTATAAATAATTTATTATTTAATGCATATAAAAATGGCTTCCTAGAACATCATAAATATAAAAACAAGTATCTACTAGAAAACTATAAAGATAAAAAAACTATGTATCAGATGAAATATTTTTTATCTATTGTTATGACTTTACCTACATATTTTCTACATTCAAAAGGAAGACCTATATACAAAAAAAAATCATTTGAAATAGTTAAAAAATTTTTTGATTCAGAATGGGAAATAATTGATACTGCTACAAAAATAAGATTTCTATGGGCAACTAAACAAAAGCATCCATTTAGAGGTAATAACATTCCTCTATGGCTGGAAGAAATTTTAGGTAAAAATTATTTTAAAAGAGCTTATATTTTATCAAATAAGTTAATTGACAATTAAATAATATGTACGTTTTTTCTCACAAGTTTTATGGACGTTTTATAATATTATTAAACTTATTACTTGGAAGAAAAGTTTATTATTCACCAGTTTTTAAAAATAAAAATTCTATCAAATTTGTAAATACAAGCAATTATACAAAGTTAATAGAGGAATCTAGAAAGTTAGTATTTAATTATTTTAAGTCTAAGGAGT
>CACEPG010000026.1 GCA_902561355.1 uncultured Alphaproteobacteria bacterium
AAAAGAGCTTGTTGGACTCCTTCACCAGAGACATCTCTAGTGATAGAAGGGTTATCACTCTTTCTTCCAATTTTATCTATTTCATCAATATATACAATGCCTTTTTGTGCTCTTTCTACATTGTAATCTGATGCTTGAAGTAATTTTAAAATTATATTCTCTACATCTTCACCTACATAACCTGCCTCAGTTAAACTTGTTGCATCTGCAACTGTAAATGGGACATCTAAAATTTTGGCTAAAGTTTGTGCAAGTAAAGTTTTACCAGTTCCAGTTGGACCAACTAAAAGTATATTAGATTTTGAAATTTCAACCTCTCCATATGATGAATTTGAAAGTCTTTTATAATGATTGTATACAGCTACTGATAAATTTTTTTTTGCTTTATCCTGACCTATTACATAATCATCTAAAAACTTATTAATTTCAGATGGTTTTGGAATATCCTTTTTTAATTTAGTTTTACTATTTTTTGTATCCTCTTTAATAATGTCCATGCATAACTCAACACATTCATCACATACAAATACAGTTGGTCCGGCAATTAACTTTTTTACTTCTTTTTGACTTTTCCCACAAAAGGAACAAAACAAAGATTCTTTATCGTTTTTTTTATTCATTAAGTTCTATTTTTAATAACCTTATCTATTAATCCAAATTTGATAGCTTCATCAGGAGAAAAATATTTATCTCTTTCCATAATTTCTGTAATTTCTTGAATTTTTTTTCCAGTATGTTTAGCATATATTTCATTCAACCTAATTTTAGTTTTTTTTATTTCATTGGTATGAATTTCTATATCTGTAACCTGTCCCTGAAAACCACCACTAGGTTGATGAACCATTATTCTTGAGTTTGGTAAAGAAAAGCGCATATCTTTTTCTCCAGCTGTTAATAATAGAGAGCCAGCAGAAGCTGCTTGGCCAACACATATTGTCATAATTTTTGGTGATATGTATTGCATTGTATCATATATAGCTAGTCCAGACCAAATTATTCCACCGGGTGAGTTAATGTAAAAAGAAATTTCTTTTTTAGGATTTTCTGATTCTAAGAATAATAATTGAGCGCAAATCAAGCTCGATATATTGTCATCTATAGGGCCGGTTAGAAAAATAATTCTTTCTTTTAAAAGCCTTGAATATATATCATATGCTCTCTCTCCTCTCGAAGATTGCTCAACAACCATTGGAACTAAATTATTAGTTATATAATCAATAGATTTATTCATATTATTTTTCCTTGTTATTAATTTTAAACGTTTTTTCTTCAAGTTTAATATAATCTTTAACTGATAACTTTATTTTTGAAAATTCTGATTTTGAAGTTATATTATCGATTACTTTTTGTTCTAAAATTGGCCCCCTAATAGATTCTATACTAGAAGGATTTTTTTTAAAATATTCAAGAATTTGTTTTTCTTGTCCCGGATATTGAGAAGAATAATTAATCATTCCTTCAGTTAATTCTTTTTCATTTACAGAAATATTATCATTTCTAGCTATGTATTGAAGCAATATCGCTAATTTAACCCTTCTCTCAGAAATTTTTTTGTATCTTTCCTTAAGTTCTTTATCGGTTAAATTTTTATCATCTTTATCTAAAGTATTATCTTTTTTTGCATGTTCTAATCTGTGCCATATACTGTGAAATTCTTCGTCAAGAATTCCTTTGGGCAAATCAAACTTATGCTCAGATTCCAGAACATCCATTAGTTGTTTTTTTTCAATTTGCTTAATTCCATTTTGATATTGAGAAGTAATATTTTTTTTTAAATTTTCTTTCAATTCATCTACAGATTTAAATCCATTTTTTTCAAGATAATCATTAGTTATTTTAAATGGAATAGCTTCTTCTATCAATAATATTTCAATATCAAATTCAGCTTCTTTAGCTTCACTAGAGTTAATAACGGTTGATATATCAAAATTTAAAACTATTTTATCTCCAACTTTTAATTTTTTTTGAATTATTTTTTTGCTTAATTCAGGTAAAATTTGATACTCAGAGTCAGTTATAATAGGAAGATTTTTTTGTGATTTTAAAAAATCAGGAACTGATTCGTTTTTGGTTAAAAGGTTAATAGTAATTTTGTCAGAAATTTTTACAGATCTATTATTTTCTATTTTTTTAAAATTTTGTTGAGAGGATATAAATTTATTATAGTTATCTTCTATAGTTTTTTTATCTAATTGTATTTGATATTTGTTAAGTTTTAAATCTTTAAAATTTTTTAGTTTAATTTCTGGTTCTAAATCTATTTTAATTTCTATTTGAACAGGTTGTTGTTTTTCATATTTTTTTAAATCTACTCTTGGTTGCCTGAAAGGTTTAAGTTTTTTATCATCAAGTAAACTTTTTGTTTTTTCTTGAACTATTTTTTCGATTACCTCAGAGAGAATATTTGATTCATATTTTTTTTTAACAATATTGACTGGTGCTTTTCCTTTCCTAAAACCAGGCAGTGTAACTGTTGGGATTAATTCTTTTATTTTATTATCTATTAAATGATCAACTTCATCATAGGGTATCTCAAGTGAGTATTCTTTGTATAAAGTCTCAGATTTTATTTCTTTTATGTTCATCCTTTTACTCTCTAATGGTAGGCCGGAAAGGACTTGAACCTTCATACCTCGCGGCACTAGAACCTAAATCTAGCGTGTCTACCAATTCCACCACCGGCCCCTTTATTTTCCGCTTTTATGTTGATTAAAATAAAAAACAATAGTGAAAGTAAAAATTAAAAGAAATCTTTATATTTTGGGGCGAACGATGGGATTCGAACCCACGACATCGGCCACCACAAGGCCGCGCTCTAACCAACTGAGCTACGTTCGCCATACAATTAATAAATTTTGAAGTTTATTAATTTAGTAAAATTGCTATACCAAAATTATGGCACTTTCAAAAAGAATTATTAATCTTGAGACAGAATCAGCATTTGCGATATTGGCAAAAGCAAATAAATTAGCCTCTGAAGGTAAAGATATTATTAATTTAGGTATTGGACAACCAGATTTTCCTACTCCAAAAAATATTCAAGAAGCTGCTATTAAAGCAATAAAAGATGGTTATCACGGATATACTCCTTCAAATGGGATATTAATTTTGCGGGAAGCAATTTCGGAAATGATTTATTCAGACCACAAAGCAAATATTAGTCCTGAAAATATTCTTATAACTCCAGGGGGTAAGCCTACAATTTTTTTTTGTTCTTTGATTTTTGGTGGTGAAGGCAATGAAATTATATATCCAGATCCTGGATTTCCCATTTACAGATCAATGATTAATTTTAGTGGCGCTAAAGCTGTACCACTTAAATTAAAAGAAGAAGACAATTTTGAAATCAATTTAGATGAGCTTGAGTCTTTAATAACAAAAAAAACAAGTTTGATAATTATAAATAATCCTAATAATCCTACCGGCTCCTTTATGAATAAAGAAAAAATAGATAAATTAGTTAAATTGTTAGAAAAATATAGTCATTGCTACATTCTAAGCGATGAGATTTATAGTAAAATTATTTTTGAAGAAAATTTAATGCCCTCATTACTTAAATACTCATCAATAAAAGAAAGATTAATTATTTTGGAAGGTTGGAGTAAAACATTTTGTATGACGGGATGGAGATTAGGTTGGAGTGTTTGGCCAAATAAAATTATTGAATATGCTAATAAACTATGTGTCAATGATCATTCTTGTCCAAGTTCAATATCTCAATATGCTGGTTTAGAAGCTATAAGAGGTCCTCAAGATGAAGTAAATAATATTGTAAAGGAATTTCAAAAAAGAAAAAATTTTGTTCATGAAAATTTAAACAAATTAAAGAACATTTCTTGTTTTGAACCTGGTGGAGCTTTTTATGCATTTCCAAATATTTCATCAAAAGGAATGAAAGGTAATGATTTTTCAGAAATAGCTTTAAATGAAAAAGGTGTTGCTTTAGTTCCAGGAACAAGCTTTGGAGATAGTGCTAATGATTTTATTAGAATAAGTTATGCGAATTCATTAGAAAATTTAGAAAAAGCACTTTATAGAATTTCTTCAATATGAAAAAAATAGAAGCTATAATTAAGCCATTTAAGTTATCATTAGTAAAAGATGCTCTTCATGAAGTTGGTGTTTCTGGAATGACAGTTTTAGATGTTAAAGGATTTGGTAGACAAAGAGGTTCAAAAGGAGGTGTGGAAACTAGTGAAACATACGATGATGAATTTCTAGCTAAAATGAAAGTTGAAATTATTGTAGATGATGAGAATGAACAGAAAGCAATCGAAGCTATAAAAAAAGCTGCATATTCTGGAAAAATTGGTGATGGAAAGATATTTATATCAAATATAGAACAAGTTATTAGAATCAGAACTGGTGAAAAAGACATTGATGCTGTCTAATTTTTTCTTTACTTTTAATTATAAATCAATATTTAAGCCGCAATCGTTCAATTTAATCATTTGGTTAAATCGGAAGTAGATCTTTTGATCGAAGGAACGCATGCAAAAGTTATAAATCGTTCAACCCTTAGGGTCGGAAGTAAGCTAGAGCTGAAGGAACGCGCATAAAAGCAGATTTCATAACTAGAGCATGACAAAAGTCATACTGCCCTTAGTGAGTAAGGATAGTAATTTGTATTGTATGAGGTGATTATGAAATTTAACTGCAAAACTCCAAAGGAGTTATTAAAAAAAATTAAAAACAATAATATTAAAATGGTTGATCTTCGGTTTACTGATATGCCTGGATCAACACATCATATATCAATTCCAGTAAAATATTTGACAGAAGCTTTATTTGTTGATGGTGTTGGTTTTGATGGATCTTCTGTAAGAGGTTTTCAATCAATTGAAAATAGTGATATGACAATGGTGCCTGATGTAACAACTGGATATATAGATCCTTTTTATTCTGAAAAAACTATTGCATTCTATTGTGATGTAGTTGATCCAATAACTTACAAAAGTTATTCAAGAGATCCTCGATACATTGCAAAAAAAGCTGAAAAATATTTAAAGTCATCTGGCTTAGGTGATACTGCTTACTTTGGTCCTGAAGCAGAATTTTTTGTTTTTAATGATGTAAAATACGATTCAGGATCAAATTTTGCTTTTCATGAAGTAGACTCTGCTGAAGGGGCGTGGAATACTGGAAGAGAGGAAAATCCAAATTTAGGTCACAAACCTAGACATAAAGGGGGCTACTTTCCTCTACCTCCCTCTGATAGTTTACAAGATGTAAGAACAGAAATGGTTTTAACTATGGAAGAAATCGGAATTAATGTTGAAGCATCGCATCATGAAGTAGCTACTGGCGGACAATGTGAAATAGATTTAGAATTTTCACCACTTTTATCTATGGCTGATGATTTATTAAGATACAAATATGTTGTTAAGAATGTTGCGAAACAACATGGGCTTACTGCTACATTTATGCCTAAACCACTTTTTGAAGATAATGGTTCTGGAATGCATGTCCATTCAAGCGTTTGGAAAAAAAATAAAACTCTTATGTATAAAAAGGGCAACTATGCAGACTTAAGTGATTTTGCACTTCATTATATAGGCGGAATATTAAAGCATGCACCATCTTTGTTGGCATTTTGCGCTCCTACAACTAATTCATATAAACGTTTAGTTCCTGGTTTTGAAGCTCCAGTAAACATAGCTTACTCTCAAGCAAACAGAACAGCTTCTGTAAGGATTCCTAATAATTATACGGCTAGTCCAAAGGCTAAAAGAGTTGAATTTAGATGTCCGGACCCTTCCTCAAATCCTTATCTTGCTTTTTCTGCAATTTTGATGGCAGGCTTAGATGGAGTAAAAAATAAAATTAATCCGGGTAAGCCAACTGATATTAATATATATGAAGCGCCGGCAAGTGTTCTTGCAAAAATACCTTCAACTCCTGGTTCACTAGCAGAATCTTTAAGCGCTTTAGAAAAAGACCATAAATATTTATTAGAAGGAAACGTATTTACAAAAGATAATATTGAAAGTTATATATCTTACAAAAGAGAGAATGAAGTTAGTCCAATGGATTTAAGACCTCATCCTCATGAATTTAACCTTTATTACGACGTTTAAACTAGTATTATATAAAATATTAAAAAAACCGCTAAAATTATTTAGCGGTTTTTTTTATGTGAAATGTTTAATAGTTTTGGTAAATACTTAACTAATGACAAAAAAAAATAATTATGATGCTAAAAATATAGAGATTTTAGAGGGTTTACAACCAGTTAGAAAGCGTCCAGGAATGTATATTGGCGGTACAAATGAGGCTGGTCTTCATCATTTAGTAAATGAAGTTTTGGATAACAGTATAGATGAAGTAGTGTCAGGTCATGCTACGGAAATTGATTTTC
Organism: uncultured Alphaproteobacteria bacterium; assembly: GCA_902561355.1. Lineage (GTDB taxonomy): Bacteria > Pseudomonadota > Alphaproteobacteria > HIMB59 > CACPNW01. The sequence goes on from CACEPG010000026.1 coordinate 6,359, forward strand.
ATTATAAAAAAGATGGCTTTGTAACAATAAAAGATAATGGGAGAGGTATACCTGTAGACTTTCACCCCAAGTATAAAAATAAACGAGCTATTGAAATAGTTTTAACTACTTTACATGCCGGTGGTAAATTTAATGATACTGCATACAAGACATCTGGAGGTCTTCATGGTGTTGGAATATCAGTTGTTAATGCTTTAAGCTCTAGTCTAGAAGTCAAAGTTTATAAAAAAGGTAAAATTTACACTCAAAAATATTCACAAGGAAAAATTAAATCAAAAATTAAAATTGAAAAATGCTCAAATAAATTAAAAGGAACTGAAATTACTTTTTGTCCTGATGAAGAAATTTTTGAAAATATTAATTTCATACCAAAAAAATTATTTGAATTTATAAAAATGAAAGCTGTTCTAGTTGGCGGCACATCAATTAATTATAAAATAGATAAAGAATTAATTTTTGATAAAACCCCAGCAAAAGCCTTGTTTTACTATAAAAATGGAATTCAAGATTATTTAAACGAAAAAAATTCAAATAAAAATAAAATGTTTGATAAGTGTTTTTCAATAAATAATAATTTTAACCAAAATGAAAAATGTGAGATTTTTATTTCATTTAATAATAATGAAAAATCTTCTCTCATTTCATTTTGTAATACTATTGAAACTCCTGACGGAGGATCTCACGAAAATGGTGTTAAAAATGGTCTTCTAAAATCAATTAAACTATATGGTAAAAAAAATCAATTTAGCAAAATATCAAACATAAATATTAATGACTTTATTGATTACTCTGACATTTTTATTTCAATCTTCATCAATGAGCCAAGTTTTGAAGGTCAAACAAAAAAAAGAATAATCATGCCTAATCTTCAAAAAAATATAGAAAATTTATGTCAAAATGAATTTTTGTTATGGTTAAATTCTAATAAAAAAATTGCACATACCCTTTTGGAATCTTTAATTGAAAGATCTCTATTAAGAACTGACCTTACAAAAATTAAAGAACTTGAGAGAAAATCAATTAAAGAAAGAAACCGTTTACCTGGTAAGTTAGTAGATTGTTCAAGTAAAAATATAGAAAATACAGAACTATTTATTGTGGAAGGTGATAGTGCCGGTGGTTCTGCTAAACAAGCAAGAAATAGAGAATTGCAAGCTATTCTTCCTTTAAGAGGAAAAATTTTAAATGTCTTTAATGTAAGTTTATCAAAAATTGCAGATAACAACGAAATCCAGAACCTTATACAATCACTTGGTTGCGGATTAGGTAAAAATTTTCAATTATCAAAATTACGATATGAAAAAATTATTTTGATGACAGATGCTGATGTTGATGGGTCACATATAGCTACTCTTTTGATTACTTTTTTTTATAAATATATGAAACAAATAATTGATAGCAACAGATTGTATTTGGCGATGCCTCCGTTATTTAAAATTTATAATAAAGATAAATCATTCTATGCATATAATGATAAAGAAAAAGAAAAAATAATAGAAAAAGAGTTTAAATCAATTAATCCTTTTGTAACTCGATTTAAAGGCTTGGGTGAAATGCCAGCCCTTCAACTAAAAGAAACAACAATGAGTATAGATCAAAGAAAATTAATAAAAATAAACACTTACAATGGAAAAAAAGAAATTAAAGAAACTGATAATTTATTCGAAACATTGATGGGTAAAAAAGCTGAATTTAGGTTTAAATTTATTAAAGAGAATGCTAATTTTTTAAAACAAATTGATACATAATCATGAAAAAATATATTTTATCAATAGATCAAGGAACAACAAGCTCTAGAGTTGTTCTTTATGATAATAAATTTAATATATGCAGTATTGTTCAGAAAGAATTTAAGCAATATTTTCCAAAAGATGGATGGGTTGAACATGATGCATTGGAAATTTGGAAAGATACTAAATTTTTAATTTCAAAATTAATTAAAAAAAATAGATTAAATCCCTTTCAAATTATATCTATTGGCATTACTAATCAAAGAGAAACTACAGTTTTATGGAATAAAAAAACTGGAAAACCAATTAATAAAGCTATAGTTTGGCAAGACAGGCGGACTTCTGATTATTGCAAAAAACTTAAAAACTTTAAAAAAGACATTTTAATTCAAAAAATAACTGGATTAGTTTTAGATCCTTATTTTTCTGCAACAAAAATTAAATGGATCTTAGATAATAATCCAAAAGCAAAAAAAATATTAAATGAAAATAATTTATTATTTGGAACTATTGATAGTTGGTTATTATGGAATTTAACTCAAGGAAAGTCACATTTAACTGATATAACAAATGCTTCAAGGACAATGATTTTTGATTCAAAAAAAGAAGAATGGTCTAATACTCTTTTAAGGCTATTCAATATACCAAAATCTATATTGCCTCGAGTAGTTGAAAATGCGTATAATTTTGGAACAACTAGATTATTTGGTGGAAACATTGAGATAGGCGGAATGGCTGGAGATCAACAATCCGCTACAATAGGGCAAGCATGTTTTAATACAGGACAATCAAAAAGTACTTATGGAACTGGATGTTTTCTTTTAATGAATATTGGCAATAAATTCAAAAGTTCTTCAAATAAATTATTAACTACAGTAGCATATAAAATCAAAGGAAAAAAAATGTATTGTTATGAAGGCAGTATTTTTGTTGCTGGTTCTGCAATTCAATGGCTTAGAGATAAAATGTCTTTTTTCAAAGAAGCAAACAAAAGCGACCTTCTTTATTCAAAAGCAAATTTAGAAGAAAATATTACTTTTGTCCCAGCCTTAACAGGCCTTGGGGCACCTTATTGGGAACCTAATGTTAGGGGAGCAATATTTGGAATAACAAGAAATACAAGTAAAGAAGATATAATTAAAGCAACAATTGATAGTCTTTCTTTTCAAACCCTTGATTTAATTAAAGCAATGCAAAAAGACTCTAAAATAAAAATTAGGGAAATGAGAGTTGATGGCGGAATGATTAATAATAATAATTTTCTTCAGAGCTTGTCAAATGTAACACAAATTAAAATTATAAAACCTAAAAATATTGAGACCACTTCTTTGGGAGTAGCTTATTTAGCTGCATTAAATTCCGGTATTATAAAAAATACAAAACAAATTGAAAAATTATGGAAACAAAATAAAATTGCAAATCCTAAAATAAGCAAAAAAAAACTAACACCTTTAATTAAAAAATGGAATAAAACTATTAAAGTATTAATAACACTTAATTCTTAAGTTCTTCAATCCAATTAGCTAATTCCAAAGTATGGGACTTTACATTAACTAGATCATCAAATTCTTTAATTTTATTTTTATATTTAGGATCTTCGAAGTTTAAAAAAAAATCTTTTTCTTCATCAAATGCACTTTTTGATTCGTATGCTTTGTGATTTAAAAGTATAGCTTCGCGTTGTTTCATTAAACCTCCAATCCAAATTGGATCAAATTCAGGATGATATTGAACTGCCCATATATTGGAATTATTTTTATTAAAATAAAGTGACTGCACTGCACTCATATGGTTAGATGAAAGAATTACCGCATCTTGAGGTAAATATTCCGTATCGTCATAATGCCAACAAAATGCATCAAAAATTTTTTTCTTTCCTTTATACAAATTATGAGCATTCCCAGCTTCATTTATATTAATTTTTTTTGCTATCACCGCTTCAAGACCATTAGGATTTTTTCTAATTTTTCCTCCAGCTGCAGTAACTAAAACATGCAATCCCCAGCAACTTCCAAAAATTTTATTTTTCATCTTAAATAATGTTTTAGCAAGCTCAATTTGACTTACTATTGAAGGGGACATATCATAGATATTTAGAAGACTACCTGTCCATACAATACCATCAAAATCATCTAAACTAACTCCATTTGGCAAATATTGATTTTTGAAAGCTGGGTGGACTATTGTTATATTAAATTTATTATTACTTAATGAATTTATAACCTTAGAATAGACTTCATATTGAGTATCCATACCAATTTCTATATACCGATCAGAAGCCTCCTTTTCATTTCCATCTACTATTAAAATATTCATAAATAAGTTCTTTATTTTTACACTATCATGAAATAATAAAATATCATGAAAATTAAATTAGGAATAGCTCCTATTGCATGGAGTAATGATGATATGCCTGAACTTGGTGGAGATACTCCAATTGAAAAATGTTTAGAAGAAGCGTCACAAGCTGGATTCACCGGCATCGAGTTAGGCGGTAAATTTCCAAGAAATCCAGGTATAACTAACTTTCTAATTAGTAAATTTAAACTTAAAATGCCGGGTGGGTGGTATGGATCAAATTTAAGAAAACGTTCAGTATTGGATGAATGGTCAGCAATGCAAGATCATTTAAATCTTCTCAAAATGGTGGGTGGCGATATATTTATTTTTGCTGATGTTTCAGGCTCAATTCAAGGTGAAGCAAAAAAACCTTTGTCTTTAAGACCAAAATTAGAATTAAGTGAATGGAAAGAATATTGTTATAAGATAAATGAAATTTCAAATCGATTAGCAGATATTGGTATCCCTATGTCCTATCATGAACATATGGGAACTATTATTCAAACTGAAGATGATGTTAATAAATTTATGGAAAATACAAATGATAATACATTTCTTTTATATGACACAGGTCATTTATTATTTGCGCAAGCAGACTACAAATCAATTTTAAAAAAATACATTAAAAGAATAAATCATATTCATTGCAAAGATATAAGAAAAGATATTTTAACCAACTCAATTCAAAATGACTTAAGTTTCAGAGAATCTTTTTTAGAAGGAGTTTTTACAGTTCCTGGTGATGGCTGCATTGATTATCAACCTTTATTTGATATTCTATATGAAAATAAATATCAGGAATGGTTAATAATAGAAGCAGAGCAAGATCCAAAAAAAGCAAATCCTTTCAAGTATGCAAAAATTGGATACAATTATTTAGAAAAAACTATTTACTCTGCTGGTTATGAAATTTAGGTATGATTAATTTGATAACCTTAAATGAGGATTATATTTCCATTCTAAGTATTTGACAAATTGCACCATTAAAAAATTCAAAAAAAGATACAGTATACCTGCAGCAATAAATGCTTCGACTGGAGCGAATGTTTTAGCCATAATTTTTCTAGCTATACCTGTCATTTCCATATAAGTGGTTAAACTCACTAATGATGTAGCTTTAACCATTAAAATTAATTCATTACCATATGAAGGTAAAACTTTTCTTATAGCTATTGGTAATATAATTTTTCTCATCATCATAATTTTCCCAAACCCTAAAGCCTTGCCTGATTCTATTTGTTCTTTACTAATAGACTGTATTCCTCCTCTAAAGATCTCACTTCCATAAGCTACTGTATTTATTGTTAGTGCTATAACACCACACCAAAAAGGCTCTTTCAAAAGATACCATAGAAAACTATCACGAATTGCTTTTATTGAACCCAATCCAAAATAGATTAGATAAATTTGAACCAATAAAGGAGTGCCTCTAATTATAAATATATAGGCTGCAATAGATTTAGAAATTATTCTTATTTTTGAAACTCTTCCTAAAGCAAAAATTAAAGATAAAACAAATCCTATCGGTAATGAAATTATTAATAATAAAAGAGTATTATCTAAGCCTCTTATAACTAAAAAAAAATTTTTTATTATCAATAATTCTTTAATCGTTAAAAAAAAATCTTCCATTAATTATATCCTTTCGAAAATTTATACTCTAATGTTTTAAAAAACTTTCCAGAAAAAGTGGTTAAGAATAAATAAAGAAAAGCAGCTGTTACTAAAAATGTAAGAGGAGAATGTTCAACATTTGATGAAATCCTGGATTGCCGCATAATTTCTACTAACCCTGTAACAGATATCAAAGATGTATCTTTTAATGTAATTTGCCAAACATTGCCAATACCTGGTAAGGCATGACGAATAATTTGAGGAGCTAAAACTTTAATAAATATATTCACTTTATTTAAACCCATAGCTTTTGCAGCCTCGATTTGACCTTTATTAACAGATAAATAAGCAGCTCTAATTACTTCGCTAGAATAAGTTGCTGATATAAAAGCTATAGCGATTGTACCTATGGTTAAAGCATTTAATTCAATATATCCGTTATATCCAAATATTTTCGCTATACTCATTACAACGGCATTGCCTCCAAAAAAAATTAAATAAATTACTAATAATTCAGGAATACCCCTAATTACTGTAGTGTAAAAATTAGCAACAAATTTTGTAATTCTTGATTTTATAAGTTTGGCCCAAACTGTAATTATAGCTAAAAACAAACCCAAGCCCATTGAAAGAATACTAACAGTTAATGTCATTAAAGTTGCAAAAAGAAACTCATCACCCCAACCAAGATCTCCAAAAACTAGCTTATCAAATTTAAACATTAAATCTTAATGATCTTTGAATTACATTACCATTTAATGTTTTAATACTTGAAAGCATATGTTTGTTACTTCTAATCTTATCCAAGCCTGCTAAATGAATTAAAGCTATAGGATTATGTGGTAAGTAAGGTTCTATAAAAATTTTTTTGTTTTCATCAAAAAATGGTAAATTAAATTCACACATCCAATTGCAATATGAAGGCAAAAACTCAGTAGGAATTTTATCTTCATAAACACTTAAAGCTAGAGCAACTTGATCAGTACCAAAAATCCTACCTTTTTTAGAAGCTAATTTTACATTTTTCTGAAAAACATCCCAGATTAAACTATTTGATTTAATAGCAAATGCACCTGCATTAAGTGTTGCATGAAAGGCGTATTTTTTTGCTAATTTTTTTGAAACAGATTTTCCAATATTTTTATAGTTAATAGTTTTAATTCTTTTAGGAAAATTAAAAAACCACTCTACACTTGCTAGTTTATAATAAGCTCTATCTACTTGAGGTGTAATTGCTAAACTATTTTTAAATGCACCTTTTTCATAAAGAAGAAAAGAATCTTCATCATTTAACCAAAGATCTGCATCTAACCATATATATATTTTAAAATTAGGAAAATAGTCGGGTAAAAAAGCTCTAGCAGTTTGGGTTTTTAAATGATTACGACCTAAAATCTTATATTGAGGAACTTTCACATCCCACCTTGCTTTAGCTATTATAACTTTGTTATCTTTTAAATAATTTAATTGATTTAAATCCATACCTGTATCTAAAACAGCAAAATCATATTCATTAAATAAATTTGTTTTTTTAATTGACAGAAATAATTCTTTTAATAAATGAAAATATTTGTTATCGCATGAACTTACTATTATCTTTTCTTTAGTCATTATTTTTTATTAAACAAATTTGCGATTTAAATACACACCAATTTTTAATTTTATTTTTATGTATAAAATCTTGATAAGCTCT
>CACEPG010000027.1 GCA_902561355.1 uncultured Alphaproteobacteria bacterium
GTATAAGATGAGGAAGTGACATTAAAGCTGCTTTATAGGATGCTTTTACACCAGCATTATCACCATCAAACATGATTGTTGGTTTATCAACATATCTCCAGGATAGTAAAAGTTGATCTTCTGTAAATGAAGTTCCTAGAGGGGCAACGACGCTCTTTATACCAGCTTGATATAAAGCAATTACATCCATGTAACCTTCACAAACTAATAAATTCTTTTTTTGTCTGGCAGTTTTTTTTGCCAGTTGTAAATTATAAAGTAAATTTCTTTTTTTAAAAAAAACACTTTCAGGAGAATTGATATATTTTGGATCAGAATTATCCAAAACTCTACCTCCAAAGCCCACAACTTTATCCTGTAAATTTGTTATTGGAAAAATAAGTCTTTTATAAAAAAAGTCTCTTATTTTATTATTTTTATCAAGTTTTACGACATTGCTTTTTAAAATTTCTTCATCTTGAAATGAATGACTTTTTAAATAATTGTAAAGAGTAGATTTAGAATTGTATGAATATCCTAATCTAAAAGATTTTATAGTTTCTTCGCTAAGTAACCGTGATTCTAAATATTTTTGACATTCATTATTATTAATCTGTAAATTTTCTTGAAACCATACTGTTGATAATTCAAGTATTTTGTAAAGATTATCTTGTTGTGGTGAATAGCTTGAACTTTCAAAATTTATTTGCACACCTGTTTTATGCGCTAATTCTTTAACCGCATCTAAAAAAGTATAATTGTATAAATCAGTATACAGGGTGAAGATATCACCTTTGGCACCACATCCAAAGCAATAGTAAGAACCGAGATCATTGTTAATTTTACATGATGGAGTTTTTTCATTGTGAAACAAACAACAACACCAAAAATCTTTTCCTTTTTTTATTACTTTTGTTTTTTTTTCTATTTCTGAAGATAATTGGATTTTAGACTTAATTGTTTCTAAATCGAATTTTGTAAATGCCATTAATTTTCAAGTTTTGATTTTGCAATTTTGCCAACTAAACCCATATCGACTTGTCCAGAAAAATTATTTTTTACAATTCCCATAAGCCTCCCCATGTCTTTTATTGAGCTTAAATTATTAGATTGAATTATTTCTTCTATTAATTTAATTGTTTGTTCTTCATCTTTTTGATCAGGTAAAAAAACATTTATTATCTTAATTTCTATTTCTTCCTTTTCAATTAAATCTTTTCTATCTGCTGTTTTGAAAGCTTCAATTGAATCCTTACGCTGTTTCACAAGATTTTGTAAAAGTCCTAAAATTTCTTTATCTGGTATACCTTCATTATTTCCATTACTTCTAGCAGCTATATCTTTGTCTTTTATAGCACTTTTTACTAAACGTAGTGTATTTGTAATATCTGTATTTTGATCTTTCATAGATTGTTTGTATTTATTATCTATATCTTCTCTTATGCTCATAAATAATTACCTCTTAGAATCGAATTAATTAACTTAAGTTCACTAATATAACTGTTACTATTATTTTCAACTAATGCTTGACTAAGGTTTTTAAAATGCCTACTAATCCCTCATTTTGCTTCCAATAAAATGCTGAATGACTTAGATAAAATCCCACAACTACGTCCACCTTCAGCTGCTTTAATTTTAGAGAATGGTGAAATATTATGGGGTCAAGGTTTGGGTGCAAAAAAAGCTGCTATAGCTGAAATATGTTTTAATACCTCACAAACAGGATATCAGGAAACATTGACTGACCCGTCTTACGCTAAACAAATAATTACATTCACTTTTCCACATATAGGAATAGTAGGAACAAACTTAGAAGACTCAGAATCGTCAAAGATATATGCTGAAGGATGTATAATAAATCAATCAATTTCAACTTTTTCTAATTGGAGAGCTAAAGATGATTTAAATACTTTTTTAAAAAAAAATGACATACCCTGTATTTTTAATGTTGATACTCGCTATTTAACAAAAAAATTATCAAATGAAGGAGCAAAAAAAGCTGCAATAGTTTATTTTGGAAATAGTAAAGATATCATCAAAACTCTAAAAAATAAGGTTGAAGATTGGAATGGTTTAGAAAATTTAGATTTAGCTTCAATAGTTTCAACAAAAGAAAGATATGAATGGAAAGAAAATATTTGGAATTCAAACAATATAAAAACGGAAAATTATAAAAACTATCCAATTGTTTGTTTAGATTTTGGAATTAAGCATAATATACTAAGGAGTTTAAAAAGTTTTAATTTTCAAACTACAATATTAAACTCATCATCTTCTATTGATGAAATAATGAAGAATAATCCAAAAGGAATATTTTTATCTAATGGACCGGGTGATCCTTACGCGACTACAAAAGTTATAAGATCAACAATAATGAGTATTATTGATTTAAAAATTCCAATTTTTGGAATTTGTCTTGGTCATCAAATTTTAAGTATTGCTCTTAATGCTAAAACAAAAAAAATGTTTCAAGGTCACAGAGGTGCAAATCATCCTGTAAAAAATTTATCTAATAATAAAGTTGAAATTACCTCACAAAATCATGGTTTTGAAGTTGACAGACATTCTTTTTCTGATGAGATAATAGAAACTCATATATCTTTATTTGATGGAAGTAACGAAGGCATTAAACATAAATCTTTACCAATATTTAGTGTTCAATATCATCCAGAAGCTAGTCCGGGACCGCACGATAGTAAGTATCTTTTTGATGAATTTTATAAATTAGTGGATAAAAATGCCTAAAAGAAAAAATATAAAAAAAATCTTAATAATTGGTGCAGGACCGATAGTTATAGGGCAAGCGTGTGAATTTGATTATTCTGGAGCCCAAGCATGCAAATCTCTAAAAGATGAAGGATATGATATTGTATTAATAAATTCTAACCCAGCAACTATTATGACTGATCCAGAATTAGCTGATCATACTTATATCGAGCCAATTACAAAAGAATTTATAGAAGAAATAATTAAAATTGAAAAGCCTGATGCTTTACTACCAACAATGGGCGGACAAACAGCGCTAAATGTATCAATTGAATTATTTAAATTAGGAATTTTGAATAAATATAATATTCAAATGATTGGAGCTAATCCAGAAGCTATTGAATTAGCCGAAGACAGACAAAAGTTCAAGGATGCGATGAAGGAAATTGGCTTAAAATGTCCAGAAAGTACAATAGTTGAAAACTTCGAAAGTGCTATAAAAGTAAAAAATGATCTAAAACTACCATTAGTAATTAGGCCTAGTTTTACTCTTGGTGGCACTGGTGGCGGTGTTGCATACTCTGATACACAATATGAAGAAATGATTAAAAGAGGTTTGTCAGCAAGTCCTACAAATCAAATCTTAATAGAAAAATCAGTAGCAGGATGGAAAGAATTTGAAATGGAGGTAGTAAGAGATAATAAAGATAATTGCATAATTGTTTGCTCAATTGAAAATGTTGATCCAATGGGTGTACATACAGGTGATAGTATTACAATTGCTCCTGCTTTAACCTTAACTGATAAAGAATATCAATCTATCAGAGATGCTAGTATCAAAGTTCTTAGAAAAATAGGTGTTGATACAGGTGGATCAAATGTTCAATTTGCTATTAATCCAGAAAATGGAGAAATAAATGTTATTGAAATGAATCCTAGGGTTAGTAGATCTTCAGCATTAGCTTCAAAAGCAACAGGATTTCCAATAGCTAAAATTGCTGCTAAACTTGCTGTTGGATACACTTTAGATGAATTAAAAAATGATATTACACAAACAACACCTGCAAGTTTTGAACCTACAATAGATTACATAGTAACCAAAATTCCCAGATTTACTTTTGAAAAATTTTCTGGGACTGATTCAAACCTTACAACATCAATGAAATCTGTAGGGGAAACAATGAGTATGGGTAGATCCTTTACAGAATCTCTCCAAAAAGGATTTAGTTCACTAGAATACGATTTAGATGGTCTTGATGTCCCAAAAAATATTGATTTATCAACTGAAAACATTCTTGATGAATTAAAAACACAATCATCACAGAGATTATTGATGATTGGCCAAGCTTTAAGATTAGGAAAATTAGTAAAAGAGGTTGGTAAAGTTACTAATTATGATGAGTGGTTCATAAATCAACTTAAATTAATAATAAAGATTGAAAATTTTCTATGCAATGATTTTAACAAAGAATTAATATTGTTAGCAAAACAAAATGGTTTCAGTGATAAAAAAATTGCTAAATTAACTGGAAAAAAAGAGTTTGATATTAGAAATTTCAGAAATGAAAAAAAAATAAAACCCGTATTTAGATTGGTAGATACGTGTGCAGGTGAGTTTGAATCTAAAACTCCTTACTTATATTCTACTTATGACTGGAATTTTGAAAACAAACCTTACTGTGAGTCTAATCCTTCTAAAAAAAACAAAGTCATTATTCTTGGTGGGGGACCAAACAGAATAGGTCAAGGAATTGAATTTGATTATTGTTGTGTTCATGCTGTATATGCATTGAAAGAATTGGGTATTGAAACAATTATGATTAATTGTAATCCTGAAACTGTTTCTACAGACTATGATACTGCTGATAGATTGTACTTTGAAGCTTTAACAGCTGAAAGTGTTATTGAAATTTATAATAAAGAATCTGAAAATGGAAAAGTTTTAGGAGTTTATGTGCAATTTGGAGGGCAAACTCCTCTTAAAATTTCTAGAGAAATAGAAAAAGAAGGAATAAAAATTTTAGGTACTGCAACTGAGGCAATAGATTTAGCAGAAGATAGGGATAGATTCAGTATTGTACTCAATGAACTAAACATTCTTCAACCACTTAATGGATTTGCAAATTCAACAGAAAAAACAATTAATATAGCTAAAAATATTGGTTATCCAGTATTGGTTAGACCTTCTTATGTCCTTGGAGGAAGAGCGATGGAAATTGCATACAATGAAGATAATTTAAAATCATTTGCAAAAAATGCAATGGAGGCATCGTCTAATAATATTATTTTAGTTGATCAATATTTAGAAAATGCAATTGAGGTTGATGTTGATTTAATCAGAGATGTATCTGGTAAAATTTATATTGCAGGTATAATGGAACACATAGAAGAAGCAGGGATTCATTCTGGTGATAGTGCTTGCTCATTACCTCCTTTTTCAATTGATAATTCCGTCCAAGATGAGATTACAAAATTAGTAAGCAAAATTGCAAATAAAATTAATGTAATTGGGCTAATGAATACTCAATTAGCAATAAAAGATGGGAAAGTTTATGTACTCGAAGTAAATCCTAGAGCTAGCAGAACTGTGCCATTCGTTGCAAAAGCCACTAGTATACCAATAGCAAAAATAGCAGCAAAAGTAATGATGGGCAAATTACTAAATGATTTACTTAGCAATTATAATTTAAAAAAATTAAAAACTTTTAATGTTAAAGAATCAGTTTTTCCTTTTAACAAATTTGATGGAGTAGATTTAATTTTAGGACCTGAAATGAAGTCAACTGGGGAAGTTATGGGAATAGATGATACTTTTTTATCTGCTTATATCAAAAGTCAAATTGCTGCTGGAAATGTTCTGCCTTTTAAAGGAAAAGTTTTTATATCAATTGATAATGATAATAAAATTCATCTACCATCTATTGCTTTGAAATTAAAAAATATGAATTTTAAATTAGTAGCAACTAAAGGCACTGCTAAATTTTTATTAAAAAATAATATTCAAGTAGAAATTATAAACAAGGTTAAGGAAGGTGATCCTCATATCGTTGATGAAATTAAATCTAATAATATAGCATTGGTAATTAATACAACAAAAACTCAAGGCTCCATAAGAGATAGTTATAGTATTCGAAGGACTTCCCTAATGCACAATGTGCCATATTATACTACAATAGCTGGAGCTAGAGTGGCAGTTGATGCAATATACCACTTGAAAAAACACCAATTAAAAGTCAAGAGTTTACAATCAAAAAATTAAAATAGTTGACTTAAAAAAATAAATAAAACATCATAATATAATGAATAAATTACCAATGACTTCTAATGGTTATGATAAATTGCAAGAAGAATTAAAAAAACTTGTCAATGAAGCAAGACCACAAATTATTGCAGCAATTGCTGAAGCAAGAAGTCATGGTGATTTATCTGAAAATGCAGAATATCAATATGCTAAAGAGCAACAAAGTTTGATAGAAGGTAAAATTGCTGATTTAGAAAGCGCAATTTCACGAGCAGATGTTATTGATCTTCAATCTATAGAAGGTAATGAAATAAAATTTGGTGCTACTATAGAAATAGAAGATGATGAATCTGGTAATAGATTTCTTTATCAAATTGTAGGGGAGTATGAGTCAGATATTGAAAATAAAAAATTATCAGTTACAAGTCCTTTGGCAAGAGGCCTTATAGGAAAATCTATAGAAGATACAGTTGAAATAAACAGTCCTAAAGGTCTTAAAACATTCACAATTATTTCAGTTAAATACATTTGAATTTAGAAAATAATATAATTTGGTCTGCTACTGATGGATCTCAGGGTATGATAAGTCAAGCTAATGGGTTAGCTTCAGAATTAAGTTCAAAGATTATTGAAATAAAAACTGATTTAATTTTTCCTTGGAATAAATTACAACCAGGAATTTTACCTCCTTTTAAATGGATATTTAAAAATGATATTCCTAATGATCATTTACCAAAAATTTTTATTAGTTGTGGAAGAAAAAGTGTTTATTTATCTCTGTATTTAAAAAAAAAATATAGAAAAATTATAAACATACATATTCAAAATCCTAGAACATCGTTTAAAAATTTTAATTTTATAGTAGCGCCAAACCATGATCAGATTAAAGGTTCAAACATAATAAATTCAATTGGTGCATTACATCATTTTAATTTAAATAATAATCAATCAGATAAAGACTTTTTGAATATCAAATCAAGTAATCTTGTAACCTGTTTAATTGGAGGTGAAAATCAACATTATAAATTTGGTGCACAAGAAACAAATAATTTATGTAATAATTTGTTAGCAATGATTAAACAAAATCCAAGTTTAAATCTTTTAGTTATAACCTCAAGAAGAACAAGTAATTCTATTAAAAAAATATTGGACTTTAACTTAAAAGATTTTGCTAAAATTTGGAGTGGAGAAGGGTTAAATCCTTATTCATTTGCAATAAAAAACTCATCATATTTTATTTTAACATCTGATTCTACATCAATGATTTCAGAATCTGCAATATCTGGTAAGCCAATATATATCTTTCAATTACCATTTAAAAGAATTAGTAAAAGATTGGAAAACTTTCATAATGAATTTAAGAATCTAAATATTACAAGAGAATTTAATGATATCAAAAAATTAGAAATATGGGATTATAAACCTTTAAATGAAACAAAAAGAATCGCTGGTATTATAAAAAAAAGAATTATAGAAGAATACTTATGAAACTTGATAACTTAAAATTTGCTGATTATCCATTTAATCATTGGGAGTTTAGCAATAGTTTAGATGAATTAACCCTTAATGAAATCTCTGATACAGTTATTCCAGAGGGAGATAGAGCTTATGATGGAACTAGAGCAGCAGATCATAGTGGAAAAGGATTAGATGGTAAATTGAGACTATTTATAACTAAAGAAAATAGCAGAGATTTTCAAAATTTAACTAAATTAATTAACAGCCTACAAAGCAAAGATACATATAATAAAATCTCCAATATAATAAAAAAAGATTTAAGCAAATCTTTCGTTAGACTTGAAGTAATAGGGGATAAAAAAGGATTTTGGCTTAAGCCTCATAAAGATATTCCTGAAAAACTTATGACGATGATGATTTGGGCGAATCCTTATAACGAATCCGATCAACTTGGCACTGATCTATATGATAGTAAATATAATTTAGTTAAAACTATTAAATATATACATAATTCCGGATATTTTTTTTCTTCGGGAGAAGATACTTGGCATGGTTTAGAATTAAAAGAAATAAAAAAAGAGAGAAGATGTATACAAATTAATTATGTATCATTTAAAACTGACTGGCCTGTTGAAAATTAAGAATTAAATATCATATGAAAATTAATGGTTGATAATATTAAAACTAATGTACTTATTATTGGTTCAGGACCTGCCGGATATACAGCTGCTATTTATGCTGCAAGAGCAAATCTCAAACCTAATTTAATATCTGGACTTGATCCAGGTGGCCAATTAACAATTACAACTGATGTAGAAAACTATCCAGGATATGAAAATGTTATTCAGGGACCTTGGTTAATGGAACAAATGAAAGAACAAGCCTTAAAAGTAGGAACTGAAATACATAATGATCTTGTAACTGAGATTAACTTTAATAGTTTTCCATTTTATGCAAAAACAGATTCAGGACTACTTTTTGAAACTAAAACAGTTATTATATCTACTGGAGCTCAAGCAAGATGGCTTAACTTAGAAAGTGAAAATAGATTCAAAGGATTTGGTATATCTGCATGTGCAACTTGTGATGGTTTTTTTTTCAAAGACAAAAATGTAATAGTAGTAGGTGGTGGAAATACAGCAGTTGAAGAAGCATTATTTTTAACAAATTTTGCATCTAAAGTTACACTAATTCATAGAAGAGAAAAACTTAGAGCTGAAAAAATATTGCAAGACAGGGTATTTAATAATAAAAAAATTGAAATCCTTTGGAATAATAAAGTTAAAGAATTTGTTGGAGATGAAAACCCAATTTCTTTAAAAAAAGTTATATTAGAAAATACAAAAGATGGTTCAGAAACGTCATTAGAAACATCTGGAGCGTTTATAGCAATTGGTCATGATCCAGCAACCTCATTGTTTAAGGATAAAATAGAAATGGATAAAGAAAATTATATAATTACTAAACCTGACAGCACTGAAACAAGTATTAAAGGTGTTTATGCCGCAGGAGACGTTAAAGATAAAATATACAGACAAGCTGTTACAGCTGCGGGAATGGGTTGTATGGCTGCTCTAGAAGCAGAAAAGTATCTAGCCGAATTAAACTAACCTTGGCGAGCCTTCATTCTTGGGTTTTTTTTATTTATTACGTAAATTCTGCCTTTTCTTCTTACCAGTTTACAATCTTTATCTCTGGATTTAGCAGATTTTAATGAGCATCGGACTTTCATAATAAGGGGTTAATAAATTCTATGTTTAATTTTGTCAAACATATATTAGTATAAAATATATGCGAAATTTATATGCTGGAGGGAGATCTAACGTTCTTGCACAAAATGGAATAGCATCCACTTCCCAACCTTTAAGTACTTTAGAAGCTGTATCAATTCTTAAAATGGGTGGAAATGCAGTGGATGCGGCTATAGCTGCTTCAGCTGTTTTAGCTGTTGTTGAGCCAGGATCAACTGGAATTGGGGGTGATTGCTTTGCTATAGTATCAATGCATAACAAAGATCCTGTAGCTGTTAATGGTTCTGGAATTGCTCCAAAAAAAATGAATCTGGAATTTTTAAAAAAAAATAATATTAATAAGATTGAGCTAACTAGCCCTCACTCAGTAACAATTCCTGGAAGTGTCCATGCTTGGTATTCTATGCATCAAAAATTTGGCAAACTTGATTTTGAGCAGCTTTTCATAACAGCTGAAAATTATGCTAGAAATGGTTTTTCATTACATGAAGTGGAAGCAAGAACTTGGAAGCAAAATGAAAAAAAACTTAATCAATATGAAAATACAAAAAAAATTTTTTTACCCAATGGAAGAGCACCAAAATTTTCAGAGATATTCAAAAATATTCCTTTAGCAAACAGCTTAAAAAAAATAGGTAAATTAGGAGCTAAAGCATTTTATGAAGGAGAAATTTCAAAAGATATAATTAATACACTAAGGGTTTTAGGTGGTTTTCATGATGAAGAAGATTTTGCAAATCAAATAACGATTTTTTCAGATACTATAAATAGTAACTATAACAATTATAAACTGCATCAATGTCCACTTAATGGACCAGGTATAACTGTTCTAATTATGATGAAACTTTTAGAGAAATTTAATTTTGAAAGTATGGATGCAACAAGTTATAATAGATATCACATCCAAGCTGAAATTACTAAAATTTGCTTTGAATTAAAAGAAACTCAATTTGGAGATCCAAAATTTAAAAAAATAGATTTTGATGACTTTTTTTCTGATTCTTTTATAAATAAATTATATAAAAAAATTAAAATTAACAATGTTTACAATTCAAAAAAAGCATACGTAACTTCACATCCTGAAACAATTTATTTAACGGTAGTTGACAAAGATCTTAATACAGTATCATTTATAAATTCTATTTGTCATGCATTTGGTAGCTCCATAACCTCTAAAAATTCAGGAGTTTTACTTCAAAATAGAGGTGTAAATTTCAGACTTGAAGAAAATCATCCAAATGTAATAGATGGAAACAAACGTCCTCTGCACACTATAATTCCAGGAATGTTAACCAATAATAAAAATAAACCAATATTATCTTTTGGAGTAATGGGGGGGCAATATCAACCTATAGGACAAGCTCATTTATTGCAAAATATTTTTGATTTTAATATGAGCATTCAAGAAGCAATAGATTTACCTAGGGCATTTGCTTTAAATGGAAAACTTAGACTTGAAAAATCTATAAGTTTACAAACATCAGATAAACTTAAAAAAATTGGTTATAATGTTGATTATGAACAAGACTCAATAGGTGGAGGACAAGCTATATATATAGATAGAAAAAAAGGATTATTAATTGCAGGATCAGATTCAAGAAAGGATGGGTCTGCTATAGGGTATTAATTATATCTATATCTTTCCAAATGTATCGTTGTATTGATTGTTTACCCTAACAAAAGTTGTACATTTACTTAATTGTTTTAAAGTTGGTGCTCCGACATAAGTACAACTACTTCTAATTCCTCCTAGTATTTCTTTAACTGTTTTATCAAGAGAATTTCTATATAAAATTTTTACTTTTTTTCCTTCTGATGATCTATAATCGGCTAATCCTCCATAATGTTTTTCATTTGCCTCTTCAGAACTTGAACCATAAAATTCAATATAGCTTTTTCCATTATTTTTTATTATACTCCCACCTCCCTCTTTGTGTCCTGCAAGCATTCCGCCAAGCATAACAAAATCTGCTCCTGCGCCAAATCCTTTTGCTACATCGCCTGGACAAGTGCATCCACCATCGGCAATAATATGAGCTCCTAAACCATGTGCTGCATCTGCACATTCTAAAACAGCGCTTAATTGAGGATAACCTACACCTGTTTGAATTCTAGTTGTACATACACTGCCAGGACCAATTCCTACTTTAACAATATCAGCACCACTTAGAACTAATTCTTGTGTCATATCAGCTGTCACCACATTACCTGCAATTATAGTTTTTCTTGGATGCTTTTTTCTAACCTCATATACAAATTTACTAAAATTTTCTGAATAACCATTAGCTACATCAATACAAATAAATTGAAATTTAGGGAATTTGGATAGTAGTTTATTTAATCTAGAATAACTTTCTTTACTAGTTCCACAGCTTAAAGCAACTAAACTGTGCATAAGTTTATTTTTATTTATTTTAACTATATCACTAATTTGCTGTTGTTTTGTTAAAGCGGTCATTAATTTGAAAGTTGATAATTTTTTTGCAATATCAATCTCTCCAACTCCATCCATATTAGCAGCTATAATGGGTATTCCTTCCCATAAAAGACGTGAATATTTAAATTGATATTTTCTTTTGAGATCTACCTCTTTTCGGCTTTTAAGCGTGCTTCTTTTTGGCCTAAATAGCACATCTGAATAATCTAATTTAATTTCTTCTTCAATTCTCATAAAATAATCGATTTAAATTAATAAATAATTTAAAAATTAAAACAAATATAAAAGCATAATATGAAATTAAATACCTTAATAAATTCTAATAAAATTCAATTCAATTATTTTTATAACAAACTTTTAAATAAACACTTATCTAGTTCAATTTTAGGAAAAGCAATGAAATATGGGTCTATGAATGGAGGCAAAAGAATTAGGCCTTATCTAGTAAAAGAAGCTTCTAAAATTGTTAAATTAAATAAAAATAATATGATGATATTGGCTTCTTGTATCGAATCGATTCATTCATATTCTCTAATTCATGATGATTTGCCAAGTATGGATAATGATGATTATAGACGTGGCAAACTTAGTACTCATAAAAAATTTAACGAAGCAACAGCTATTTTAGCAGGGGATGCTCTTCATGATTTTGCTTTTGAATTAATATCTGGTCATCTAAAAAACATTGATGAAAAGACAAATTTAAAAATTATAAATTTTTTATCTAAATCTACGGGACATATAGGATTAGCAGGAGGTCAATCTTTAGATCTTATTTATGAGCGAAAAAATGTAAATATAAATAATATATTAGAAATGTACAAAAAGAAGACAGGAAAACTTTTTGAATTTTCTTTTAGTTCTCCGTTTATCTTAGCAAATGAAACGAAACAAAGAATAAATTTCAGTAAAGAATATGGTTTATTGTTTGGACAAATATTTCAAATTATTGATGATGTACTTGATCAGATAAATTCATTTGAAAGAATAGGAAAAACCCCAGGTAAAGATAAAAAACAAGGTAAAAGTACTTTACTAAAAATTATTGGAAAAGAAAAAATTATAGATTTTTGTAATAATAAAATAAATAAATTTATTAATAAAAACAAAAAAGAATTTAGTGAAAATAAATTTTTAGAAGATTTATTAAAATTTAATTTGACTAGATTTAACTAGCAAAGTATTTTTTTGCTATTAATAAACCTATACATGATGAAAAAGCTGTCAAAGAACCGCCCCAGACCATATCAACTAAAACAACAATAGGTGACCATCCTTTCACTGTTGCCATATTGGTTAAATTGTATGTTCCATAGGCTACTAGGCCAAATATAAATCCTGTATAAGTTACTTTAACTAAAGAATAAGGGTTAATCGATGGGTGTATAACCACGATTGCGATACCTATAACATATATTAAATAGAACAATACAGCAGCCCACATAATCGGTTTATCAAGAAGCAAATGACCAATATTTGGTTTATAAAAATTTTTGACTGAATAATTTAGCCAAATTACATCAATTATTAAAAAAACAACTGAGGCTATAAAAGTTGAAACAAGCAAGATTTTCATAGTATATAAATATATTAAACTAATATAATTCAATAGCTACTATATTAAATAATTTTAAAATTGCAAAAATATATACTCCAGGTAAAATTTCTTTAATCACCCTATAATATTTATGCAAAATCCTGGAGTTAACTATTTAAAAAAACTATAAGTCTGTCCTCCATCTGAATATAATCACATCAATAATGAGAGTAACCATATAATACTTCTAATAATTGGTGTGATGAAAATAAGCCACCCTGCCATCAATATTCAACAATAAACCAATAAGTCATCTATGAAAAAAAAGACTATACCAATTGTAGTAAAAAATAAGTTAAGTAATTTTGATTTAGAATCTTCAAGATCATCTTTTCTCCACTCTACTATTTGCACAAAAAAAAGATTGAATACATAATAAAGCACAAATAAATAAATCACTTTTACTTACATCTTAAATTAAATTAGTGTGAATATAATATATAT
>CACEPG010000028.1 GCA_902561355.1 uncultured Alphaproteobacteria bacterium
CTATTGCATCTTTAATTTACAATAAGTTTAATAAAAAAAATGAAGGAGATTTATCAAAAAAACTTTCTTATTTTGTTCAAAAAAATTTTTTGTACAAAATTGCAACGGAGTTATCTATTGATAAATTATTAATGCACTCTTTCAAAAAGAAAAATCAAAAAATGAATGTTTCAATTTTAGCAGATTCAGTTGAATCTATTATAGGAGCAATTTATATTGATGGAGGTTTTTCAAATTCAATTAGGTTTATTAAAAAAATTTGGGGCCCTTACTTAGATATAGAAGAATCAAATTTTCAAGACCCAAAAACACAACTTCAAGAAATATCACAGCAAAAATATAAAAAATTACCAGATTATATTTTGCTAAAAAAAGAAGGTCCTTCTCATTCGCCGACATTTACTGTTTCTTTAAAAGCTCTTAATTTAAGAAAAATAAAAGCTAGTGGATCATCAATAAGAGAAGCAGAAAAAAATGCAGCAAATATTGCTATAAAACTTATTAATGATAAAAAAAACTCTAAAACTTAGTCTTGTAGGTAAGACAAATGCTGGCAAATCTACTTTTATCAACAATATTGTAGGCGAAACTGTTTCTATACAAAATAAAAAAATCAATACTACGCAAGAACTAATAATTGGAATTAAAAATTTGCATAATTCTCAATTTATTTTTTATGATACTCCAGGTTTGAGTCATTTAAAATCTTTAGATAAAAATAAAAAAAAATTAAAGACAAATTTGTGGGAAGGAATTAATCAATCAGATATTATTTTATTTATAATAGACTCAAAAAATTTCAAAATAACTTATATACATGAACAATTAATTAAATTACTTGAATTAGATAAAAAAATAATAATTATATTTAATAAAATTGACTTAATTTCTAAATCAATATTATTACCAATTATTAAAGAATTAAATAATACATATAATTTAGAAGCCTTTTTTGTGATTTCAGCAAAATTAAAATATGGAATTGAAAATTTAATGAAATTTCTTAAAAAATATGCAAAAGAATCAAAATGGATATTTCATAAAAATGTAATTTCAAATAAAGATGATATATTTATATCTAATGAATGCACAAGAAATTCTATATTAACTTTTTTGCATAAAGAAATTCCTTATAACATTAAAATAAAAAATATAATTTTTAAATATTTAAAAAATGGTGATTTAAAGATTAAACAAAACATTATTATAGATCAAGATAGATATAAAAAAATAATTTTGGGAAAAAGGGGAGAAAAAATAAAATCAATCAGAGAATATAGTCAAAAAGAAATAGAACAAATATTCAAAGTTAACATTCATCTTTATTTAGAAATCATCAAAGTTAATGCAAAAAAAAACTAAAGGTATTTTAATATATAGTAAAATTTCCAAAGAAAATAATTTGTTTATTAAATTTTTATCAGAAGATGATGAAATAATTTCTGGAATTGTTTATGGAGGATCCTCATCAAAAAATAAAATTTTATATCAATTGGGTTATTTTTTAAATTTCATAATTATTAAAAAAAATGATAATTCACCTTATAGTATCAAAGGTGAAATAACTTCACCATATATATCTTCAATTATCAATAATAAGTATAAATTAAGCTGCTTAATTGCAATTGTATCAATTTTAAACTTATCATTAATTGAAGGACAAAAGATCAAAGGTATTTATTTTGAATCTAAACAAATTATAGATTTGATTATAACTAAAAAAAATTGGCTAATTTTATTTATAAAATTTTTATTTAATTTATTAAAAATAATTGGATATGAAGTTGATTATAAGAATAATTCGCATAATTCTTTTTTTGACCTTGAATCTATTGAATTTAAAGAACATCAAAATGATAATACTCTAGTTTTTCCACACAAATTGTTAAATAATGAAGAAAAAGTTAAATTTAGTTCAGTAAAACAAGCTTTTTTATTATTTGAAGAAATTTTTCAAAATAACCATTTAATTAATATGAATCTTAAATTACCAGTTAGCTTTATTAACTTTAAATATTTAATTTTAGAATTTCTTAAAAATAAAAATGACTGAATTAATTAATAGTAAAATTGACAAAATTCTTAGTGAAAAATATTTAGCATATGCTGTTTCTACTATCGTTTCACGTTCCTTACCTGATGTAAGAGATGGTTTAAAACCTGTTCATCGAAGAATTATTTATTCAATGTATCAACTAAAATTATTTAATGATTCTTCTTTTAAAAAATCAGCAAGAATTGTTGGTGATGTAATGGGTAAATTTCATCCTCATGGAGATCAAGCTATTTATCAAAGTCTTGTTAGAATGGCCCAAGATTTTTCAATAAGAGCAACCTTGATAGAAGGTCAAGGTAATTTTGGCAACATTGATGGAGATAATCCAGCTGCTATGCGTTACACAGAAGCAAGATTACAAAAAATTACTGATTATTTCTTTGATGGAATTGATGAAGATTCAGTTAATTTTAAAGAAAATTATGATGGCCAAAATCTAGAACCCGAAGTCTTACCAACTAAACTGCCTAATTTATTATTAAATGGTTCTACTGGTATAGCAGTTGGTATGGCTACAAATATACCACCTCATAACTTAAGGGAATTAAATGAGTGTGCAATTCAATTAATAAAAAATCCAAATGTAATAAATAGCAAACTTATTAAATTAATTAATGGCCCTGATTTACCAACTGGTGGTGAAATTATTTTGAATTCAAAAGAAAAGAAAAATATTTATACAAAAGGTTTTGGTTCATTTTTAATTAATTCTTCATGGAAAGTAGAAAATTTAAAAAATGGAATTTATCAGATTGTTATAACTGAGATACCGTATCAAGTTAATAAATCAAAAATAATTGAACAATTAGCAAATTTAATAAACCAAAAAAAAATTCCACTGGAAGATGTTGTTGATGAATCAGATGACAAAGTTAGGATTGTTTTAAAGCCAAAAAATAGAAATATAGATTCAGCCAAATTGATTAATTTATGTTTTAAATTAAGTGATCTTTCAATTAAATATTCATGCAATTTTAATGTATTAGAGAAAGGTATAGTTCCAAAACAACTAGGTTTAAAAGAAATTTTACAGGAATTTCTTAATCATAGAAAGGTTACAATTAAAAGAAAATCTACATTTAATATTAATAAAATAAAATTAAAATTAGAAATTTTAGAGGGTTATTTAGTCGTATATAAATTTTTAGATAAAATAATAAAAATTATTAGAAGTAAAGAAGATCCAAAGAAAGAAATTGTTAAAAAGTATAAGCTTACAAAAAATCAAGTTGAAGCAATAATGGGTATGCGTTTAGGTTCTCTAAAAAAAATTGATGAATTGAATACCAAAAAGGAGATCAAGCAATTAACTGAGGAATTAAATTTTCTTAATAAATTAATTAAAAATACAAAGATATTAGATAATTTTCTCATTAATGAAATTAAAGAAATTAATAATTCTATACCAAATAGCATCAAAGATAGAAAATCAAAAATTCTTTCTGAATCAGCAAATAATAATGAAGTAAAAATTGATGAATTTAATGAAATAGAAAAATTCACAATAATAATTAATAAAGATTTTACATTAAAACGTTTAAAAGAATTTTCTGATATAGAAAAAATAACAAAAGATGATCAAAATATTTTACATGCAATTCATATTCTATCTAATGAAAAATTATTAATTTTTTTATCTTCAGGTCGAGTTTTCTCTTTAGATCCAAATGTTTTACCTGGAGGAAAATCTCATCCAAAATCTTTCATTCAATTTATTGATGCGGGTACTAATGAAAAAATAGTAGGTATTCTTAATAGTAATACTAGTGATAAATGTATTATGATTACAAAGTTAGCTAAAGGATTTATAGCATTTAGTAAGAATATGATTACAAATCAAAAAAAAGGAAAGCAAGTTTTCAATCTAAAAACAAATGATTATTTAGTTAAAGTTTTAAACTATGATAAAAAATATTTGGCTTGTGTTACAAAGTTAGCAAAAATGTTAATTTTTGATACTGAGTCTCTTCCAACAATGAATAAAGGAGTAGGCGTTCAAATAATTAAAATTAAAGATAAAGATAGTTTATCTGATGCTAAGTTAATTAATTTAAATGATGGATTAGAATGGATTTCTGGAAATAAAAAAAGAAAACTTGATAATATTGATTTCTGGATTGGTAAAAGAGCTCAAGTAGGAAAAAAAATTCCAAAATATTTTAATAAAAATTTGAAATTTTAAACTTAACTATTTGGGTGTTTATTATAATAATAAATCGATTATATTGATTTAATTATTCATATATATAGAGTTGAGATTATATATAATGTTTACAAATATACTTAAAAATTTATCTTCTACAATTAATTACATAAATAAAATAGCAGGTTTTATTTGTGCATTACTTGTAGTTCTTATGTCTTTAAATGTTTTTTTAGTTGTTGTCTTAAGATATTTATTTGGGATAAGTTTTATATGGATGCAAGAAACATATGTTTGGATGCATGCTTATATTTTCATGTTAGGAGCTGGATTTACTTATTTAAATGATGATCATGTTAGGATTGATATAATCTATAGAAGTTCATCCAAACTTTATAAAGCCTTAGTAGACTCGATCGGTATTATTTTTTTATTATTACCTTTTTTGTATATAATTTGGAATTTTAGTTATCCTTTTGTTTACAAGTCTTGGCAAATGAATGAAATCTCTAGGGAGGCTGGAGGTTTAAGTATGTTGTATTTATTAAAATTAGCTATCCTTATATTTGTTATACTGCTTTCAATTCAAGCAATTGCAAAAATTATTAATAATTTTATTAATATTATTCAAAAATGACTCCAGAAATTTTAGCAATAGTAATGTTTGTTACCACCTTAGCTTTGTTGCTATTTGGTTTTCCTGTTGCATTTACATTAGCGGGTTCTGCTTTAATTTTTGCTTTCATAGGAGATTTTTTAGATATTTTTAATTTTAGAATGTTATTTTTTTTCCCTCAGAGAATTTATGGGATTATGATTAATGAAGCTTTGGTTGCAGTACCTTTATTTATTTTTATGGGTGTAATGCTTGAAAAAACAAAGATTGCTTCCAAACTATTAGAATCAATTGGTGATTTATTTGGATCAATAAGAGGCGGTTTGGGAATAGGAGTTGTTTTAGTAGGTATGTTACTAGCAGCGTCAACAGGCATAGTTGGTGCAACAGTAGTTACAATGGGTATGTTGGCATTACCTTCAATGTTAAAAGCAGGTTATGATGAGAAAATAGCAACAGGAACGATATGTGCGGCAGGGACTTTAGGGCAAATTATTCCACCTTCAATAGTTTTGATATTACTTGCCGAAATGTTACAAGGAGCAAACGAAGAAGCTGGTCTATTGACAGGAGATCTTGCTCCTCTGCCTGTAACTGCAATAGATTTATTTGCTGGAGCGTTAATACCTGGTTTAATTTTAGTAGGTATGTTCATTATATATATTTTAATTGTTGCAAAATTAAAACCTTCTGATTTACCAATATTACAATCTACTAAAACTAAATCTGAAAAAATTAGAACTGCTGTCTTTGAAGTAATACCTCCTATTTTTTTAATTTTATCCGTTTTAGGTTCAATATTTATGGGAATTGCGACACCTACAGAATCTGCATCTGTAGGAGCGGCTGGAGCAGCTTTACTAGCTTTATTTAGGAAAGAATTAAATTTTAAAAATATTTCAGCAGCAGCAATTACAACAGTTAAAATGAGTTCTTTTGTTTTTATAATTTTAATTGGAGCATCAATGTTTTCCTTGGTTTTTAGGGGATTTGAGGGTGATGATATGATAAGCAATTTTCTTACAAATCTACCCGGTGGCGAATATGGTGCATTGTTAGTAGTAATGATTACAATTTTTTTACTAGGATTTTTTTTAGATTATATTGAGATTATTTTTGTTATTATTCCTTTAGTTGGTCCAGGATTGATTGCAAATGGAGCTGACCCACTTTGGTTAGGAATATTAATTTCTTTAAATTTACAAACTAGTTTTTTAACTCCACCTTTTGGGTTTTCTTTATTTTTTTTAAGAGGAGTTGCTCCGAAAGAAGTTAGAACTGTTAATATCTATAGAGGAGTAATTCCTTTTATATTTATTCAAGTAATTGCAATTTTTTTAGTATTTATTTTTCCAGAAATTGCAACATGGCTGCCAAGATTGATAAATTAAAATAAAGAGGTCTTTTTTAAAGACCTCTTTATAAAATAATTAAACAGAGTCAGGGTATTTAAATGGTAAATCTCTGATTCTAGAGAAATCTTGCTCACCCCTAGTAAACCATTCTTTTATAACTTTTCTAAAAGATAAAAGGTGATTAGCAATAGCTTTAGTTTCAGAATTAATTGAACCTCTTTCAGAAACAACTTCTCCTGCAGCATTACCAAGTGCAATTAAAACTTCGTCAGGGAAAGTTTTTATAGTTACTCCGTGCTCTCCTACTAGTTTTTGTAAAGCAGGACCATTAATTGCTTGGAATCTACTAAATACAGTCATGTTAAATGACTGAGTCATATTTGTAACTAATCCTTGTGTAGCACTATCTAGAGATTCCCAAGCGTTAAGATCAATAGAAAGATCTAATAATGTAGAAGGTTCATGCCAACCAGGTCCGTAATAAAATTTAGCAGCTTGATAAAGACCAGCACCTAAATCAGCAGCTGGACAAATCCATTCAGCTGCATCAACTGCACCTGAAGCTAAAGAAGGTAGTACATCAGGTCCTGCAAGAAGAACAGGTGTTGCACCAAGTTTTTCAATAGTTCTGCCACCAAGTCCTGGCATTCTCATTTTTAAACCTTTATAATCTGCAGGGGTGTTAATTTCTTTATTAAACCATCCACCCATTTGGTTGCCTGTATTACCCATTGGTAAAAATTTTAAACCTAATGCATTATATATTTTATCAGCTTCTTCAATTCCTCCACCGTAGTAACACCAAGCATTTTGTTCCATTGCATTCATACCAAAAGGACATGTAGCAACAAACTCAATAGCATCAGATAAATTAGTCCAATAGTATGGCGCACCATATGAAGCTTGAGCTGCACCTGATCTTACTGCATCTAAAGATTCAAGACCAGGAACTAATTCGCCAGCGTGATAAACTTTCATATTTAATTTATCAGAATAACTACTAACATTATCTGCAAAAGCTTGAATAGCTTGACCTAGAAGACCTGCTTTACCGAAAGCACTACAAATTATCCATTCTTGATGACCTGAAGCTATAGCCGGAGCTGGAAATGCTGATACAGCAGTTGCTGCAGCACCTGCTAAACCAGCCTTTTTAATAAAATCACGACGTTTTACATTTTTTTTCATAATTCTCCTCCGCAAAAAAAAAATTAATATATAGATTATCTCTAAAAATTAATAATTTAAATCAAAATATTAGAATTTTGTTAAAAACTAGAAATATTGGTTTGATTTTTACCTAAAATTAGGGCGTGAATATCTTCAGTTCCTTCATAAGTTTTTACAGTTTCTAAGTTCATTACATGTCTTATAACATGATATTCTTCTAATAATCCATTTGCGCCCAACATATCTCTTGAGTTTCTTGCTATTTCTATTGATTTTTTGCAATTATTTCTTTTTAAAATACTTATAGCATTAATAACATCTTTATTTTCATCAATAGCTCTTCCAGTAAGTAAACAAGCACTTAAAGCAATATTAATTTCACTTTGCATATTTGCTAATTTTTTTTGAATTAATTGATTTGCAGCTAAAGGTTTTTTAAACATTATTCTATTCTCACTATATTCTTTAGCTATTAACCAACATTCAGATGCTGCACCTAATACTCCCCAAGAAATTCCATAACGGGCTTTGTTTAAACAGCTAAATATAGATTTCCATCCATCAGTATTTGGTAGTACATTTTCTTCTGGAACATTAACCTGATTTAAAATTATTTGCCCTGTTGGACTTATTTTTAGACTAGATTTATTATTAATATAAGAAGTTTCTAAACCTTTAAATTTTTTTTCTAAAATAAATCCTTTTACTGTTTTAATATTTTTATTTTCATTAATAGCCCAAATTATAAATACATCAGCTATTGGAGCATTTGTAATCCAATTTTTAGTGCCATTTAAAACATATCCATTAGATAGTTTTTTATATGTTGTTTGCATAGATGAAGGATCAGAACCAGCTTCACTTTCTGTTAATCCAAAACTTCCAATTTTTTTTCCACTTATTAAGTCAGGTAAAAAAAAATCTTTTTGTTGGGAATTACCAAAACTATTGATTGGATTAATTACTAAAGATGATTGAACAGAAATAGATGATCTGTAACTACTATCAATTTTTTCAATTTCATACGCAGTTAAACCATAAGACACAAAATTTGTACCCGCTCCCCCATGTGAATTTACGGTCTGCCCTAATAAGCCAATTGAACCGAATAATTTATAAAGCTCTTTGTCAAAAGAATTGTTTAAATTATTTGAAACTACGTTTGGTCTAAGTTCTTTATTGCAAAAATCCCTTACATTTTTTTGAATTTGAGTTTCTTCTTCCGTCAAATTTTCCTGTATATAAAAAGGATCAAACCAATTATTTTGTTTCATAAATAATATCCATTATCATTTTTTTAATATAAATAACTATAGAAATTAATAATTTTATTATGAAAAAAATATTTATAGCATCTGATCACGCAGGATATGATTTAAAACAAATTCTTTTAAACCAGTTCCCCCAAATCCTTACAAATCTTGGTACAAATTCAGATCAAAGTGTAGACTATCCAGATTTTGCTCATATTCTAGTAAATGAAGTTAAATCTTCTTCTAATAATTTAGGTATTTTAATTTGTGGCTCAGGAGTTGGAATGAGTATAGCCGCAAATCGTGATCCAAATATAAGAGCTGGTTTGGTTCATAATGCCGAAATAGCAAAACTTGTAAGACAGCACAACGATGCAAATGTTTTAGTTTTACCAGGTCGCTTTATTGATGTACAGGAAGCAATAAAATGTGTAGAAAATTTCTTAAATACTGAATTTGAATCAGGGCGCCATAAAAAAAGGATTGATAAAATTTAATGTCAGAATTGTACTTAAAAGGAATAAAAGAAACTGATCCAGAAGTTTACGGAACTCTGGAAAGAGAATTAAATCGACAACAAAATCAAATAGAGCTTATTGCATCTGAGAATATTGCGTCATTATCAACATTAAATGCTCAAGGCTCAGTCATGACAAATAAATATGCTGAAGGCTATCCTGGCAAAAGGTATTATGGTGGTTGTGAATTTGTTGATCAAGCTGAAGAAATTGCTTTACAAAGAGTTAGAGAATTATTTAATTGCAAATATGCCAATCTTCAACCGCATAGTGGTGCTCAAGCAAATCAGGCAGTTTTTTTAGCTTTATTAAAACCTAATGATACTTTTTTAGGCATGTCTCTTGCTTCAGGAGGACATTTAACTCATGGAGCTAAGCCAAATATTTCTGGAAAGTGGTTTAACGCTGTTCAATATGGAGTAAAAAAAGATGGAAATGATAAAGATCTGATTGATTATGACGAAGTTGAATCATTAGCTGTTGAACATAGACCTAAAATTATTATTGCTGGCGCATCTGCTTATCCAAGAATCATAGATTGGAAAAAATTTAAAATTATTGCAGATAAAGTTGGAGCATACTTCATGGTAGATATGGCTCACTATTCAGGTTTAATTGCAGGCAAAGAATATCCAAATCCGATTGAATTTGCAGATGTAGTTACGTCAACAACACATAAAACTCTAAGAGGAGCAAGAAGTGCAATGATTTTGACAAATAACGAAGATATTTATAAAAAAATAAATTCAGCAGTTTTTCCTGGCTTACAAGGCGGACCACTAATGCATGTTATGGCTGCAAAAGCTGTATCTTTTGGAGAAGCATTAAAACCTGAATTTCAAGAGTATATAAAAAAGGTTATTTTAAATGCAAAAATACTTTCTGAAACACTAGTTAATAGAGGTTTTCGCATTGTTACTGGTGGAACTGATTCTCATTTAGTCTGGTTGGATTTGACACCAAAAAACTTAACGGGTGACAAAGCAGAAAAAATTCTCGAAGAAGTTGGTATTGCTTGTAATAAAAATGCTATTCCTTATGATCCAAATCCACCAAAAATTACAAGTGGATTAAGATTTGGTACATCAGCAGCTACTTCAAGAGGATTTAATGAAAATGATTTTAAACTAGTGGGAGAAATGATTAGTGATATGCTAGATAGTTTGCTTTTAAATGATCAGGAAAGTATTAAAGTTGCAAAAGAAACTAAAAATAAAGTTTTAGATATGTGTAAAAATTATCCAATTTATAATAGAGCTTTTTAATGCGCTGTCCTTTTTGTAGTAATGAAGACTCTCAAGTAAAAGATTCAAGACATACTGAAGATAATACAGCTATACGAAGAAGAAGGATATGTGAACAATGTGGTTCAAGATTTACAACTTTTGAAAGAATACAACTAAGAGATTTAATAGTAGTAAAATCTAATTCACAAAAAGAATCCTTTGATAGAGATAAAATGTATAGATCGATATCTTTAGCTTTGAGAAAAAGAAATATTAATACAGAAACAATTGAAAAAATTGTTAATGCTATTGTTAGAAAATTAGAAAATTCAGGTGATACAGAAATAAAAACAGATATAATTGGTCAATACATCATGGATGCTTTGGCAAATTTAGACCAAGTCGCTTATGTGCGTTTTGCCTCAGTATATAAAAACTTTAGAGAAGTTAAGGATTTTGAAGATTTTCTGGGAAATTTGGAAGATAAATAACTTTATAAGTGAAATTAGAACATTTAAAATTCATAAATAAAGCTCACCATATTGCTAAAAAAAATTTTGGTAAAACTTTCCCTAATCCAATTGTAGGTTGTGTTATTGCAAAAAATAATAAAATCATATCTCAAGCTGTAACAAATAAATCAGGTCGACCCCATGCTGAGGAAATAGCTCTTAAGAAAGCAGGAAAAAAAGCAAAAGGAGCTTGTATGTATGTTACCCTTGAACCTTGTTTTCATAATTCTGTGTCTGGTTCATGTACAGATCAAATATTGAGGTCAGGTATTAGAGAAATTTTCATTTCAGCGACTGATCCTGATCCTAGAACTAATAATAAAAGTATTAAAAAATTAAAGTTGAACAAAATTAAAGTCCATACACATATAGAAGAAGAAAAAACACTTTTACTAAATAAATTTTTTTTTGAAAGTATTAAATTATTAAAACCGTATACAAAAGTAAAGATGGCAATCTCTAGAGATGAAAAAATTGCTTGGAGTAATTATAAAAGTAAATGGATTTCGAATGCTCAAAGTAGAAATTATGCCCATAAAATTAGATTAAAAAGTCAAGCAATTTTAACTACAGCAAAAACAATTATAAAGGACAATCCAAGATTTACAGTCAGAGACAATAGGAAAATAATAAAACATTTGCCAATTATAATAATAGATAAAGACTTAAAAATACCATTACATTCTTATATATTTAGAAATATACATAAAAAAAGAATCATTATTTTTACATCAATCTATAATAATAAAATGCAAAAACTAAAACAAATGGGATGCGAAATGATTTTATTAAAAAAGAATTCAAGCGGAAAATTAAATATTAAAAATATTTTTAGAAAAATATATAAACTCAAAATTTCCGATATTTTAGTTGAGGCGGGAGGAGTTTTTTTTACAGATTTAATAAGAAACAATTTAGTTAATGAAGTTCATATATTTCAAAGCAATATTTTAATCGGTCCATCTGGGAAACCATTATTATTTAACAAAAAATTTAGTCAAATAAATAAAAGAATTGTCCAAAAAAGAAAATTTGATAGCGATTATTATTATAAATACGTTATTAACAAGTAATGTTTACTGGTATAATTCAAGGTTTAGGTAAGATTAAAGAATTTTCTTCAGGAAAATTAATTATTTCTACCGATTTAAATTTAAAAGATTGCAAAATAGGATCTTCAATTTCCTGTAATGGTGTTTGTTTAACAGTTGTAGATATAAAAAAAGAAAAAGAAAAATTTTATTTTACAGTAAATCTAGGAGAGGAGACTATTTCAAGATCTAACTTTAAAGATAAAAAATTATTTTCAAATAGAATAAATCTTGAAAAATCATTAAGGCTTGGTGATGAAATTTCTGGACACTTTGTTTATGGGCATATTGATTTAGTAACTGATATTATTAAAATAAAAAAACTAGAAAACAGTTGGGAATTTATTTTTAAAAAAAATTTTAAAGATCAATCAAAATTTATAGTTGAAAAAGGTTCGATCACCATTAATGGAATATCTTTAACTGTTTCTAAAGTAAATGAAGATACTTTTAGTGTTTCAGTAATTTCTCATACTTTTTTTAATACAAATTTTCAATATTCTAAAATAAATGATTTAGTTAATCTAGAATTTGATTATTTGGCTCGATATATATTTAATAAAAATGAAAAAAAATAAAAATAATTTTAAACTTTCTTCTATTGAAGAAATAATTAATGAAGCTAGAAATGGTAAAATGTATATATTAGTTGATGACCCTGATAGAGAAAATGAAGGTGATTTAATTATGCCAGCCCAAATGATTTCAGATAAGGCAATAAATTTTATGTCAAAGTATGGAAGAGGTTTGATATGCCTCACCCTAACTAAACAAAGAACTGATGAATTAGGATTAACTTTAATGAATCCTCTAAATCAAAAAAATGATTTAACAGCATTTACTGTATCAATTGAAGCAAAAGAAGGTATTACAACAGGTATATCTGCAGCTGATAGAGCTCACACAATCTCAGTTGCTATAAATCAAAATACAAAAAAAGAAGATATAGTTTCCCCCGGACATATTTTCCCAGTAATGGCATGGGCTGGAGGCGTATTGGAAAGAGCAGGTCATACCGAAGCCTCAGTAGATATCTCAAAATTGGCTGGTTTAAATCCATCCGGTGTAATTTGTGAAATTATGAGTGAAGATGGTTCTATGGCTAGGCTCCCAGAATTAATTATGTTTGCTAAAAAACATTC
>CACEPG010000029.1 GCA_902561355.1 uncultured Alphaproteobacteria bacterium
CTTTTATTGTTTTAGCCATATCGTCCCCATTTTTTGCTATCAAAGAAGGGTTAGTCGTCACCCCATCAACAAAACCAGTAGGCAACAATTCTTCAATCTGCTTTATATCTGCTGTATCAACAAAAAATTTCATTCATTGCTGTATATCATATACGTGGTATTTAAAAAGTTAAGATTATTAAATTTTAAAACAAAATTTTTATATGTATTGTGATATCGTTGTAACCAAACCTTTTGATCAAGTTTTTACTTATAAAACAAATGATCGCTCAATTAAAGAAGGTCAAATTGTTATAGTGCCTTTTGGAAAAAAATTGGAAGTTGGCATGGTTTGGCAAGTTAATACTTCTACAACAATACATAATATAAAAGAAATAAACACGATTATTAAAAATGTAAAATTAAGTAAAAGCTCAATAGATTTTATTAAATGGATTCATGGATATACCTTAGCTCCTCTAGGATTAGTTTTAAAATTATTTTTGCTTAATAAGGAAGTAGTTGATTATAGAATAGATAATAACCAAAAAATTGTCTTCAATATAAAAAAAGTAAAATTAAATAATGAACAATCAATAGCAAAAAAAAATATACTAAAATTATTGTCTAGCTCAAATAAACCTATTCTTTTAGAAGGAGTTACTGGTTCTGGTAAGACAGAGGTTTATTTTGACTTGATCGAAAAACAAGTAAAAAAAGACAAACAAATTTTAATAATGGTGCCTGAGATAAGTTTAACACCTCAACTTGAAGAGCGTTTTAATAAAAGGTTTGGAATTAATGTAGACATTTGGCACTCTAAGATTTCACCCAAAAGGAGAAAAGAAATTTGGCATCGTTGTTATCTTGGTAAACCTCTAATTGTAATTGGAGCCAGATCAAGTTTATTCCTACCTTTTAAAAATATAGGTATTATAATTATCGATGAAGAACATGACCCATCATATAAACAAGAGGATAATATACGTTACCAAGCAAGAGATCTTGCTGTGGTTAGGGCAAAGATTGAAAAATGTGGACTGATTTTATCTTCTGCAACGCCTTCATTAGAAACGATTAATAATGTTCTTATAGGTAAATATAATAGTATTTTCTTATCTAAACAATTTTCTGGATTACCATTACCTGAGATAGAATTAATTGATTTAACAAAAAATAAGTTAGAAAAAAATAGTTGGATATCTTCTGCGATGACTAATCAAATGAAAAAATGTTTAGAAAAAAAAGAGCAAGTTTTGATTTTTTTAAACAGACGTGGTTATTCACCTTTAAGTTTGTGTACTGAATGTGGATTTAGACATCGTTGTGAACAATGCTCTTCTTGGCTTGTAATGCATCAAAAAAAGAAACGTTTATTATGCCACCATTGTGGGACTATTGAAATACCAACAACTCAATGCCCAAAATGTCAAAACAAAAATACTATTAAATATATTGGTCCAGGGGTAGAGAGAGTAGCTGAAGAATTGTTATCTATATTTCCTTCAAAAAAAATTGATGTGATGTCAAGTGATATTGTTAACTCTCCAACCAAAATAAGAAAAATGATAAGTAATTTTTCTGAAAAAAAAATTGATATAATTGTAGCAACACAAATTATGGCTAAAGGTTATGATTTTCCAAATTTATCATTTGTAGGTGTTGTAGATGCTGATGCTGGTTTATTTGGTGGTGATATGAGGGCTATTGAAAAAACTTATAATTTACTTCAACAAGTAAGTGGAAGAGCAGGGAGATCAAAACAAAAAGGCAAAGTAATGATACAAACATATTTTCCTGAACAATCAATTATAAAATCTATTAAAAAAAGAGATCGCAATACTTTTGTAAAAAACGCATTGGAAGAAAGAGAGCAATTTGGAATTCCTCCATTTGGATTTATGACTTCTATAATTATCTCAGGTTCCTCAAAATCGAATGTTGAAAAATATTCATTGAAATTGATACAAGCGAGACAATTAACTAACAATATTGACGTGCTTGGACCTGTTGAAGCGCCATTAGCACTTTTAAGAGGGCATTATAGATATAGAATCCTATTAAAGGGTCAAAATAGGAAAAAACTTAATTTATTTACCAAAAAAATGATGAGCTCTTTTAAAATTCCATCATCAATAAAAGTCGTAATTGATGTGGATCCATACTCATTTTTATGATTTACCCACAATTGTTTTATAAAATATTCAAATAACCATATTTGCCGCATAAACTGAGAGTTTACCTGCTTTTTCTGATATGTTAATAGCCTTTACCAATTCCTAAAAAGGGGACTTTAATAATGACATCACAATTAGCTTCTGGAGACCTGATTTCTGATAGATATGCTTCAGCTTTATATGATTTAGCTTCAGAAAAAAAAATTGTAGACCAAATTTTAAGTGATTTAAATTCGTTAAAGAAATTATTAATAGAAAATAAAGATTTACTTTTGGTAATTAAAAGTCCTTTAATTAAATCTAAAGATAAGCATAATATTTTAAATAAATTACTTCAAAAATTTGATGCTAATAAATTAACTTTAACTTTTTTAAAAATTCTCGAAAAAAATAAAAGGTTTTCTGGTTTCATTTCAATCATCAATCAATTTAATAATATTAATTCACAAAAAAGAGGTGATATTCTTGCGGATATAACTTCTGCAAATGAACTAAATGATGAGCAAAAAAATAATATAACAAATCAATTAAAAAATATTTTAGGAGATAAACTCTCTTTAACTTTTGATGTAGATAATGAAATTATTGGTGGATTAATTGTTAAAGTTGGTTCAAAAATGATTGATACATCAATAGCAAATAAAATTAATAAACTTAAAATCGCAATGAAGGGGGCGTAATGGAAATCAAAGCAGCTGAAATTTCATCAGTTATAAAAGAACAAATTGCTAATTTTGAAACTAAAGCAGACGTTGCTGAAGTAGGAACGGTATTAAGCGTAGGTGACGGAATAGCAAGAGTTTATGGATTAGATCAAGTTCAAGCTGGAGAAATGGTTGAGTTTCCAGGAGGAATTAAGGGAATGGCGCTAAATTTAGAGATGGATAATGTTGGTGTATCTATATTTGGTGATGATACAGGTATTAAAGAGGGCGATACTGTTAAACGTACAGGAGAAATTGTTGACGTTCCTGTTGGCAAAGAGTTATTAGGCCGAGTTGTAGATGGATTAGGCAATCCAATTGATGGTAAAGGCCCAATTCAATCTTCTGATAGAAGAAGAATTGAATTAAAAGCACCCGGTATTATTCCGCGCCAAAGTGTATCTGAGCCAATGCAAACTGGAATTAAAGCACTTGATGCTTTAGTACCAATTGGAAGAGGGCAAAGAGAATTAATTATTGGTGATAGACAAACAGGTAAAACTGCTGTTGCTATTGACGCTATTCTTAATCAGAAAACCGTTAATCAGTCTACAAATGAAAAAGAAAAACTTTATTGTATTTATGTTGCGATTGGCCAAAAAAGATCAACAGTAGCACAAATTGTAAAAACATTAGAAGATAATGGTGCAATGGAGTATACAATTGTTGTATCAGCAACAGCATCAGAGCCAGCTCCTCTTCAATTTTTATCTGCATATACTGGATGCACCATGGGAGAATATTTCAGAGATAACGGAATGCATGCTTTGATAGTTTATGATGATTTATCAAAACAAGCGGTTGCTTATAGACAAATGTCATTACTTTTAAGACGACCACCAGGTCGTGAAGCATATCCAGGTGATGTATTTTACATACATAGTCGTCTTTTAGAGAGAGCAGCTAAAATGAGTGATGAGCATGGAGGAGGTAGTTTGACTGCTCTTCCAGTTATTGAAACACAAGCGGGTGATTTATCAGCATATATTCCGACAAATGTTATCTCAATAACTGATGGCCAGATTTTTTTAGAAACTAATTTATTCTTTGCTGGTATACGTCCTGCAATTAACGTTGGCTTATCTGTTAGTCGTGTTGGTTCAGCGGCGCAAACAAAGGCTATGAAAAAAATTGCTGGTCCTGTTAAATTAGAGTTAGCACAATATCGAGAAATGGCAGCGTTTGCGCAGTTTGCATCTGATTTAGATGCATCTACTAAGCAATTATTAGACCGTGGTGCAAGACTTGTTGAAATTCTCAAGCAAGGACAATATTCCCCACTAACTGTATCTGAACAGGTTGTGTCTATTTATGCAGGTGTTAGAGGTTATCTTGATAAAGTAGCAGTTAATGATGTTGTTAGTTTTGAAACAGAAGTTTTAAATGAAATGAGATCTAGTCACGCCGATTTATTAGATGCTATTGCTAATGAAAAAGAGTTATCAAAAGAGAATGATGAAAAATTAAAATCAATCTTAGATAATATTGTTGAAAAATTTACGAGTAACTAATTAATGCCAAGTTTAAAAGACATCAAAACACAGATTAACTCTGTAGTATCTACAAAGAAAATTACTACGGCAATGAAAATGGTTGCAGCAAGTAAGTTGCGTAGATCTCAAGAGAAAGCAGTTGCAGCGAGACCATATTCTTCACGCCTAGAAGAAATGTTGTCCTCATTAGCTTCTTCGGCAGCATCTGGTGAAGGTATTATTAAACTTCTTACTGGTACTGGTAATGACAAAAGTTATATGGTTGTTCCTATTAGTGCCGATAGAGGTCTTTGCGGAGGTTTTAATAGTAGTATTAATAGAGAAACTTTTAAGTTGGTAAAATCACTTGAGAAGGATGGTAAGAAAGTTCAACTAATGCCTGTTGGAAAAAAGAGTAGAGATTTTTTTATCCGCGTTATGAAAGATCAAATTATTGAGAGCTTTATTGATTTAAATCTTTCAAATACTGGCTACGAATCAGCTCTGCAAGTATCAAACAAACTTCAAGATTTATATTTTGATGGAAAATTTGATAAATGTATTTTGGTATTCAACAAATTTAAATCAGCTATTTCTCAAGAAGTAACACAGCAACAACTTATTCCGTTAGATGTATCAGATACATCAAAAGAAGGTAAAGAAGATAATAATGCAGCAAAGGCAATCTATGATTATGAGCCTGATGAAGAAACTATTTTAAAAGATTTATTGCCTAAAAATGTTTCTATTCAGATTTTTAAAGTACTTTTAGAGAGCGATGCTGGTGAGCACGGAGCACGAATGGCAGCAATGGATAATGCTACACGAAATGCTGGTGAGATGATAGACGGCTTAACACTAAAATATAACAGAACGCGACAAGCGTTTATTACTAAAGAATTAATTGAAATTATTTCTGGAGCTGAATCAATTTAAAAGGGGGATATATGGCTAATAATTTAACTGGAAAAATATCACAAGTTCTTGGGGCTGTTGTGGATGTGGAGTTCGATGGTGAACTTCCTGCAATTATGAATGCTCTAGAACTTGATAATGATGGAACAAGACTACTGCTTGAGGTTGCTCAGCATTTAGGTGAAAATGCAGTTCGAACAATTGCAATGGATACAACTGATGGACTAGTAAGAGGTCAAACAGTAACAGACACAGGAGCCCCCATTTCTATGCCTGTAGGACCCGAAACACTTGGCCGAATCATGAATGTAATTGGAGAGCCTGTTGATGAAAGAGGCGATATTGGAACTACAAAAACTTACCCTATTCACCGACCTGCCCCTGAGTTCGTTGAACAGTCTACAGAAACAGAAGTCCTGGTAACAGGAATTAAAGTCGTTGATTTATTAGCACCATATGCTCGAGGTGGTAAAATTGGTTTATTTGGTGGAGCTGGTGTTGGTAAAACAGTTTTGATTATGGAACTAATTAACAACATTGCAAAAGCACATGGAGGTTATTCAGTGTTTGCTGGTGTTGGTGAAAGAACGCGTGAAGGTAACGATCTTTATCATGAAATGATCGAGTCAGGTATTATCGACCTTAAAGGTAAGGATTCTAAGGTTGCCTTGGTGTACGGACAAATGAACGAGCCTCCAGGAGCAAGAGCAAGAGTTGCATTGTCTGGATTAACACAAGCAGAATACTTTAGAGATGAAGAAGGTCAGGATGTATTATTTTTCGTTGATAATATTTTTCGTTTCACCCAAGCCGGATCTGAGGTATCAGCATTATTAGGACGCATTCCATCAGCGGTTGGTTATCAACCAACATTAGCAACTGATATGGGAGCATTGCAAGAGCGTATTACGACTACCAAAAAAGGATCAATTACTTCAGTACAGGCAATTTATGTTCCTGCTGATGACTTAACAGATCCTGCTCCTGCAACATCTTTTGCCCACTTAGATGCAACAACAGTTTTGAATAGAGCAATTTCAGAAAAAGGTATTTATCCTGCAGTTGATCCACTTGACTCTACTTCTAGAATTCTAGATCCTCAAGTTGTTGGTGATGATCATTATAGAGTAGCAAGAGAAGTTCAAAGAGTTCTTCAAACTTATAAAAGCCTTCAAGACATTATTGCAATACTGGGAATGGATGAATTATCAGAAGAAGATAAGCTTACAGTTGCAAGAGCTAGAAAGATTGAGAAATTTTTAAGCCAACCTTTCTTCGTTGCAGAAATCTTTACAGGATCTCCAGGAAAATATGTTGATCTTGAAGATACTATTAAAAGTTTTGATGGTCTTGTCAAAGGTGAATATGATCACATGCCAGAAGCTGCATTTTATATGGTTGGTGGTATTGAAGAAGCAATTGAAAAGTCTAAGAAGCTTGAAGCTGAAGCTGCATAATGGCTAAAATTTCTTTTGATTTAGTTTCGCCAGAAAACCTTATCTTTAATGATGATGTAGGAATGATCATTATTCCAGGAAAGGACGGCGATCTAGGTGTTCTTCCTGGACACAGTAAAGTTATGTCTTCTCTTAGACCAGGTAGAGTGATGGTTTATGGTGAAGATAAAAATTTACTAAAATCCTTTTTTGTCTCAGCTGGTTTTGCTGAAATAAATCCTGAAAAATGTATTGTTCTTGCTGAAAGTGTCGATGAAATCAATAATTTAGATAAAAATAAAATAAAAAAAGAAATTCAAGAATTACAGAATCAAGATACTGAAGATTCAAAACAACAACTTATAATTGCTAATGCTAAAGTTGACGCATTGAATTCTTCTTTTTATGAAAAAATATAAATATATTATTATTAAATATATAGATGAATGATTCAGTATTGATTGTTGGAGTTGGTGACGGTCTTAGCGCATCTTTGGCACGTTTGTTTTCAAATAAAAATATGAATGTTTTATTAGCATCTAGAAATATTGATAAACTAAAAGATTTAAAGGAAGAGATTAATTCTACTACATATCAATGCGACTCAACAAATATTGAAAGTGTTTCAAATCTTTTTCTTGAATTGGATAAAACAATAGGGACGCCAAATTTAGTTATTTATAATGCTGCAGCTCGAGTAAGAGGAGGTGTATCTGAGTTAGATCCTATACAAACACAAAAAGCTATAGAAGTTACTTGTTTAGGGGCTTTTTTAGTTGCAAAAGAATCGGCAAAGAGAATGTTAAAAAGAGGAAATGGTAGTATTTTTTTTACTGGAGCAACGGCGGGAGTTAAAGGATTTGCTAATTCATCAGTTTTTGCAATGGGTAAGTTTGGATTAAGAGGGCTTGCACAGTCATTAGCAAGAGAGCTTCATCCTAAAAATATACATATTGGTCACTTCGTTATAGATGGAGGTATTGGTCGTGAATCAGATTCTAATTATAAAATGATGCATCCTGATGCTATTGCACAAACATATTTTGATTTTTACAATCAAGATTCAAGTGCATGGGCATGGGAAATTGAATTAAGAACTTTCAAAGAGAAATTCTAGTTAAAAATATCATTAAATTCTTCTAAAATTTTCGAATATGTATTTTTTTTAAAAGGAACAGCATTTTCTATAAGTGTTTTGTGGCTTGTCCACTTCCATTCACTAAATTCAGGGTTTTCTGTTCCAACATTTATATCTTCATTTATTCCTGAAAAACGAAAAATAAACCATTTTTGTGTTTGGCCTTTATACTTATCACCCCATGGAAGAGTTGCGAGAGTATTTTTAGGAATATCATAATTTATCCATTTATTAGATTCGCGAATTAATTCTGCTTTATTTGTTCCTATTTCTTCCATCATTTCTCGCCAAACTGCTTCTTCAGGATTTTCATCTTTATCAATACCGCCTTGAGGCATTTGCCAATAACCACTTGGATGATCTAGTCTTTTACCAACAAGTACTTCTTTTTTGATATTGA
This sequence comes from uncultured Alphaproteobacteria bacterium, assembly GCA_902561355.1. GTDB lineage: Bacteria > Pseudomonadota > Alphaproteobacteria > HIMB59 > CACPNW01. The sequence goes on from CACEPG010000029.1 coordinate 8,222, forward strand.
TTATCATCATGCCAACACATTTTCTATAATCTTTAACCATTTATTCCATTAATGACTCTTCAAAGATACTTACCCCTTTTATTAAATCTAAAGCTCTTTTAAGTTGATAATCTCTTTCTAATCTTTTTTCTTTTTCTGAAAGCTCTGCGTCTTCATCATTATTTTCATTTACTTCTTCTTTATCCAGAGATTCTTTTAAGTCTGATTCAGAATAACTTCTATAATCATATGATTCAAATTCACCCTGTTCTACTATTATATCTGGCGTAATCCCCTTTCCTTGTATTGAAGCACCTGAGGGAGTATAATATCTAGCTGTAGTAAGTCTAATACCTGATTCATCGTTAGAGTTAGATTTTTGAAATGGAATAATTGTTTGCACAGATCCTTTACCAAAAGATTGGGTTCCTATGACAATAGCTCGACGATGATCTTGTAATGCACCAGCTACAATTTCTGATGCTGAAGCGGAACCTCCATTAATTAAAACAATTAAAGGTTTGCCATTAGTATTATCACCACTATTTGCTCTATATCTTTTTATATCTTTTCTCTCTCTTCCTCTTGTAGAAACAATCTCACCTCTTTCAAGAAAAATATCTGTTACTTTTACTGCTTGACTTAACAATCCTCCTGGATTTGATCTAAGGTCTAAAATAAATCCTCGCTCTTTATTATTTAGTGTATTCTTTATTTTATCTATTGAATTTTTAAGACCATCTTCAGATTGCTCAGTAAATGAAGTTATACGTAAATATCCAATATCATTATAAATTTCATATTTAACAGATTGTATCTTTATGAAGTCTCTAATTATAGTGATGTCAAAAGGCTCAACACCCTCCCTTGAAATTGTAATAGTTATTGGATCACCTTTTTTACCTCGCATTAACTCTACTGCTTCAGTTAAAGTTAAACCAAAGACAGGAGTATCATCAATCTGTATTATAAAATCACCAGCTAAAATTCCTGCTTTGTAAGCAGGAGTATCTTCAATTGGTGAAATAACTTTTACAAAACCTTCTTCCATTGTAATTTCAATTCCTAATCCTCCAAATTTTCCCTGGGTATCCATTTGCATTTCTTGCCAAACTTCTTCATTCATATAGCCTGAGTGTGGATCAAGACCTGTTAACATTCCATCTATAGCTTTTTCAATTAATTCTTGATCACTTACATCATCAACATATGAAGATCTTACACGATCAAATACCTGTCCAAATAAATCTAGGTATTCATAAGTTTCTTTATTCTTTGGGGCGGAAAAAATTGAAAAAGAATTAAATAAAATTAAACTAAAAGCTATTACAGTTAATAAGAACTTTTTCATTATAACTGTTTTATAACCTGCATAACGTTAAGCCAACTTTGTTTCATTAGAATCAAAGCTAATATTCCATAACTTTTCTAAACTATACAAATCACGGATTTCTTGTCTAAACAAATGAACTATTATAGAGCCAGCATCAACAATTACCCAATCGCATTTTGGACGACCTTCCGGTGATGGACACTTAATCCCAATTTTTTTTAATTTTTTTGTTAATTCATCAGCTGTTGCATTAGCATGCCTTGTTGATCTACATGTTGCAATAACAAAAGAGTCAGCGATAGAAGATTTGTTTTTTAAATCTACAATTTTAATATTTTCAGTTTTAGCATCATCTAGGATGTTGAATATTTGATTTATTAAATTCATTTAAGTATTAATTTTTAAACCTCAGTAGTTCTCTTTGTTTGCGGATTTCAGTTGAAGAAACCTTTATTTCCTTATTTTGAATTAATGTCCAAGCTGGCAACTTAATGAAATCATCAACAGATAAATTTTTCCTATCTATTTTATAATTCTTATAAATGTGTGAGGTATGACTTTTCAATGCTTTTGTATTATATCCGTGTCTTCTGAAAACTACAATAGCGATATCATTAAAAATATCTTTCCATTTTTGCCATTTATGAAAATTAATTAAATTGTCAGCTCCCATTAACCAAAAAAATTTAATATGTTTGTAATGATTATTAATATAATTAATTGTTTGATATGAAAATTTTGAATTAATTTTTTTTTCTATTTCAACTATTTTAATCGGTTTATTTTTTGTAATATTTTTACAATTATTTATTCTTTCTTTGTATATAGCTGGATTAATTATTTTCAGAGGATTTTTAGGTGTCACTATCCACCAAATTTCATCTAATTTAAGAATTTTTTTTGCTTCCATAGAAATGTAAATATGACCTTTGTGTGGAGGGTCAAATGATCCACCAAGTAATCCAATTTTTTTCAATTATGGTCTTTCATGTCCATCTCCATGAACAATATATTTAAAACTGGTTAAATGTTTTGCCCCAACTGGGCCACGAACATGTAATTTATCAGTAGAAATTCCAATCTCTGCACCAAAACCAAATTCTCCGCCATCAGCAAATTGTGTTGAAGCATTTTTAAGAATTATAGCACTATCAATATTATTATAAAATTTTTGAAATGTATCTTCATTTTCAGTTACAATGCAATCAGTGTGTCCAGATGAATATTCATTTATATGATTGATCGCACCTTCTACTCCATTAACAACTTTTACAGATAATATTTTTTCTAAATATTCAGTAGACCAATCAATTTCTTTTGCTTTCTTAAAATTATTATTTAGGGATTTAACAAAATCATCACCTCTAATTTCACATCCTTGATCATATAGAGGTAATAACAAATCTATCGCCCTGTCTTTTATTCTTTCGTCAATTAAAAGTGTCTCAGTTGCACCACAAATCTCAGGTCTTCTTAACTTACTATTTAGTATTATTTTTTTAGCTATATTTATATTAGCTTCAAAATCTACATATACATGACATATACCTTCAAGATGTTTTATGACAGGTATTTTGCTTGTAGATTTTATTTTTTCAATTAAACTTTTTCCACCTCTAGGAATAATTACATCAACATAATTTGTCATATTCAAAAGATGATCCACTGATTCTCTATCAGCAAACGGGATCATTTGAACTATGTTTTTGGGAATGCCAACATCATTAAATGAATTAGAAATTATTTTAACGAGAATTTGAGAAGTATTAAAACTATCACTTCCTCCTCTAAGGATAATTGAATTTCCTGATTTTAATGAAATGCATGACGCATCAACCGTAACATTTGGTCTTGATTCATAAATTACTCCTAAAACACCTAAGGGAATAGTTATTTTTTTAAATTTTAAACCATTTGGTTGAGACCATTTTTCTAAAGTTATTCCTATTGGATCTGGTTGAGTAATTATTTCATTTATACTTTTTGTTAAATTTTTAATATTATTACTTGATATTTTTAGACGGTTAATAAGAGGTGAAGATAAATTTTTTTTTAATGCGAGTTCTACATCCTTGTCATTTGCAGTTATTATTTGTTCTGAATTTAAATTTATATTTTTAATAAGGTTTTCTAAAGCTAAATTTTTTTCTTTATTTTTTATTAATCTCATTTCTTGAGATGCAATTTTTGCTTTCTTACCCAAATCAATTATAGTTTCTCTTATGTTCATAATGCAACTTTTACTAAATCATCTTTATGTATGATTTCATCTCTTCCTTCATAACCTAAAATATTTTTTATTTCTTTACTATTTTTTCCAATTATTTTTTTTGCATCACTTACATCATAAGCACTTATTCCTATAGCAATTTTAATATTTTTTGATGTTAGAATTGTTATGATATCTCCCCTATCAAAATTACCACCAACATGAATTATTCCAGCCGGTAAAAGGCTTTTATTATTTATAATTGCTTTGTATGCACCTTCATCAATTTTTATAGTTCCAGTTGGGTGCAGGTGGTTTAACAACCATTGTTTTCTTGAGGATGATGGAGTGATTTTAGATTTAAATATTGTTGAATTATTTGAAGAGGTTCCAATAATTGGATTTTTTTTTGAACTATTAGTTATAATTGTTGTACATCCATTATTCATACATATTTTTGCAGCTAATATTTTTGTTGCCATACCACCGCTTCCTAAATTTGAAGTTTGATTATTTGCTATTTGTTCAATCTTTTTATCAATCTTAGTTATAACTTTTATTTTTTTTGCATTATTATTTTTAAATGGATTATCATCATAAAGTCCGTCAACATCGCTTAAAAGTATTAACAAATCCGCATCAGCCATTTGAGCAACTCTTGCTGCCAGCCTGTCATTATCCCCATATCTTATTTCTTCAGTAGCAACTGTATCATTTTCATTAATTATAGGAATAATATTATTTTGGTGAAGAGAGTTTATTGTTTTTCTTGCGTTCAAATAACGTCTTCTGATCTCACTATCTTCAAGGGTGAGAAGAAGTTGAGCTACATTGATTTTATGTTTTTTTAATTTCTGCTTCCAATTATAAGCTAATTCTATTTGGCCAACTGCTGCTGCTGCTTGTTTATCT
>CACEPG010000030.1 GCA_902561355.1 uncultured Alphaproteobacteria bacterium
AGATTTTATAAATAAATAATTTTCTTTAAGAAATCTTGAACTTATTGCTCTAAAACCATTTGTAGTATCAGTAAATTTTTTTCTACAAGCTATAGTCATAAGAGGAGCATGAATAGTTCTAATTAATATACTTCTAAATATTGGTATATTAATTGCCATACCTTTTGTTAAATATCTTGATCCTTGAATATAATCATATCCTATTTTGAGTTTATCAATAAAATGATTCGTAAATACAGGAGAATCTTTTCCATTTCCATCTACAATAATAATTCCTTTAAAATCTTTATTAATTAAAAATTCTGATACTGCCAATAATGTTTCTGTATGATCACTTCGTGTATTCATTTGCAATAAAATATCAACATTATGTTTTGACAATATTTCTACATTAGTTGATCCATCATTACTTGGACTATCAGCGATTAAAACACCATAAGTTTTGTCATTTTCAATTAATTTTAGGAATTGATGAAGCCTAGTACCCTCGTTATAGACATTGATTACAAGATAGTAGTCATATTTAAATTTTGAAAAATAATTAATCGTGTATTTCATGTCTAATCTATAAGTAAATTAAATAAAAAAGAAACTATTTATATAAATTATTTAAAGAAAATTAATTAGTAAAAAATTAATAAAAATTTAAAATTATTTTTTAATTTCTTTCAAATATGCCTTAAAAAAAATATCTGAATTTAATTTTATATTTAAATCTTTTTCTATTTTACTTACGTTGGCTCCAAATATTCGTTTAGGTTTTGATATATCAAAATTAGACTTTAATTTTAGGTAATTACTAACTTGATTGTATGATATAAGGTTTTTTCCAGTAATATTGTAAATTTTATTATATTTTTCTTTCTTAATTAAGGAACTAATTATTTTAGAGATTGCGTAACCAGATATCAATGTTGTCATAGTATATTTATTTACAAACACTTTATTTTTATTAATAATATCAAAAATATGATTTTTCTTTAATTTAATATCTACTACAGTTCCGATGCGTAGAATAAGATATTTTTTTGCATAATGTTTAACAATACTCTCTGATAATACTTTGTTAAAACCATAATGATTAATTTTTTTTACATTAATTGCAATATTTTCTTTTTTATTTATTATATTATGATTTTCATTGTAAACATCAATACTTGAAAGAAAAATGTATTTTTGAAATTTAAAATCAAACATCGATTTATATGTAACTTTTACTGACTGATTAAAATCTTTTAAAGGTAAGGTATTACCAATGAATTTACTTGAATTGCCATTAGCGTTTATAAATATATCACAAGTTTTATTTTTAAATTTTTTATAATTTTTTTTGGTAATAGAGTATACAGTATGTCTTTCTATGTCTTGAAGATCTTTAAATATTCTGTTTCCTAATAATCCTTTTCCTCCCAATATAAAAATAATCATTTAATAATTAATAAATTTAATGTTTTTATTTAGTTTTAAAATTTTTTTTCTTAAATAATCAGCAATGTTCCATGTTGGAAAAAAGACATAAATATTTTTCTTGTTTTTAAGAAATGAATCAGGTTTTATTTCAATATTTTTTAGTGGAATATATTTTCCAATTTTAAATTTAGAATTATCTGTTAAAAAATCAATTTGATTTGAGTTTAAATTAAAAGTATTTAAGAATGAGCTAGTTTTTGCACCAGCACTTACTCCTACAATTATTGAATCTTTGCTTTTCTTAATTAAATTAACTTTTTTTAAGAATTTATATTTCTTTTTTTCAATATTTTTTGTGAATTTTAAAAAAATAGACTTAGAATTGAAAAAATTTATTTCATTAAGAATAATTTTTTTAATTTTTTTATTTTCTGAGTTTTTCTTTGTTATTATTAATCTTATCATTTTACCATGATAATCAAAAAAATTTATATCATTAACAAAAAGTTTATTTTTTTTTGCAAGCATATTTAATCCCACTAATGAAAAGTAATTTGAATGCTCTAGATATATTAATTCAAACTTATTTTTTTTAATCATCCATGGAGAATAGGGAACTTCAAGAAAAAAATATCCATTTGGAGATAGCAATGAATATATATTTTTAAAAAAAACATTAATATTCTGAGAATGATTTAAAACATTGTTAGCTATTATAACATCATATTTATTTTGATTTGTTTTTATTTCTTTTTTTGAAATATCTTCAAAAGCATAATTTTTAGACTTTATACCAATATTCTTTAATTCCATGTTCATCTCTTTGGAAATTTCATAGGAATTTAAATTAAAATTTTTTTTAGGAAATTTTTTTAACAAATAACCATCATTTGTACCAATTTCTAATATTGTACCTCTTGCAATATTAATTTTATTAATGATAAATTGGAAGTAATTTTCCCAATATTTTTTTGATATTAATGAGTTTCCTGATCTATATGAATATTTAAAATTATTATATAAAAACTGTTTAGCCAAAGTATTAGATAACTGAATATTAGAACACTGACTACAATATTTACAAATCAATTTTATTTTAGGTATATATTTATTCAAATCAACTTTATTTATAAATGTATCTGCAGGCAGATGGTAACCAAGATTTATAACAGCTTTTATATTTTTTGAATTACAAATATTGCAACTTTTAAAAAAGATTTTATTATTTCTTTTATGCATTTAATTTGATATTCATTTTTATGATTAAAATCAAAATAAAACTCTTTTATTGAGGGGTGTTAATTGTATTAACTTTAACATTTCGATTTTTTCAATTAAAATTGTTTTAAACAAAATATGATATAAAATTATAAAATGAAAGTATTAAATAAAAATTTCATAGATAAAAGAGGTTATATATTAGATATTCTTTATAATGAGAGTTTTAATCACGCAACTCTTATTCACAGTAATCCTAAATCAATAAGAGGTAATCACTATCATAAAAAAACAACCCAAATAACTTTTATTTTAAGTGGCGAAGTGGAATATTACTTTAAAATAAAAAAATCTAAAATAAAAAAATTTATTTTAATAAAAAATAGTTTTTTAATTACTAAACCTCATGAAATACATGCCTATAAATTTATAAAAAAAACTAAAATGTTAATACTTAGTAAAGGCTTAAGAGGTGGCAAGGATTATGAAAAAGATACATATAGAAAAAAAATAATTTAAAATGTTTAAAAAAAATACCATTGAAAATTTTTTTATTAAAAACAAAAATTATATTATTTTTTTTTTATGGATAATTTCATCAGTTTTATTTTATTTTTATGTAAATGAAAAATATGGAAATCCACCACGCTATGGAATGTTTGACTGGAACAGATATAAAGATGGTGCAATAGATTTATTAAATTTAAAAATACCAAATTGGCCATCATATTATTTTTTTAGCTATTGTCTGTATCTTGCCCTATCTATTAAGATATTTTTCCCATACTTAACATTAGTAATTGCAATTTTTTTAAATCTAATTTCATCATTTCTTGTATTTAATATATCCACTAAATTATTTAATAATACAGCCGCATTTATTAGTTTATTAATATTTTTGTTTTACCCTTACTATCAAATGTGGGTTTTTTTTATTCAACCCGTAACTTTTTTTTCTTTTTGTTTATTGTTTGTTTTATATTCAGTTGTAAATTTTGAAAATAATAGAAAAAAAATAATAATATTGTTTGTATCTTTGATTTTAGCATTTACTGCTAGACCAAACGGAGTCACAGAAGTAATTTCTGTATATATATTTTTAATTATCTTTTATTTATCCATAAATAAAACAAAAGCATTTAGTATCATTATTTTAGGAATTCCTATTATTTATTTGTTATTAATTTTTTTGAATAATTCAATGTCAATTCAAAATGTTTATGATGCCTGGTATATTACAGAAATGCAAGAATTTGGGTTCAAAAATAATTTAGAATATAAAAATAATAATTTTAAAGTATGCTTGGGTATGACTCCTACAGAAATTTTAAATCTAGAACATGAAAATGCTCCAGATTCTAATTTAAGTTTTTGGATTTGTTCATTATTTTCTTCTCCTTTAGATGTAATAAAAATTTTTTTTGTTAGGTTTTTGATAACTATTTCATTTTACAAACCCATTCTATCATTAAAGCATAATGCCTTTTCACTTATTACCCTAATTCCTATTTATATTTTCTTTTTTATTGGTTTGCTTTATAATTTGAAATTAAAAAAAATATTTATTTTTTTATCTTTAATTTTAGCGTTATCAACAATAGCAATTCATACAGTAGATGGGGATAACAGAGTATATACCGCTTTTTTACCATTTGTTTTTATTTTAGCTTCTGGTGGAATTTATATTGTAATGAAAAAAATTAAAATTTTAAAATAAATTTATTTTGTTTTAATAATAAAATTTCCAATTACTAAAACGTCCATCTTATTTCTTAAAAAACAATTTATTGCCTCTTGTGGAGAATTAACTATTGGTTCATTTTCATTAAAAGAAGTATTTAATAAAACTGGTATTCCAGTTATTTTTTTGAATTCATTTATTAAATTCCAAAATAAAACATTATCTTTTTTATTAACACTCTGAACTCTTGCAGTATTATCTGCATGAGTTATTGCAGGTAATAATTTTTTTTTACTTTCTTTAACCTTGCCTGCTAGTATCATATGTGGAGAATTAATATTTTTTGGTAAAATAAAATAATTGTGAAGGTCTTCTAATATAATTGCTGGAGCAAAAGGTCTAAAAAATTCTCTTTTTTTAATTTTGCTATTTAATTTATCTTTCATATTTGGATCAGAGGGGTTTGCTAGAATGCTTCTATTACCTAATGATCTTGGTCCTGACTCCATTCTCCCCTGAAACCAACCTACTATATTTCCTTGAGATAAAATCTCTGCAACATTCTTTTCTAAATTAATACTTTTTTCATAAGATAAATTATTTTTTTTTAGGCATTTTTCCACATCATCATTAGAATAACTAGTCCCAAGATATATGTCATGAAATTTGTAATTTCTGCGTTTGTTTAATAACTTATAATAATAATACAGCGCACTACCAATTCCAGCTCCAGGATCATTCGCTATAGGTTGAATGAAAAAATGTTTAAATTTTGTATGTTTTATTATTTCTGAATTCATTAAACAATTAAGCATAACGCCACCAGTCATGCACAAGTTCTCTGATTTTGTTATATCAAAAATTTTATTAGCAAGAGATATGCCTAATTTTTCAACTAATTTTTGTAAAGCAAAAGCAATATCAAAATGCCTTTGATCAAATTTTTCATTGTATTTTTTTCTTGGACCAAATTCATTATAAAATTTTTTACTAAGCCATTTTTGGTCTCCATGAGTATGAAATCTAAAATAATTTAAATTTAATAAATAGTCATTGTTTGAATTAATAATTACTAATTTATCAAACTGCTTCACATATTTATCAGTACCATAAGCAGACATGCCCATTACTTTCCACTCATCAAAAAAAGCTTTGAAACCTAAATAATCAGTAATCGATGCATAAAGATGGCCAACAGAATTAGGTACTTTATATTCTTTAATTATTTTAATATTATTATTTATGCCATGGGATAACATTGTGCTTGTACTCTCTCCTCTACCATCCATAGTTAAGATTGCCGACTCTTTGAAAGGTGAAACAAAATAAACACTTGATGCATGACATAAATGATGATCAATATATTGAATATTTATTTTTTTTTTTGTTTTAAAATTTTTTTTAATTTCATTAGCAATTCTTTTTTTTAAGAATATCCTTCTAATGGCACTGGTTTTTGAACCACCTGATTTACTAAAAAAAAGATTGATTGAAGCAGGTAGATATTTAAAAATATGAGACATGCTAAAGAATATTTCCTTATTTGGTTGCCAAAAAAATGTAATTTTTTTTATATCTTCAATACTTAAGTTTTTAAATTTCAAACACTCCTTAATTGAATTTATTGGAAATGCTGATGTGTGCTTGACTCTATTTAATCTCTCTTCATCAATTTGAAAAATAACTCTACCATCTTCTATCAAACAGCAAGATGAATCATGAGAATAGGAAGTAATGCCTAAAATATACATAATTTTAAATTATATTTTCAGATTAATTAATTATCATAGTTATTAATTTTTTTGAATAATTCAATGTCAATTCAAAATGTTTATGATGCCTGTTATATTACAGAAATGCAAGAATTTGGGTTCAAAAATAATTGAGTATATTTTTACTTGAATCTTGCATTTTCTCATAAATTTCATTTGATTTAACCATTAACTGTTTATCAAATGTCGAGGTTATAGTTTTATTATTTGAAATAAAGTAGGGCCTATCCAGTATTGTATTTAAATTTAGTTTTTTTGTTAAATATATTGATGTATCAACATTATCACATAAATCTTCATATGATAATAAAATTAATTTATCAAAATTAGAAATATTTTTTAGTAAATTTGAATAAAATAAATACCACTGTTCTAACCAGTGATCTATTTTCATACTATTATGATATAAAATTGGTTTATACCAATTTTTATATCCTAAACCAAATTCAGTGTGACCTAACCAATTCATATAATCTAATATAAATTTGTCTTTAGTTTGCATTTCAATAAAATTTTTGTGTTGATTAAATAATGAATAAGCTTGTTGCAAAGGATTTCGATATGTAATTACAAAATAAGAGTTAGGAAAAATTGATTTAATTTTATTTATTCTTTTATAATTATAATTATTTTTAGATAAATACCTACTTTTCTTATATTTTTTTAATATTTGATAAATATATTTTGATAAATAATCACTTACTTCTTCATCATTATAGGTTTTCCAAAAAATCTCATCTAAAGCTTCAGGAGAACTATATTTATAAACTATTCCATCTTTATGAAGTCTTATAAATTTCTTTTCAATATTATTTTTATTTAAAAAATTTGAAATTTTAGGAGCAAGAATAAAAGGCATGTCATTATAAGTTAATGAGGCAAAAATATTTTGTTCATAAAAAAAATTTAAAATAGCTGTAGTACCTGATCTAGCTAAACCTGTAATAAATACATGTTGATTATTCTTAATACTCAAATCTTTATTCTTAATAAAAAAATTATCAAATTCAAAAGAAATCTTTTTAACAAAATTATTTGACAAACATATTTTGTGAAGAAACTTTTGAGATAATGAATAATTAATCAATGAATTTCTTTCTTAAATAATAATAAATACAAGCTATAAAAGTTATTTCTAATGCACCTGATAATGAGAAAGCAAAAGTCTTAAAGTCATTATGAAGAAAATTTAATATAATAAAAAATATAATAATTATAATAATAATAAATAAAATTTTCATACTACTATAAAGTATTTCAATAGAGTATTTTAATAAAACTTTTTCTTTCCAATGATCAGAAATTTTTGTTGAAATTATAATTTTAAAAATCTTATTAAAATATTTTAAATTATTTATTATCAACAAAATTATTTTTGAATATTGTATTATTTCAATAAGGCAGATAGAAAAAATAAATACAATTATTTGATTACTCAATCTTTTTTATTTTCTTTTTTTTATTTATCATTCTTTTTATTGGGTAATAAATTACACCAAAAAGTGCCAAAAATATTGCAACAAATATTCCTAATACAGCCACAATAACACCACCTCCCATACCAGGTCCAACATAAGCGAGAGCAAAATTAGGTAAAATAATTAAAAAAAAAGTGATTTTGATATAAATTAAATTTAGCATTTTTTATTTTTTTTCATTTTTTTTATGTAATTAATTAATTTATAATCGTCAATAATTGATGACCAATTTAATATATATACCTTTCCATTTTTGGCTCTATTAATATATTCCCACTCCAAATCTCCTTTATTATTTAATAATAGAATTCTTCCATAATTTTGCTCTTCTAAAAATAAAGATGAGTCATTTAATATATGGTGCAAACCTTCAGTTTCTGATTTAAAACTCAATCTAATTAATTGATCATTAAACTTTTTTGTAAATTTATTTGTTTTAAAATTATAAATTATAATTTCACTATTTTTTTTAATTACTTCACCTTTTGGGGTCCAAATTGTATTATTATTAAATATAGAAATTTCTTCTTCACTTAAAATATCAACATCATGTTGCTGAAAAAATGGACCTGAAATAATTCTAATTATTTTATTTGTATTAGGTCTGAACAAAATAATTATTGATTGATGTCTTAAGCTAAGAAAAACATCACCTTTTTTCCAAAAAGGACCATCTTCAAGAACTGGTTCAATATCATTAAGATGAATAGGGTCATTTGAAAATGTGTTAAGCTTACCAATAATCATATTTGCTAGATTGTGTTCAAAAAGAATTTCTGTAACTGATTTATTGTACAAAATTTTATTTTCTTTAGAAATTTTAGTTATACCATCATCTGTAAATGTATTAATATCTATTCCATCTATGTATTTTGCTATCTTACTTGGATAGTTCTGAGTTGGAATCCAAAAATTCCCATCATAATCCTTTGCTATTGAATGATGAAATATATCTTTATCATTTATCCAAAGAATATTACTACAAAAATCAATCTTGACCAAAGGTGAAAAGCCTTGAAAAATTATGTTACCGTTATCTGTAAGTAATGGATTAAATAATCTAAAAGATTTTGAGTTTTTTTCTATTTTAAACTTTTCAAATTCTTTTTTATTTTCAGTTAATTTAAGAATTTCATTTACATTTGGTGTCCAGCTATGAATAATTGAAAATTTTTTAAGATCAATCAATTCAATAACACTTTGTTTTAAATCCCCATCATATCTTGAAAGAAGTAACAACTCATTTCTAGGTTTAAAATTGTGCTTAATAAATCCTTTTTTTTCTACATAACGATCTTTTTCAACAGATAAATCTACACCAGACCAATTTTTAATTAAAAAACTAAAATTAGAAGGTAAATCAGAGATAAAATTTACTACCTTGTAAGCTATTCTATTTTTTTGACCTTTTATTAGCTCCTCTTTTAAGAGACTACCATAAGCAATCAATAATATAGTAAATAGTATAATTACTAAATATAAAATCCAAATTTCAATTTTCTTAAACATAATATTAATATACCCAAGTTAAATACCAGTATTAATAAAAAACAAAGACATATTAATTTGCACTAATAAATTTAATATCACCATTATTATCCGCTTTTCTTATAACAATAGCATATAATTCTTCTTCCTTTGTATCAAGGTCACGGGAATACACCGACTCTACTTTGTATGTAGTCTTTTCTGGATGACCCCCTTCCCACTTAACCTCAAAGCCTTGCGATACAGTTGTATCTGGTATTGTCTCAGATGCTTGGTAGGTTAGTCCTTTATTGCATAAATCATGTATTTCATGAAAATTATCATAAGCAGTTTCTTGACAATCTTCACCTATAGTCATACCGCCAGCTTCTACTATAGAATCATAATCATCCCTCCACCAATTTATTTCATTTTCATAGCTGAATACGGCCATTGAATAATCAATATCTATTTGTTGCTGACTTTTAATGAATAGTTCTAGATTTTTTTTGCCTATGTACAGTTTTTCAAATGTTAGTATGTCGTCTGTTAAACTCTCAGATAACTCAAACTTTATATTATCTTCGTATTCATATTTAGCTTTGTGAATACGGATTTCTTCTAACGCAAAAAGATTATTGTTAGGGACAAATTTTAAAAAGATTGGATTTATATTATCGGCACTAGACTCTAGTCCCCCTTCTAACTTTACAGATATAGGTTTAAAATACTTTTCAAATTCTTCCCAGTAGTCACTACTAATACCCTTATCATTTAATTCTTTCTCAGTAATGGTGTGAGGAAAATTTCTTCCTTCTGTTAAAACGAGAAGATGTTTCTCTGTAGCTATAGATAAGTTTTTCCAATAATAATAAAAACTTCCATCATCCTTTTTTATAAATCGATTTTTGACTACACTTATATTCATAACCATTCTATTTCACTTTTAAACCTAGGCAGTATCATAGATTTTAAAATAAATATAAATCAAGAAAAAAGAAATGATTAATGCCCAATATGGATGGTCATATCTTCCAAATTCCCAAAACTTAACAGCTAAATCGTTAATACTAATAATCAGATTAAAAAATTTATCTAAAAAATTTAATAATAAAGATGCGAAGAAATCAGAGAGTGTTTTTTTACCAATAACTAAAATAATAATATTAAAAAAAAGAGTCATAAAAAAAAGAGCAATATAAAGTAAAAACTTAAACACTAAATATATGGCAGTAAGTGCAATCCATATAGGAGAAGATATAATTATCCAAATTAAACCAATTATCATTTAGGTTTATTTATACCACCATTCCCCCAAAGGTTAAGAGGGTAATAATTGTTTTGAAATCTCTATAATTTTCTCTCTCATTGATATTACTTGGAGCCATTCTTGAGGAATATCATAAATAGTTCCCGCTATCTGACCATAAACAGCTCCCGTTGTATCTGCATCATCACCAAGATTAACTGCTTTTAATGCACCATCTCTAAAATTATCTGTATGATAAAATGCCCATAGAGCTGCTTCTAATGACTCAACAACAAATCCTGTTCCCTTAATTTCTGGTGGTTGTTTTGTTTTAAAAGAACCACATGCTACTTCTTTAATTACATCGCATAAAGGTTCGTTGTTGAAATAATTTTCTACAGGGGAATACATGGATGAGAGAACAGTTTCCTTACTCTCACAATTTAATAAACCAACTATAATGCCAGCCATGTATCTGCATGCATCAACACACATTTCATTTGCATGCGTTACCTGTGAGCTTTTAGAAGCATATTTGAGAGCCTCTTTTGGTTCTTTATAATAATACATCGGAATGGGAGCAAGACGCATGATAGAACCATTACCCGCTGAACTCTCATCTGTATTTGATGAATATGGTTTGCCCGTAAGAATAAAATCATCAAGTGCTTTTAAGGTTGTATTTCCAATATCAAAACATGTACCTGTTGAGGACATATACCCTTCATCATACCACTTACAATATTTAAGCATTTGGTCTTTGGCATCAAAGCCTTTGCAATCAATTAAACTTTGAGCAAGACACAAAGCCATGGAGGTATCATCAGTCCACTGACCTGCTTGTAACTTGTGATATCCACCACCGACTATTGTGGAGATAGGCTCAAATGTATTTGGTTTTTTAAATTCCAATGTACA
This sequence comes from uncultured Alphaproteobacteria bacterium, assembly GCA_902561355.1. Taxonomy (GTDB): domain Bacteria; phylum Pseudomonadota; class Alphaproteobacteria; order HIMB59; genus CACPNW01. The sequence continues at coordinate 11,194 of CACEPG010000030.1, forward strand.
ACCAAGTGCATCACCAACGGCAAGCCCAAGTAAACATCCTGTTAATTTTGCATTGTCAACCATCTAATTATTTATACCATTATTAACTCGTGAGTTAAGAGGGTTATTTTTAGGTTAACACATGGGTTTATTGGGGGTATATTTTTAGGTATACGCATTTAAAACCAGAGGATATATTGAGGAAGTTATGAAAGAAATTATTGTGGATCATAATATTTGGACTCTTCTTAAAAAAGAAGAATAAAATATGTTAAATTTATGAGTGAAAAACTATTCTTAAAAAAAATACTAGAGTAAAATACATGTATCAATTAATAAAAAATATTGAATTAGAGCCTAATAATAAGCAAGATGGTTATGTTTACTTTTTTGATAGTTCCCTAGAAAAAAACAATATTAATTTTTCAAAATTATATAGTGATGGAAATAATAATAAAATTTTAAGATTTAATAGAAACTTTGATATATTTAGAAGTTTTTTTAATGTTAGAAAAGGGGGAGTTAAATTTTTTTCGTCTAATGATAAAAATAATGAAATAAATAAATTAATAGTTTCTACCGCCAGTTCAGAAATAGATTACAAGCAAGAAGTCAATTTAGATGAAGCTATTGAAAATTTAATAAAATATAAAATCTTAAATTACAAAATTTCAAAAGATATATCATTAGATATTATGAATATACTAAGGAGTGAAAATATAAATGAGAATTGTAATATTTTAGATTTATTTAAGATTAAATCATTTTCCTTAAAAATGATTGGGATTCAAGATAGAGAAGTGTCAGATAAAGATTTTTTATTATTTGCGAAAAAAGTAGGTAATAGAACAATTATAGGTAAATTTCTTAATTCTTTGACTGAGATTGAGTTTGGTGTTGTTAAGATATCACTTAAAGAAAGTAATCTAGAAAAATTTATACAGCATTGTGAATTTAAACACGAATTAGAATCAACAGAATTTTACAAAGATAAAAATTATCATTCAAATTCTAATATAAATATTGAGTCTGGTATTTTGTGCATTCAAACTTTAGGTGAGGCATTTGAGGTAGATATAAAGCCTGGAAAATATAAAATTTACGAAATTTATGATGAAGGTTTTAAAAATAATAAAGTAAAACAACTAGAAGCAGTAGAAGCAAATAAAGTTATAAATAGTTTTCATAAAAAATACCCTAATATTAATATTGATGATTATGAAATGGCTATGGCTTACAAAGATGGATATGATC
>CACEPG010000031.1 GCA_902561355.1 uncultured Alphaproteobacteria bacterium
GTGTTTTTTTGTTTTCTCAGTTATTACAGGTTTTTCAACAACACCTAAATTTGCAAGAAATAATGTTACTCGATCTGATGGTTGAGCGCCTTTAGATATCCATTCTTTTGTTTTATCTAAATCTATTTTTACTCTTTCAGAACTATCTTTTGGTAACATTGGATTATATGTTCCAACTTGATCAATAAATTTCCCATCTCTCGCACGTCTAGAATCGGCTACAACAATTCTGTAAAAAGGTCTTTTTTTTGCACCTCCTCTAGATAATCTTATTCTTACTGGCATATGTTTTCCTTTCTAATTTAGTTTTGGTGGGTAGTTGCCTTGCAATTTTTGCATTAAATCATTGGGCATTCCCGACTTACCCATAGATGTCATTCTCTTCATCATTTTTTGTGATTGAAGAAATTGTTTCAAAAGTTTGTTTACATCTTGAACTCTTGTTCCAGATCCTTTTGATATTCTAATCTTTCTTGAAGCTTTTATGAGGTTTGGATCTGATCTTTCTTGTTTTGTCATTGAATTAATAATTGCTATCTGGTGATTAATTAATTTGTCAGAAATTTTGTTTTCTGCCATTAATTTTTGAGCTTTAGAAACTCCAGGAAGCATTGAGAGAATACCTGAAACGCCTCCCATTTTACCCATTTGTTTTAGTTGTTTTGCAAAATCATCTAAATCAAACTTGCCTTTTGACATTTTTTTTGCCAATATCTCTGCTTCATCTTGATCAATATTTTCTGCAGCTTTTTCAACTAAAGAAACTATATCTCCCATTCCTAAAATACGCTGTGCTATACGTTCGGGGTGGAAGGGTTCAAAATTTTGAATCTTTTCTCCAACTCCAATAAATTTTATAGGTGAGTTAGTTATTGTTTTAATCGACAAAGCTGCACCACCTCTACTATCACCATCTATTCGTGTTAATATTGACCCTGTTATTTTAATTGCTTCACCAAAGCTTTTAGCTACATTAGCTGCATCTTGACCTGTTAAAGCATCGGCTACTAATAATGTTTCTTGAGGTTTAAAAGAATTTTCTATTTCAGTTAATTCAGTCATTAAATCTTTATCAACAACTTGCCTTCCTGCAGTATCAAGGATCACAATGTCGTATAAATTTCTTTGCGCATAATCTATCGTATTTTCAACAATCTTTGTTATGCTTTTTAGTTCATGGGTAAAAAAATCAACCTCTACTTCCTTCGCTAAAACCTTAAGCTGTTCTTGTGCAGCAGGTCTGTATATATCTGTAGAGGAAAGTAAAATTTTTTTCTTAGATGAATTTTTTAAATAATTTGAGAGCTTTGCTGCAGACGTTGTTTTTCCTGATCCTTGCAAGCCACAAAATAAAATTTTTGTTAATTGTGATGATGTAATTTTTAAAGGCTGATTTTCATCTCCAAGAATTTTAACTAATTCATCTTGAACAAGTTTGATAATCATTTGATCGGGTTTAATTGATTTTAAAACTTCTTTTCCTAAAATATTTTTTTTAACAGAAGTTATAAATTCTTTTACAACCACTAAAGCAACATCTGCCTCTAAAAGAGCTATGCGAATTTGTCGTAAAGTTGAATCAAGGTCTGAATCTGATATAACTGCTTTACCTTTTAGGCTAGAAACTATTTTTTCAAACTTGTCATTCAGTGTACTAAACATTTTTCTCCAATAGCAATTAAACACCAGGGCACGAAACTCGTGGGCTGATGTACCTATCACAATTGTAACAAGCTTCTTTACTTTACAATTTAGGATTTGTAAGAAACCCTCTAAGTATTGATAGAAATAAAGTCAAGTTTTCAAAAAATATCTAAATTTTACCAGGAATTCTAGGTAAATTGAGGTATAAAACCTTTATGCAAAAAATAGAATTCATTAAAATGCATGGTTTAGGAAATGATTTTGTCATTATTGATAAAAGATCTAATAATTATGAAATTAACGACAATCTTATTCAAAAGTTAGCAGATCGTAAAACTGGAGCGGGTTGTGATCAAGTAATTACTATTAATCAAAGTTTAAATAATAATTCAGATGCAACAATTGAAATTTTTAATCCAAGTGGAGATAGAGCAGAAGCTTGCGGAAATGGGACTAGGTGTGTTGCTAAATTACTTTTTAAAGAAAATAAAAATATAGATTCTTTGAATATTTCTTCAGATGCTGGCATCTTAATTGCTGAAAAAAAAGGTAATAATATTAGTGTCAATATGGGAAAAGTGTCAATTAATTGGAAAGATATTCCTTTAAGTGAAGAAATGGACACACTCAATATTCCTTTGCATATAGAGGGATTTAGCAGAGGTGTTGCTGTTAATATTGGAAATCCACATGTAGTATTTTTTGGAAAAAATATTAATCAATTAAATTTACTTCAAATAGGTCCAACAATCGAAAATCACAAATTTTTTCCAAACAAAACAAATGTTGAATTTGTTGAAGTTATAAATTTAAAAAAAATTAAAATGAAAGTTTGGGAGAGGGGCGCAGGTATTACGCTTGCATGTGGAAGTGGAGCATGTGCAGCAGTATATGCTGGATGGAAAAAGAAATTAATTGATAATCAAGCTGAAGTTTTGCTTGAAAAAGGTTTATTAAATATAAATATACTTGATGAAGAAGCGATAATGACAGGGCCAGCTGAAGTAAGCTATCACGGATACGTTGAAATTTAAAAATGGATAAAAAAAATTCTTTAATAAATTTAGGCTGTAGACTAAATATTTATGAAGGTGAAATTATAAAAAACCATCTAAAAAAACATAATCTACAAAATATTACTGTAATTAATTCATGTGCAGTTACTGCTGAAGCAGAAAAAAAAGTTGAGTATGAAATTAGAAAAGCAAAAAGGAACAATCCAAAAAATAAAATTATTGTAACAGGTTGTGCTGCTCAAATTAATCCAGATAAATATGATCAATTAAAAGAAGTGGATTTGGTACTTGGTAATAAAGAAAAATTGCAATCAGTACTCTGGAGTAATTTAAATTTTAAAAATAGTATTCAGGTTGAAGATATATTATTAGAAAAAAAACCTGTTCTAACCGAAATTGAAACTTTTGAAGGTAAATCAAGAGCGTATATTGAAATTCAACAAGGCTGTGATCATCGTTGCACTTTTTGTATTATTCCATTTGGAAGAGGAAATAACAGAAGTATTCCAGCTGGAGAAATTGTAAATCGAATAAAAAATATAGTTAAAAATGGTTATAGAGAAGTGGTTTTAACTGGCGTTGATATTACTGATTATGGCAAGGATCTTATACCAAAGACAACTTTTTCAAATTTAATAAAAAGAATATTAAAACTAGTGCCAGAATTGGAACAATTAAGATTATCTTCAATTGATTGTGCAGAAATTGATGATGAATTTTGGGATGTTTTACCAGATAAACGATTAATGCCACATTTTCATATTAGCCTTCAAGCAGGTAATAATTTGATCCTAAAAAGAATGAAAAGAAGACATTCAAGAGAAATGGCAATTGAGTTTTGCAATAAAATATTATCCATAAGAAGAGAAGCTACCTTCGGTGCTGATATTATTGCTGGCTTCCCAACAGAAACTGAAGAAATGTTTAAAGACTCGATTAAACTAATAGATGATTGTTATCTTACTCACCTTCATGTTTTTCCCTATTCACAAAGACAAAACACACCTGCTGCTCGCATGCCTCAGTTAGATAAAACAATAATTAAAAGTAGAGCAAAAATTTTGAGGGATAAAGGTATGATAAATTTAAAAAAACATCTTGCAAACAAAATTGGTAAAAAAGATTTAATTTTAGTAGAAAAAAACCAAGACAATAAGTCTTTGGGTAAAGATCAAAATTTTTTAAATGTCGTTGTTGATGAAGTAGTTATGGAAGGTAATATTATACCATGTATTTACACAGGGGTTGAAAATAATAAATTATTAGCAAGAAAAATATGAGTTTGTTTTCTAAGTTTAGAAATAATTTAAAAAAAACCTCTGATATCTTATCATCTAACATTTTAAACTCATTCCAAAACAAAAAAGTTGATGATCAAACTATGGAAGAATTAGAATCAGTATTAATTTCAGCAGATATAAGTTTAGATGTCGTTGATAAATTAATAAACTCTATTAGGAAAATTAAATCTACTGACGAAAATATTAAAAATTTAATAATGGAAACTCTTGCTAAAGAAATTGAGACTATCTTAAAACCAAAAGAAAAAAAATTATTTGAACAAAATGAAATAGAAAACAAAATACTAATTTTTGTTGGGGTAAATGGAAGTGGTAAAACAACTACAATTGGGAAAATAGCAAATCAAATCGGAAATGAGAAAAAAATTTTAATTGCTGGTTGTGATACTTTTAGAGCGGCAGCAATTGAACAATTGCAAAACTGGGCTGAAAAAAATAAAAATGATTTTTATTCAGGCAATCCAAGTCAGGATCCTGCAAGTGTAGCTTATCAAGCTGCAGAAAAGTTCAGTAAAGAAAATTATAATTATTTACTTATAGATACAGCAGGTAGATTATCAAATAATACAAACCTAATTAATCAATTGGTAAAATTAAAAAATGTTGTCAATAAAATGCTTTCAGACGTAATTATAGAAACAGTTTTGGTACTTGATGGAACAAATGGTTCAAATATGATTAAGCAAGCAGAAATCTTTGGTAAAGAACTTGATGTTTCTAGTATTATTATTACAAAATTAGATGGAACAGCTAAAGGAGGCGCTTTAATTTCAATTGCAAATAAATATGAAATACCTATAAGCTATATAGGACTAGGAGAAAAAGTTGAGGATTTGGTAGATTTTAACTCACGAAACTTTTCTAGGTCAATTTTAAACTTTGATAATTAATTATGAAATCAATTTCTAAACTTTTGATTGATATTGGACCACTGGCCGTATTTTTTATATTTTATAAAATAAATGGTGATTTAATAGATGCAATACTGCCTCTGATGGTAGCAACTATCATTGCTATATTAGCTTCATACATTTTAGAAAAGAAAATTCCTATTATGCCAACTTTTGGTGCAGGAGTTTTGCTAATCTTTGGGGGTTTAACTCTTTTGTTTGATAATAAAATTTTCATTTTTATGAAACCCACAATAATTAATTTTATTTTTGCTGCTATTTTATATGGTGGTATAATTTTAAAAAAACCTCTTTTGAAATATTTATTAGGAAGTGCTCTAAAGCTTGAAGAAGAGGGCTGGAATACTTTAACTCATAGATGGATAGCTTTCTTTGTTGCGCTTGCAATCCTCAATGAAATTGTTTGGAGAACAATGAGTGAAGATCTTTGGGTAAATTTTAAAGTTTTTGGAATATTGCCAATTACAATTATATTTACTATGACTCAAATCCCGCTGATTAAAAAATATCAAATAGAAGAATAGTCAAATATTATTTTCTTTTAAAGCTTTAACACCGGGTGATTCATTTCCTTTTAACCACTCTAAAAAAGCGCCTCCAGCATTTGAAACATAAGTAAAACCCTTTGCTGAACCTGCAGATTTAATTGACGATAGAGTATCTCCTCCTCCTGCAAGAACTTTAATTTGCATATTTTTTGCATATTTATTAATTAAATTTACCATCTCTATTGTTCCTGAATCAAAAGGTTTATATTCGAAAGCCCCTAAAGGCCCATTCCATAGGACCATTCTAGACTTAAGTATTTCATCACAAATCATTTTTATAGTTTTTTGACCAACATCTAAAATCATATGATCAGGAGAAACATTTTTTACATTACAATGCCTTATATTGTTTTTAGTTTTATTATTATTAGAACAAACTACATCAGTAGGCAAAATAAAATTACAGTTGAATTTTTTAGCTTTATTTTGAATATCTAAAGCGACATCAATTAAATCTTTTTCTACTAAAGAATTACCTACTTTAATATTATTTGATAATAAAAAAGTATTAGCCATTGCTCCTCCTACTGCAACAGTATCGAACAATTCAATTAAATTATTTAATAATTCTATTTTGGTGGAAATTTTAGCTCCTCCAATTACCGCTGTATTAGGTTTTTTACCATTATCTAAAAATAGATTTATATTTTGCATTTCTTTAATAAAATTATCTCCTGCAACTGCTGGTAAATATTTTGGAAAACCTGTTATTGACATATGATTTCTATGAGACGCTGAGAATGCATCATTTACATAAACATCAAAATGCTTAGTAATAAAATTAGTTAGATTTAAATCAATTTCTTCTTCACTAGGACTAAAACGAATATTTTCTAAAAGGCAAACTTCACCATACAGTACTTCATTTATTTTATTTGCAATTTGCTCAGAATTTAAAGTTTCTAAAAAATATAATTTATTTAACTGTAAAACTTTTTTTAAAGTGGGACATATAAATTTCAAAGAATATTTTTTATTAATCTTGCCATTAGGTCTTCCAAAATGTGAGACTATAAATACCTTATTTTTTTGTTTAATTAATTTCTGTATTGATTTTTTAACTGCTATGATTCTTGAATCATCAGAGATTTTACCATTAACAAGTGGAACATTAAAATCTGCTCGGAACAAAACTTTTTTATTTTTAATAATATAATTGTCTAAATTTTTCATAAATTACTCACATTATAATAAAAAAAATCAAGTTTTTATTGATTTTTTTAAAAAAATGGCAGTTTTTTGTTTTTTAAAACGTACATTTAGTATATTATAGCTCGAATAAACTACTATATATAGTTTTAAATTAGGTAAAGGTAAAGCTATGTCATGGAATGATGATAACGTTGCAAGACTAAGAGATTTGTGGGACCAAGGATTGCCTACAGCACAAATAGGGAAATTACTCGGATTTACTAAAAATGCGGTAGTTGGAAAAGCACATAGAATTGGGCTTGAAAGAAGGCCCTCACCTATAAGAAGAACAGCTGTAAAACCTGATAGAAAGAAAGCCAGATCACCAATAATGCCCAAACTTAATTTTGAAGCATCTGAAGAAGTAAATAATGAAAAGCCACTTACAAAAAATAATTTTCAACCAAACGTAAAAAATCTTTTTGCTAATACTGTTAAAAGAGGTTGTGAATGGCCAGTGGGCCATCCTGATGAAGTAGATTTTCATTTTTGTGATAAAGAAAGATTCGAAGACAAACCTTATTGTCTTGAACATTGTGCAAAAGCATATGTCTTGCCTGAAAAAGAAGAAGCAGAGAGACAGCAGGTTAATAAAAGAATTTAATAGAATTTTTTTTTCTAACTGATACCTAATTAAAATATTTATGAATCAAAAAATTAATGGAACTATTTTTACGCCTATTCTTATTGGCGGAAGTTTAATTTTACTTATAAGTTTTGCAATACGCTCTACTTTTGGATTATTTCAAATACCTATTGCAGAACAGTTTTTGTGGGCTCGTTCAGAGTTTTCACTAGCCATTGCAATTCAAAATTTAGCATGGGGTATTGGTACTCCTATATTTAGTGCTTTTGCAGAAAAATTTGGTGATAGAAAAGCGATAACAATTGGACTTCTTTTATATGCTCTTGGTGTATTTATTAGTAGTACTGCTTCAACGCCTGAAGCACATCAATTTTTAAATGTATTAATTGGTTTTGGTATAGCTGGTAGCGGTTTTGGTCCTATTTTAGCTGTTGTTGGTAGATCGGCTTCTCCAGAAAAAAGATCTTTAGCTTTAGGTATAACAACGGCAGCTGGTTCAGCAGGTCAAGTTGTAGGACCTCCTGTGGCAGCAATTCTTTTAGGGATGATGCCTTGGTCTTCTGTTTTTATAGTTTTTGCAATTATTAGTTTACTAACTATTATTTTAGTTCCTTTACTTAAATCAACTCCAAAAATTGATAAAAATGAAATTGAAGAAAATTTAAGTGATGCATTGATTGAAGCAATAAAGGATCCTACTTATATCATGTTATTTTTGGGTTTTTTTTCTTGTGGCTTTCAGTTAGCTTTTATTACAGCACATTTTCCTGCATTTATTGCAGAAGCTAGTAGTCCAATTATACAAGGTAGTTTGATTAGTTTTGTATGTAATTCAGTTGAATCACTTGGCGCTTTATCAATGGCACTAATAGGTTTATTTAATATTATCGGATCACTTGGGGCAGGTGCTTTAGGAAAAAATTTTACAAAAAAATACCTACTTTCTATTATTTACACTGGCCGAACAATAGCTGCTATTTTATTTATAGTATTACCTATAACCCCTTTGTCAGTAGCAATTTTTTCTATGATTATGGGTGCTCTTTGGTTAGCAACCGTTCCTCTAACATCAGGAATAATTGGCCATATTTATGGACTTAAGTTTATGGGAACGCTCTATGGTATTGTTTTTTTATCTCATCAAATAGGATCTTTTGTCGGAGTTTGGTTAGGTGGATTATTTTATGATATTTATGGAAGTTATGATGTTGTGTGGTGGGTTGGTATTGGTGTAGGTGCATTTTCAGCAATAATTCATTTACCTGTTAAGGAAATTCCAATGGCTGAAAGAAAGTTAAGTACAATATAGCATGATAGGGTATTTGTTTTTTCCTTTTGCTCTAATTTTGTCTAGCTCATTAGGATTATTTTTCTCAACTAGTTGGGCGTTTGCTCCATTTATTTGGGTATTATTAATAGTTCCTATAATTGATTTTTTTTTACCAAACTTAAATAAAGAGGATGAAAATCTTAATGAAACGACATTTCATAATCTTGCATTAATCATAATTTTACCTGGTATTATTTTATTAATTATTTTTGGCTTAATTAAAGTTGCAGATAATAACATATTATATTGGGAAGCTGCCGCTCTAGGAGCTGCTGTTGGTATGTCTGGGGGTTCAATTGGTATAACAACAGCCCATGAATTAATTCATAGAAGTAATAAAAAAATGCGTGGTATTGGTGTAATGCTCCTAATTTTTTGTCTATATGGTCACTTTAGAATAGAGCATATATATGGTCACCATAAACAATTTGCAACAAAAGATGATCCAGCCACAGCTAGAAAAGGTGAAAATTTTTATTTTTTCTTAATTCGATGTGTAACAACGAGCTTGATTTCTTCTTGGAAAATTGAAAAAGAGATATTAAAAAGAAAAAATTTATCAATTTATAACTTTAAAAATAGAATGCTTCATTACTTATTTATTGAAGTATTTCTTTTAATTTCATCTTTTTGGCTAGCTGGAATAAATGGTTTAATATTTATTCTGTTTCATTCAGCAATATCAATAATTCTTTTAGAACTTGTTGATTATATTCAGCACTATGGATTATCAAGAAATATAAGTAATAATGGAAAATATGAATCTTATAATGAACAACATTCTTGGAATAGTAGGCACACATCGGCGAATTGGTCTACTTTTAATCTTGGTCTGCATGCTGAACACCATCAAACAGCAAGCAAACATTATCCGCTTCTTTCACAAAAACAAAAAATAATGGAAATGCCATTTAATTATCCTATTATGATAATGATGGCCCTAGTGCCTCCAGTTTGGTTTATGGTAATGGATAATAAGCTTGATCAATAAATCTATTATTTAAATTATTCCATAAAATTGTAATATAAATAAATTAAAGCATAAATATATAATGAAAAAAATTTGTATTATATTTGGTCATCATAACTCAAAAAGTTCATTTAATGCCGCTATTAGAGATACATTTATAAATGAAGCTAAGAAAAATGGTCATCAAATAGATTTAATTAATTTGTTTGAAGAAAAACAACAATTACCTTTTTATAATTCAGAATTTAATCCTCCTCCAAAAATAGTTTTAGAATATAGAAAAAGATTGGAAAATTCTGATATTATGTTTTTAATAGGTTCTTGTCATAATTTAAGACTTAATGCAATTTTAGAAAATTGGGTTGATTGGGTGTTACACCCAAAATGGTTTTTTACATACAGATCGATCATACCTGAAAGCAAGTTTTTTAAAAATTATGGATTTCCAGTTCCAGGCGCAATGAAAGGTAAATTAGGTATTGTATCAATAACTTATGGTGGACCAATGATTAGTTATTTTAATTTTTCAATTTTTGATAATATTCCTTATAGAAGGATTAAGAAATCTGTTTTTCAATTAGGTGGATTAAAAACCAAATACATAAGATTTTATTCAGTTCTACCAACAATGAGCAAAAAAGAATTTGAACAACATATGAAAAGAGTTAAAAATTTAGCAAAAAGTATATAGTGCATATATGAGTATATTTTTAACCTATACTTTTTTAATAGCAGCAGTTGTGTTCGGCACAGCTTCAAATATATTTGCAAAAGAAGCTGAGGGCTTCACTAAAATTTTTCCTTCACTAATTAGTGCCGTATCTATAGTTTTATGTATGTATTGCTTATCTCAAGTTATGAAGAGTATTTCAGCTGGATATACTTATGCCACTTTTGCAGGATTATGTATTATAGCTACTACTGTTTTTGGAATTTTGAGATTTAATCAGTGGCCAAATCTTTATGCTTTTCTTGGGCTTGTATTTATAATTTTTGGAGTAATTTTGGTAAACCTATTAGGCAAAACTAATTTATAAATGGAAAAAGTTGCATTATTTATAGCATCTGGAACTGGCATGGGAGCTGATGCTGCAAGACATTTATCTTCTAAAGGTTTTAAGGTAGGTATTATGTCTTCATCTGGCAAAGCTGAAAGTCTTGCAAAAGAACTGAATGGCATAGGTTATACTGGTTCAAATTTATTAACAAAAGATATTGAAATTTTTATAAATAAAGTAATTTTAAAATACGGAAGAATTGATGTTCTAATAAATAGTGCAGGACACGGACCTAAAGGAAAAATACTTGAGATTACTGATGAAGAATGGGTAAAAGGTATGGAAGTATATTTTTTAAATGTAGTTAGGTCAGTTAGATTAGTTACACCTATTATGCAAAAACAAAATAATGGATCTATTATAAACATTTCTACATTTGCTACGTTCGAACCAGAATTTAATTTTCCAACTTCTGGAGTTTTTAGATCAGGCTTAGCTTCATTTGTAAAACTTTATGCTGATCAATATGCTGAATATAATATTAGAATCAATAATATATTACCTGGTTTTATTGATAGCCTACCTGAAAAAGAGGAATTTAAAAAAAGAATCCCTCTAAAAAGATACGGCAAAGTTAGGGAAATTTCATCTGTAGTTGAACTACTTGCATCAAATGGTGGTGCGTATATTACAGGTCAAAATATTAGAGTTGATGGTGGCATAACAAGATCTGTGTAATTTTAATTCTAAACAAAAGAAATTAAAGTTCGTTAAAAAATATATAAATGTTAAAAAAATTACTGCTAAAGAAGTTAAATTAAAAAAGTTTTCTTCAAAAAAATATTCCTATTAATTAAGGAAAAATTTTAAATTGTATCATACGTATTTTTTGATATTTAGATAAATCATTTATGAATAATAATAGTATTGATAGAAAGTTTTGTGTAGCACCTATGATGGGTTATACAACTCCATATGCTAGAAAACTCTACAGAATTTTATCAAAAAAAAGTTTTTTATTTACGGAAATGATTCCAACCAAAACAATGATTCAC
>CACEPG010000032.1 GCA_902561355.1 uncultured Alphaproteobacteria bacterium
AGTGTAAGATAATGAATATGCTTTCCCCTAAGAAAACAAAGTATCGTAAACAATTTAAAGGTAGAATTCACGGTAATTCAAAAGGGAATTATGCATTAAATTATGGAAGTTATGGTTTAAAAGCAATTGAGCCCGAAAGAATTACATCGCGTCAAATTGAATCTGCTAGAAAGGCTATTACCAGATATCTTAAAAGAGCTGGAAAAATGTGGATTAGAATATTTCCTGATGTACCTGTTTCTAAAAAACCTGCTGAAGTAAGAATGGGAAAAGGAAAAGGCTCAAATGAGTATTGGGCTTGTAGGGTTAAACCAGGAAGAATTATGTTTGAAATAGATGGTGTAGGAGTTGAAGATGCAAAGAAAGCAATGACTCTAGCGGCTGCAAAACTTCCAATTAAATGTAAATTTGTTGAAAGAAATATATGATAGATAAAACAAAAAAAACTATTGATACAAAAAAAGCACGATCAGAAGTTGTTGATTTAAAAAAAACACTTTTAAATTTAAAGTTTCAAAAATCAATTGGCCAACTTGAAAAAACTGCTGAAATTAAAAAGACTAGAAGAAAAATATCTCAGTTAAAAACATCAATATCAAAAAATATGGGAGCAACTAATGCCTAAAAGAATATTATCTGGAATAGTAATATCTTCTAATTCTAATAAGACGATTGTTGTTAAAGTTACTAGAAGAGTTAAGCATAAATTATATAAAAAAATAATTAGTAGATCAAAAAATTATCATGCTCATGATGAAAAAAATATATATAAAACTGGGGATAGGGTCAGTATTATTGAATCAAAACCAATTTCTAAACTTAAAACATGGTTAGCTTTAGAAAACAATTTGGAAAAAAATTAAAATGATACAAATGCAATCAAATCTATATGTAGCTGATAATTCTGGAGCAAGAAAGATACAGTGCATAAAAGTACTAGGTGGTTCAAAAAGAAGGTTTGCTTCTATTGGAGATATAATAGTTGTTTCAATAAAAGATGCAATCCCTAGGGCAAAAGTAAAAAAAGGCGATGTATTTAAAGCAGTAATTGTTAGAACATCCAAGGAATTTGGCAGATCTGATGGTACAACTATTCGTTTTGATAAAAATGCAGCAGTATTGTTAGACAAACAAGAAGAGCCTATAGCAACAAGAATTTTTGGACCAGTTACAAGAGAGCTAAGAACAAAAAAGTTTATGAAAATTATAAGTTTAGCACCTGAGGTATTATAATGAAGAATAAAATAAAATTAAGAAAAGGCGATGAAGTGATTGTTTTAGCTGGAAAAGATAAAGGAAAAAAAGGAAAAATAGTACGTATATTTCCTGACGATAGAAAAGCGATAGTGTCTGATATTAACAAGGTAAAAAAACATCAAAAACCTGGTAATAATGAGCCAGGAGGAATAGTTGAAAAAGAAATGCCTATTCAAATTTCTAATTTGTCTTATTTTGATGCCAAGGAAAACAAAGGTGTTAGATTAGGTTTTAAAATTGATGCTAAAAACAAAAAAGTAAGAATAAATAAAAGCTCAGGAAAAGAGATTTAATATGAGTAGACTCTCAGAAGAATATAAATCTAAAATATTAAATGACTTAATGTTAAAACTAAATTGTAAAAATATTTATCAAGTACCTAAAATTACAAAAATAGTTTTGAATATGGGAATTGGAGATGGAAAAGATGATGCTAAACTTATAGACAAAGCTCAAGAAGAATTATCTTTAATTGCAGGTCAAAAAGCTATTAAAACAAAAGCTAAAAAAGCTATTGCTGGTTTCAAAATTAGAACTGGAATGCCTCTAGGTGCTTCGGTAACTCTTAGAAATAAGATTATGTATGAATTTTTAGATAGATTAATTAACATTGCTATTCCGAGAATTAGAGATTTTAGAGGTTTAAATTCAAATAGTTTTGATGGAAATGGAAATTATTCAATGGGAATTAAAGAGCAGATAATATTTCCTGAAATTAATTATGACAAAATAGATAAAGTTAGAGGTTTAGATATAACAATATGTACTTCTGCTAAAAATAATAAAGATGCACTTGAGTTATTAAAAAGTTTTAATATGCCTTTTAAAGGTAAGGAAATAAATTAGGAGCAAAATGGCTAAATTAAGTTCAATACAAAAAAATATTTTTAGATCACAACTTATGAATAAATATAAAAATAAAAGACGTGATTTAAAAGCAAAAATTATGAAAAAAGATATTTCGATTGAAGAACGTTTAAAACTTCAAAGTAAATTGAATGATCTACCTAGAAATAGTTCTTCTATAAGATACAGAAATAGATGTAAGCTTACAGGAAGAACTAGAGGTGTATATAGAAAGTTTGGTTTATCGAGAATAAAAATTAGAGAATTATCAATGTCTGGTGATTTGCCTGGTGTTGTTAAATCAAGTTGGTAAGGGGGTTTTATGGCTTTTAATGATGCTTTGTCAGATATGCTAGCTAGAATAAAAAATGCTCATAGGGCAAGAAAATCTTTTACTTCATGCTTTAAATCAAAGTTAAATCTCAATGTTTTGTCAGTATTAAAAGACGAAGGATATATTAGAGATTTTAAAGATGTTGAAATTCGTAAAGGAATTAGTTCTATTCAAATAGATCTCAAATATTACAATGGCACACCTGTTATTAAAAATATAAAAAGAGTTTCAAAACCAGGTATAAGAGTTTATTCAAAAATATCTGAGCTACCAAAAAAATATGGCGGTTTAGGAATTTCAATATTATCTACACCAAAAGGTGTTATGTCAGATAATCAAGCTAGAAAAAATAACGTTGGTGGAGAAGTTCTTTGTGAGGTATTTTAATAATGTCTAGAATTGCAAAAAATAGTATTAAAATTAATAAAGATGTAGATTGTAAATTTGAGGATGGACTTTTTTCTGCAAAGGGTAAATTAGGTGAAATGAGTCTCAACATTAATTCATCATACACTCTTGATATAAAAGAAGAAGAAGTATTTGTTTTGCCAAAAAGTGAGAAAGAAAAATCTAGTCCTAATTGGGGAACAACCAGAGCACTTGTTGCAAATATGATAAAAGGAGTAACTGAAGGATTTTCTAAAACACTTGAATTAAATGGCACAGGTTATAGAGCCAGTGTTTCAGGTTCTAAATTAAAACTTCAAGTTGGTTACAGTCATGATATTAATTACGAAGTTCCAAAAGAAGTAAAAATTGAGTGCCCTAAACAAAATATTATAAAACTAAGTAGTTTTGATAAAGAAGTTTTAGGTGCTACTGCAGCTAAAATACGATCGTATAGAAAGCCAGAACCTTTTAAAGGCAAAGGAATTAAATATGAAAATGAGTTTATTTTTAGAAAAGAAGGAAAGAAAAAATAATTTAGATTGATTATATGAAAGATAAAAGAACAAAAAGAACAAGATTTAAACTTAAAAAAGTTTCTAAAAGAAACAGACTATCGGTTTTCAGATCTAATAATCATTTATATGCTCAAGTGATTGATGATGTAGCAGGTTTTACTCTTGCAAGTGCTTCATCTTTAGAAAAAAATATAAATAAAAATGAATCAGATAGAAAAAAATTAGCAGAACTAGTTGGCAAAGAAATAGCAAAAAGATCTATTTCAAAAGGAATAAATGATGTTGCATTTGATAAAGGAAAGTACAAATATCATGGTTTGATCAAAATTCTTGCTGATGCAGCAAGAACTGAAGGTCTTAATTTTTAGGGAAAATTTATGTTTGAAAATGAAAATAAAGAATTTAGTGAACATTTAGTAACTATAAATAGAGTAGCAAAAGTTGTTAAAGGTGGAAGACGTTTTGGATTTGCTGCTATAATGATTGTTGGAGATAATAAAGGAAGAGTTGGTTATGGAACAGGTAAAGCAAAGGAAGTGCCTGAAGCTGTTAGAAAAGCAACAGAAAATGCAAAAAATAAAATGATCAGAGTACATTTGAAAGAAAATAGAACACTTCACCACGATATAGTTGGAAGATTTGGTGCTGGTAAAGTTATTTTGAGGTCAGCTGCTCCAGGAACAGGTATAATTGCAGGAGGAGCAATGAGAGCTCTGTTTGAATCTCTTGGAATCAAAGATGTTGTTGCAAAATCAACAGGTAGTTCTAACCCTCACAACATGTTAAAAGCTACTTTTGATGCTTTTAGTAAATCAGAATCTCCTAAATCTATAGCTTCTAAGAGATCAAAAAAAGTTACTGAAATTATTCAATCAAAAGAAAAGTAAAATTAGGTATAGAGAACATATGAAAATTAATGAAATTAAATCTACATTAACCTCAAACAAAAAAAGAAAAAGAAGAGGTAGGGGGTCGGGCTCAGGGCTAGGTAAAACTGCTGGAAGAGGTGTCAAAGGTCAAAAATCTCGCTCTGGTGTTTCAATTAAGGGCTTTGAGGGAGGACAAATGCCTTTGTATAGAAGATTACCAAAAAGAGGTTTCAAAAATCCTTTTAAGAAGAAAATTCAACAGATTAATTTTTAAATTAGCAAATAATTTTTGTTGGGGTTTATTTATTTTTTTTATATCAGTTTTTTTATCAATACTTGCGATTTGTATTGAGTTGTAACCATCTTTATCTTTAGATTTAATACCTGACACTACACAATCATCAACTTTTAATACTGTAACAGGTAATACTGTTCCTTTTTCTGTATAATAAGAAGAGTTTCCTATTTTCTTTGCTATTAATCCTGATCTTTTTTTCATAATTAAATTTTTATATCTACTTCAACACCAGCTGATAAATCTAACTTCATTAAAGCATCTACTGTTTGAGGTGTTGGATCTATTATATCTATCAACCTATTATGAGTTCTGATTTCTAATTGATCTCTACTTTTTTTATCAATATGTGGAGATTTATTAACAGTAAATTTTTCAAACCTTGTTGGTAAAGGAATAGGTCCCTTAACTTTAGCGCCAGTTCTTTTGGCAGTATTAATAATATCTCCAGTGCTAGTATCCAACATTTTACTATCAAATGCTCTTAGACGTATTCTTATATTTTGAGATTCCATTATGCTAACTTTGCTTTTACTTCATCTGCAACATTAGAAGGAACTTGTTCATAATGATCGAATTGCATTGAATAATTAGCCCTACCTTGTGTTAAAGATCTTAAATTATTTACATAACCAAACATGTTTGCAAGGGGTACGCTTGCATCAACAACATTTGCATTTCCTCTTGTGCTCATTTCTTGAACCTGCCCTCTCCTGCTATTTAAATCTCCAATAACATCCCCCATATATTCTTCAGGGGTTACAACTTCTACTTTCATCATTGGTTCAAGTAATACTGGATTTGCTTTAGCTATTCCTTCTCTGAAAGCTGCTCTAGCTGCAATCTCAAAAGCTAAAACACTAGAGTCTACATCGTGGTAAGCTCCATCAGTTAAAGTTGCTTTAAAATCAATACATGGAAAACCAGCCATTACTCCAGTTTGCTGTTGCGCTATCAATCCTTTTTCAACTCCTGGAATTAGTTCTGTCGGTATATTACCACCCTTGATTTTATTTACAAACTCATAACCACTTCCAGGCTCTCCTGGTTCAAAAGTTATTTTAACTCTCGCAAATTGACCTGCTCCACCTGATTGTTTTTTGTGAGTATAATCAACATCAAATGAATTGGATATTGTTTCTCGATAAGCAACTTGAGGAGCTCCAACATTAGCCTCAACTTTAAATTCTCTCTTCATTCTATCTACTAGTATTTCAAGATGAAGTTCTCCCATACCCTTTATAATTGTTTGACCACTTTCTTGATCAGTGGTTACTCTAAAGCTAGGATCTTCTTGGGCTAATCTTCCTAATGCTGTACCCATTTTTTCATGATCAACTTTTGTTTTTGGTTCTACTGCTACTTCAATTACTGGATCTGGGAAATCCATTCTTTCAAGAACTATAGGCTTGTCTACAGAACAAAGAGTTTCTCCAGTAGTCACATCTTTTAAACCTACTAACGCTACAATATCTCCAGCATTTGCAGTTTTAATTTCTTCTCTATTATTTGCATGCATTAAAAGCATTCTTCCAATATTTTCTTTTTTTCCTGAATTTGAATTTAAAACTGAATCTTTAGTATTTATTGTTCCTGAATAAATTCTTGTAAAAGTTAAACTACCTACAAAAGGATCTGTCATAATCTTGAAAGCTAGAGCGCTAAAAGGTTCTGTGTCATCACACTTTCTTGATAATTCAATAGCTTCATCATTTACATCACTGCCTTTTACACTTGCTACGTCTTTAGGTGATGGCATATAATCCACAACTGCATCAAGTAGCGGTTGTACTCCTTTATTCTTGAAAGCTGAACCTGTTAACACAGGTACAAATGAACTATTAATAGTCCCCTTTCTAATACAACTTTTTATTTCCTCAACAGTAGGTTCATTTCCATCAAGATATTTTTCCATAATTAAATCATCTTCTTCAACTACTTTTTCAATTAATTTTTCCCTATATTCTTTTGATTGATCTTTTAAATCATCGGGAATCTCAACAATATCAAATTTAGCACCAAGACTTTCATCTTGCCAAATAATTGCATTATTTTCAACTAAATCAACCACACCTTTTAAATTACTTTCAATCCCAATTGGTAATTGCAAAACTAAAGGATGTGATCCTAATCTTTCAGGTATCATATCAACGCACATAAAAAAATTTGCACCTGTCCTATCTAATTTATTAATAAAACACATTCTTGGCACATTATATTTATCAGCTTGACGCCAAACAGTTTCAGATTGAGGTTCAACGCCTGCTACACCATCAAATACAGCTACTGCCCCATCAAGTACCTTTAGAGATCTTTCAACTTCTATCGTAAAATCAACATGACCAGGTGTATCTATTATATTAACTCTATGATCTTTCCAAAAACAAGTTGTTGCAGCTGAAGTGATAGTTATGCCTCTTTCTTGTTCTTGTTCCATCCAATCCATTGTTGCAGCACCATCATGCACTTCTCCAATTTTATGAGACTTACCTGTGTAATAAAGTATTCTTTCTGTTGTAGTTGTTTTTCCAGCATCTATGTGGGCCATTATTCCTATATTTCTATATTTATCTAAAGAATGTGTTCTTGACATTGTTACCACCTAAAATGAGAAAATGCTCTATTTGCTTCTGCCATTTTATGAGTCTCTTCTCTTTTTTTTACTGCATTACCTTTATTGTTAAATGCATCAATTATTTCATTAGCTACTCTTTCTCTCATAGTTTTTTCATTTCTTTTTGTTGCAGAATCAACTATCCATTTCATAGCAAGTGCTTGCGCTCTTCTTGGTCTTACTTCCATAGGTACTTGGTATGTAGCACCTCCAACTCTTCTAGATCTTACTTCTAAACTCGGTTTCACATTATTCAAAGCTTCATGAAATAAATCAATTGGACTTTTATCTGATTTTTTTGAAACAATTTCAAATGCACCATATACAATTTTTTCAGAAACTGATTTTTTACCATCAATCATTATTCTGTTCATAAATTTAGCTAAAATAATATCTTTAAATTTGTGGTCAGGAAGTATCGTTCTTTTTTCTGCGGCTCTTCTTCTTGACATAATATTTTACTTTGGTTTCTTTGCGCCGTAAAGTGAGCGCCTTTGTTTTCTTGTAGTTACACCCTGTGTATCAAGAGTACCTCTTAAAATATGATATCTAACACCTGGTAAATCTTTTACTCTACCACCTCTTAGTAAAACAACTGAGTGTTCTTGAAGATTGTGTCCCTCACCAGGAATATACGCTGAAACTTCTTGACCATTTGTAAGCTTCACTCTCGCAACTTTCCTCAATGCTGAATTAGGTTTTTTTGGTGTGGTAGTGTATACTCGAGTACAAACTCCTCTTTTTTGAGGACAAGAACCTAAGGCAGGAACCTTATTTCTTTTTTTCTGCGGCGTTCGACCCTTTCGAACCAATTGATTTATAGTTGGCATCCATGTCCTATATGTTAAGCGTCTGGAATTAATTTTCCACCACCATCAACAAAACGTAGCGGGTCTTTATAAATTGACAGCAATAAAGTCAAGGAAATATCTATATTTCTTGTGAAATTTCAGTGTTTTCAGTAACTTTATTTCTTTGATCTAGAATTTCCTTGTCCTTAACAGAGGCAATATTTTCATAATCTGAAGTCATTTTGCCAGTACCAGCAGGGATTAATCTTCCAACAATGACGTTTTCTTTTAATCCAGCTAGTCGATCAACCTTACCCAAAGTGGCTGCATCGGTTAATACTTTGGTTGTTTCTTGAAAAGATGCCGCTGAAATAAATGAACTTGTTTGTAAGCTAGCTTTTGTTATACCTAATAACACTGGCTCATATTCTACAAGTTTTTTACCTTGTTCCTCTAAGTATTTATTGAGTTTTATTAGATCTCTTTTCTGTATTTGTTCACCTTCAATAAGACTAGAATCTCCTGGATTTTTTATCAAAACTTTTTGTAGCATTTGTCTAGCAATTGTTTCAATATGTTTATCATTAATATAAACGCCTTGAAGCTTATAAACTGATTGAACTTCTCTCACTAAATACCTAGCAAGTTCTTCAACTCCTAATATTCTTAGAATATCATGGGGCACTGGAGTGCCTTGAACTAAAATATCTCCTTTTTTAACAAAATCACCTTCTTGAACATTTAGATATTTAGCTCTTGGAATAAGGGTTTCAAAATTTTCATTTTCATCCAGACTTGTTATTATTAACCTTCTTTTGTTTTTGTAATCTTTCCCGAAAGAAATTTTTCCATCAATTTCACACATAATTGCAGGATCTTTTGGTTTTCTAGCTTCAAACAATTCTGCAACTCTTGGAAGCCCGCCAGTAATATCTTTCGTTTTAGAAGATTCTTTTGGAATTCTTGCTAATACTTGACCTGCAGATACGTTTTGACCTTCTTCTACACTAAGAATTGTATCAATGGACATAGGATAGTTTAAGAACTGACTTTCATCTTCTATATCTGAATTAGCAGAATCTAAAATATTAATAGCTGGTTTAAAATTTTTTGATTAGACATCCTTTTGGATTTTGACTCCAATCAATTACTATTTTACTTGAAATACCAGTTGTATCATCAACAGATTCTCTAAATGAAATTCCTTGTTTCAAATCAACATATTTAATAAAGCCATTTTTTTCTGCAATTATAGGCAAGGTATATGGGTCCCATTCAGCTAATATTTGATTAGCTTTAACTTTTTCTCCATCTGCGATATAAATTTTAGAACCAAAAGGAATATTTAGAGAAAATTTTTCATCATTATCCAAAAGGATGTCTATTTTAGCATTTCTACTTAAAACTATTTTATTTCCTGATTTATCTTCAATGATTCTAATATTTTCAACTTTGACTTTACCATCAATTGGAGATAATGCATTGGATTGTTCTACTGAAGAACTAGCTGCCCCTCCTATATGAAATGTTCTCATAGTTAATTGAGTACCAGGCTCTCCAATAGACTGAGCTGCAATTATACCTACTGCCTCTCCTACATTAACCGAAGTACCTCTTGCTAAATCTCTTCCATAACATTTAGAACAAATTCCATCCTCTGTCTCACATGTTAAAACAGATCTAATTTTAAGTGATCTTAAACCTAATTTAACTATTTGTTCTAAATGTTTTTCTTCAATAATATCACCAGCTTTTACTAATACATTATTTTCTTGATCTAAAATATCATCCGTAGGCGTTCTACCTAAGATTCTATCAGTTAAAGGTGAGGTAATATTTCCAGACTCTACAATTTCTTCTACGACAACTCCATTTGTTGTTTTACAATCTATCTCCCTAATAACTGCATCTTGAGCTACATCAACTAGTCTTCTAGTTAAGTAACCACTGCTTGCTGTCTTAAGTGCTGTATCGGCAAGACCTTTTCTTGCTCCATGAGTTGAAGTAAAGTATTCGAGAACTGATAAACCTTCTTTAAAGTTAGATTTTATTGGGTTTTCAATAATTTCTCCAGATGGTTTAGCCATCAATCCTCTCATGCCCGCTAATTGTTTAAGCTGTGCTGCTGATCCTCTAGCACCAGAATGTGCCATCATATAAACGGAGTTAATTGGCTTATCATCCTCTGGATTAGAGATCACATCGAGCATTTTATCAGCAACTTTATTAGTGCATTCTGACCATGCATCTACTACTTTGTTGTATTTTTCACCTTGTGTAATCAAGCCATCCTGATATTGATCTTCATAATCCTGAACTTTTTTCTGTGTTTCATCTAAAAGTTTTTCTTTATCATCAGGAATAATTAAATCATCCTTTCCAAAAGAGATACCTGCTATAGCTGCATATTTAAAACCTATCTGCGTAATATGGTCAGCAAAAAGTACAGTTTCTTTCTGACCACAGAATCTATATACTGTATCAATTATATTGCTTACTTCTTTTTTAGTAAGAACTTTATTAATAATTGAAAAATTAATATTTTTGTTACTAGGCAAGGCATCAGCTAAAATCATTCTTCCTGGCGTAGTTTCAATTTTAGAAAAACTTTCATCATAATTTTTTACTCTAGCAAATATTTTTGTATGAAGAGTTATATCTTTATTTTCTATTGCTTTTAAAATTTCATTAATATCAATAAAATACCTTCCTTCACCTTTTTGATTTGTTCTTATAATTGACAAGTAGTAAATTCCTAAAATAATATCCTG
>CACEPG010000033.1 GCA_902561355.1 uncultured Alphaproteobacteria bacterium
TTCATCTAAAAAATAAGAACTCTCAAAAATTATTTTATTATTTTTTTCTGCTTTTAATTTAACATATAAAACAACTCGATCCTCTTCATTATTTTCATAAGGATGTTTTTTCCAAAGTTCATCACCTAATTTTATAATTTGATTATCTAAATCAGGATTTTTGTTATCTAATAAGTTAAATATTTCTGACCAGGCTTTTTGCCAACCATTGAGTCTTAATGTACCTCTAACAAATTCATTTATTTTCCAACTTGGATCAAATTTATATTCTTTAATGTAAGGTGTTGAGTCTCTATTTGGATAAGCTTCATATTTTTCATTATTAACTCTATATTCCCCAATATTTTTATATGGAATCTTTATATGAGTCTCAAAATTTTTGATGAATTTTGCATCATTATTCAGAGCTTTTATTACTCCAACTGGAGACCAACTAAACTTATATTTAAAATCATTTGGAATAGCTGGAAAACCTCCACAATAAGATTGATATGAAACTGAAATATTTTCTTGATTTAAATTTTTTAAATCATTTACCATGAGATGTGAAAAAAAATGATCGATACCAGGATCTAATCCAATTTCATTTATAAAAGTTAGTCCTTTCTTTTTTGCTTCTTGATCTAAAGATTTGATTTCATTAGAAATGTAACTACTTGATGCGAAATGACAATTTTTTTCAAGGCAAATTTTAGCTATAGTAATATGTTGACTGGCTGGAAGCTGAGAGATTACAATATCTCCAGCTTTTAATAGAGAGGAAATTTTATCTAAATCAAATATTTTTGCTAAAACATTAGCTTTATTTACATGATTTATGGCTAATTCAGCTTTACTTAGTGTTCTATTCCAAACTGTAAAATTATCTAATTGTTTTGCTAGCCGCCTAATTCCTGGTATTGAAGATAATCCTGTACCTAACCAATGAACATGTTTCATACTATTAATTTACTTTTATTTTAAAATGTTTACTACAATAAAAATACTTTCAATGCGGAAAAATTATTGACTATTTTAATAATTATTTTTTTATTAACAGGACTGCTTTCAGGGTTTCTAGCAGGTCTTTTGGGTGTAGGAGGAGGTATAATCATTGTTCCAACTACATATTTTGTTCTATTAAATTTAGGTTATTCTATAGATAATGCAATGCACGTAGCTATTGCGTCTTCTCTTGGTATAATATGTTTTACATCAATTTCATCAATTAGATCTCATATATTTCTAGGTAATGTTGATACTATTATTGTTAGGAAATGGGTACTAGGAATTATTATAGGTTCACTTCTAGGATCTTATTTAGCAAGTAATATTTCTGGTGAAATTCTAGTAATTATTTTTGTAATACTTGCAATTGCAATTGCTATAAATATGGCTTTTCAAACAAATCCAATAATTATTTTAAAAAATGTTCCAAGTTCAAAATTATTAAATTTTTTTATTAGTTTTTTTATTAGTTTTTTATCGGTATTAATGGGAATAGGAGGCGGTAGTTTTAGTGTTCCTACTTTAACTATGTTTTCTATAAAAATTCATAGAGCTGTCGGTACTTCTGCTGTATTTGGTTTTTTTATAGCTTTACCTGGAGCAATTATTTTTATGATTACAGGTAATGTTGATGAAAATATAACTAAATATTCTTTAGGGTATGTAAATTTAGCTATAGTTGCGCTTGTTTCAATCACAAGTATTTTTACAGCAAATATTGGTGCTAAAATATCCTCTAAAATAAATAAAATTACTTTAAGAAGAATATTTGCAATTTTTTTATTGTTTACTTGCACAAGTCTTATTATTGAGCATTATATTATTTAATCATATGAGTATAATAGCTGATAGACTTTCTAAAATTAAACCTTCAATGACTGTTGGCATTAACATCAAAGCCAATGCACTTAGAGCTGAAGGAAAGGACGTATTAGTTTTAGCTGCAGGAGAGCCTGATTTTGATACTCCTCAAAATATAAGAAATGCAGCTTTTAAAGCTATGGAAGAAGGTCAAACTAGATATGTTCCTGGAAAAGGAACACCCGCTTTGCAAAAAGCAATACAAGATAAATTTTTAAAAGATAATAATATTAAATATGATCTTGATGAAATTATTGTTGGTGTAGGAGGTAAGCATATTATTTACAACGCAATGATGGCAACGATTAACCCAGGTGATGAAGTAATTATACCAGCACCTTTCTGGGTTAGCTATCCTGATATTGTATTGTTGGCAGAAGGGAACCCTATTATAGTTGAATGTTCTCAAAAACAAGGTTTTAAAATTTCAGCAAAACAACTTGCAGAAAATATAACTTCTAAAACAAAGTGGTTGATGCTTAACAGTCCTAGTAATCCAACAGGTGCTATTTATTCTAAAGATGAACTAAAAGAATTATCAAAAGTTTTGTTGAAGCATCCAAATGTATTTATCCTTTCAGATGATATATATGAGAAAATTATTTATGATGGATTTGAGTTCTCAACACTTGCATCAGTTGAGCCCTCTTTAAAAAAAAGATGTTTGACACTAAATGGTGTATCAAAATCTTATTGTATGACAGGTTGGAGGCTTGGTTATTGTGGATCATCTAAAGAGATAATTTCAGCTATGAATAAAATTCAATCTCAAAGCAATACTTCTACATCATCTATTTCAATGGCAGCCTCTGTTGAAGCTTTAAATGGTACACAGGATTTCATAAAAATTCATAATAAATCTTTTCTTAAAAGAAGAGATATTGTTGTTGAAGAGTTAAATAAAATTCAAGGAATATCATGTCTTGCCCCTCAAGGAGCGTTTTATGTTTATCCAAATTGTTCTGGTATTATTGGAAAAGTAACACCTAAAGGTAATGAAATCAGTAATGATGAGGATTTTATGAATTATTTATTAGAGAGTGAAGGAGTGGCAGGAGTACATGGGGCAGCATTTGGTTTGTCACCTTATTTTAGATTGTCATATGCTACAAGTGATGAAATCTTAATAGATGCTTGTAATAGAATAAAAAAGGCATGTGATCAACTTACGTAAGATTTTCTTTAGAAATTATTTTAGCTATTCTCAATAAGTTTGTAGATCCAGCATTTCCAAAAGGTACACCGGCTGTAATTATGACTTTATCATCTGCGCTGACTAGTTGCTTATTTTTGGCAATAGTGCATGCAATTTTTACCATTTCAGTTGCATTTGCCGAGTCTTCTGAATGGCAAGAATTTACGCCCCAAAGCATTTGCATTTTTCTAGCTGTTTTAATAATTGGTGAAAGACCAATGATTTGAACAGGAGCTCTTTCTTTAGCCATGCGGATAGTTGTTTTTCCACTAACTGAAAAAGTAATAATAGCTTTTGCACCAGCATTTTTTGCTATTGAGTAGGCAGCGTTAGTTATAGCATCGGTGTTATCAATTTTTTTACTTAATTCTTGATCTTCAAATTCAAGATTAAAATTATTTTTATCCTTTTCAACATTTTCAATAATGCTGTTCATAGTTGTAATTGATTGGACAGGATAATTTCCAATAGCTGATTCACCAGATAGCATTACGGCATCGGTTCCATCATAAATAGCATTTGCAACATCAGAAGCTTCTGCCCTTGAAGGTACTAAATTAGTGATCATACTTTCTAACATTTGTGTTGCAACAACTACTGGCTTTCCAAAAATTCTACATCTTTTAATAATATTTTTTTGAACAATAGGAATTTTCTCAGCATGCATCTCAACACCAAGATCTCCTCTTGCTATCATGATACCATCAGAAGCTTCTATAATTTGATCAATATTTTTTACTGCAGATGGTTTTTCAATTTTTGCCATTATTAATGCTTTATTATTTACTAGGTCTTTTAATTTTATTATGTCATCTAATTGCTGAACAAAAGAAAGAGCTATCCAATCAACATCCATTTCGAGTGCTTTAATTAAATCAGACTTATCTTTTATTGTGAGAGAATTAATAGGTAAAATGATATCAGGAATATTTACACCTTTGTTGTCAGAAATAATTCCATCATTTAAAATCTCCGCTTTTAAAGAATCTTTTTTTTGATCAATAATTTGTAGGCGAATTCTTCCATCATTTATAAGAATTATAGTATTAGGTGTTAAATTTTCATATATTTCTGGATGAGGAAAATTTACTCTTTTTTTTGAACCTAATTCGTTATTTAGATCAAGGATAAAACTATCTCCTTTTTTTAGTTCTACCTCATTATTTACAAAACTACCAACTCTGAGTTTTGGACCCTGTAAGTCTGCTAAAATACAAGTTGCATGATCATATTTTTTTTCTAATTTTCTAATAATTTCTACGTTTGATCTATGAGTTTCAATAGATCCATGAGAGAAATTTAAACGAAATATGTCACAACCAGCAACAAACAAATCTTCAATTATTTTAGGTGAGGAACTTGCTGGTCCTAAAGTAGCTAAAATTTTAGCTTTTCTGTTACGTTTCATTTATTTTGCATATATATAATAAATTTATTTAAATTAAACTTATTTGATTAGAATTGTATGAAAAAAAATTTAGATAGAGATTTATTAGCAGATGTTGCTGAAAGATTGATTAATCATCTTAAAAAAAGAACCGATGTTCAAAATATCGATCTTATGAATTTATCAGGATTTTGCAGAAATTGTCTTTCTAAATGGTATGTAAGCGCTGCTGAAAATAAAAATGAGAAAATAGATTATGAGGCTGCTAGAGAGCTTATATATGGTATGCCATATGATGAATGGAAGAAAAAATATCAAAAGGAAGCAACATCAGAACAACTCAATAAATATAATAGCAAAGATATTTAATACAATTTTTCTAAATCATCTTTATATTTTTCTTTAACTTTAAACCTTCTTACTTTCATTGAGGGGGTCATCATACTATTTTCAATAGTAAATTCATGATCTATTAAGATAAATTTCCTTACTTGCTCAATTACTGATAAGTTTTGATTTATTTTATCTACAACATCTTTTATTTTTTTAATATATTCATCATCTTTGATTAATTTATTTAAATCTTCATCTTTGTTGTTTTCTTTTGCCCAAATTACAGCTTGTTCTTTATTTGGAACAATTACTGCTACTAAATAATTTTTAAAATCTCCATAAAGCATTGATTGTGCAATTTCAGGCTCAATATCTAGTTTTGCTTCTATTCTTGAGGGAGAAATATTATCTCCACCTGCATTTACGATTATATCTTTTTTTCGATCTGTGATTTTTAAATATCCTTCATCATCAAACTCTCCAATATCTCCTGTGTGTATCCAGCCATCAATCAAAGTTGCAGCAGTTGCTTCTGGGTCGTTCCAATAACCATTCATAACATTTTCTCCACTAACTAATATTTCCCCATCATCAGCAATCTTTACTTTAGTTCCCTTGAATACTGGTCCTACTGTATCTAACTTGACTTTTTCAGGGGGGTTTGCAGAAGCCACAGGTGCAGTTTCAGTTTGTCCATACCCTTGGAGTAAAGGCAATCCTAAAGCAGTTAAATACAAACCTACTTCAAAATTTAAAGCTGCTCCACCAGAAATAAGTGCTTTTAATGAACCTCCAAATCTTTTATTTACTTTTTTACGAACTATTTTATCCATTAAGTTATTGGTAATATTTTCAATAAATGACATTTTTTCACCAAAATATTTTTTCTTTCCTAGTTTTAAGGTAGTGCTAAACATTGTTTGGCTTAGTTTACCTTGTTTTTTTAAACCTTGAGAAATCCTTGTATGTAATGAATCATAAAAACGAGGAACAGCAGTCATAAAATGAGGGCTAACCTCACCCATATTAACAACTAACTTATCTATACCTTCAGCATAATATACTTGGGCTCCTATACCTAATGTAAAAAACTGGAGTGTATGTTCATAGGAATGAGAAAGGGGTAGCCATGATAAAAAACGTATCTCATCCATTCCATGTAATAAATTTTTTAGTAATTCTTGCGCTCCAGAACAATTTGTTAACATAGCTCCGTGACTTAACATTACTCCTTTAGGATTTCCACCAGTTCCAGATGTATAAATTATACATGCAGTATCACTTCTTTTTGTTGATTTTGTTTCTTCTTCAAAATTAAAATCTCCATTTGTGTTATTTTTAAGTAAAGAATTCCAACTTATAATATTTATTGGTTCTTTATATTTATTATCGTCTTCATTAATTTTTATAACATTCTTACATTGATTTGATTTTTCTAATGCAGGCAAAGCTTTAATACAAAGTTCATGAGATGATATTATCATACATCGCGCACCAGAATGGTTTATAATATGACTATAATCATTTGTAGTACTTGTTGTATAAACTGGTACTGAAATTGCTCCAATCGACATAATAGCAAGATCCGCTATTTGCCACTCTGGTCTGTTTTCTGATAAAATTACAACTCTATCTCCTTTTAATATTCCTAAATCCAAAAGTCCCTTTGCTATAAAATCTACAGATCTTCTTACTTCCTCCCAACTTAGAGAAACAAACTCTTCATTTATTTTTTTCCATAAATAAGGTTTATTTCCCAAAGATTCAGACTTATGATGAAACAAACTAATAATACTATTAAAATTATCAAAATTTACTGACATATGTCTTGTCCTCCCTACAAAACCTACATTATAGAACTATATCTTTATTACTTACTATGAAAGCAAAAAATAAGCAAATATCTCAAGTAAAAAACCCAGAAAAACTGCCTTTATGGAACCTTTCAGATTTGTATAAATCAAAAAGTTCAAAAGAATTAACACATGATTTAAATTTTATCAAAATCAAAACAAAAAAATTTGAAAAAAAATATTTTAATAAGCTTCTTAACTTAAATTCCAAACAGCTTTATCAATCGATATTTGAATTAGAAAAAATTGATATGGTTATGGATAAAATATTATCCTATGCTCATTTATTAGTTGCTCAAGATGGTAATAATGAAAAAAATAAAATTTTTTTTCAACAAATGCAGGAAATTATTACTAAGTATGCATCATCAATATTATTTTTTAATGTTGAATTAAATCAAATCCCAGAATTAAGATTAAATAAACTATTAAAGGATAAAAACATCTTAGTTTATAAGAATTGGATTTTAACAAAACGATCTTTCAAACCATTTCAATTAAATTTAGATCTCGAAAAGTTTCTTCAAGATAAAAATATTACATCTCATTCTGCTTGGATTAGGTTATTTGATGATATTATTACATCTCTAAAATTTTCTTATAAAAAAAAATATTTAACTAGTTCAGAAATTTTCAATCTTTTATCTGATAAAGATACGGTAACTAGAAAAATTGCTGCTAAGTCAATTGGCAAAACTCTAGAAAAAAATATTAATTTTTTTTCTACTATTACAAATACTTTGGCAAAAGATAAATCTATAAATGATGAGTGGAGAAAATTACCTAACCCTGTAAGCGCTAGAAATCTTTCAAATGTAGTTGAAGATCAAGTAGTTGATAGTTTAGTTGATTCTGTAGTAGATGCCTATCCAAGGGTATCCCATCGCTATTATTCATTAAAAGCTAAATGGTTTCGAAAAAAAAAATTAATGTATTGGGATCGAAATGCGCCATTACCTTTTCAAAATGATAAAAAATATACATGGAAAGATGCTAGGGATATAATATTACAAGCTTATTCAAATTTTAATCCATTAATAGGCAATGTAGCTAAGAAGTTTTTTGATAAATCATGGATTCATGCTCCTGTTTTAGAAGGAAAATCTCCTGGAGCTTTTTCAGCATCAACAGTTTCTGACGCTCACCCATATATTTTAGTTAATTTTCAAGGAAAATCTAGAGATGTTGCTACACTTGCCCATGAGTTGGGTCATGGAGTGCATCAATATTTAGCAGGTAATGAGCAAACACATTTTAATTCATCTACTCCATTAACCCTTGCTGAGACTGCAAGTGTATTTGGCGAAATGTTAACTTTTAAATCAATTTTAAAAGAAACTAATAATAAAAAAGAAAAAAAAGCTTTATTGGCAAATAAAATAGAAGACATGCTTAACACAGTTTTCCGACAAATAGCTTTTTATGAATTCGAAAAAAAAATTCATGAATTAAGAAAAGATTCAGAGCTAAGTGTTGAGATGATTTGCTCTATTTGGCTAGATGTTCAAAAGAAAAGTCTAGGTCCTTCTATTAAATTTGAAGATGAGTATAAGTATTATTGGAGTTATATACCTCACTTCATTCATTCCCCCTTTTATGTATATGCTTATGCTTTTGGAGATTGTCTCGTAAATTCTCTTTATAGTGTTTACGAAAGTGGATTTAAAGATTTTGACAAAAAATATATAGACCTTTTAAAAAGTGGTGGATCACAAAAATATGATATTTTATTAAAACCTTTTAATTTAAACCCAAAAGATAAATTGTTTTGGAATAAAGGTATTAAAGTAATAGAAAATTTTATTGATCAATTGGAAAATTTATAGAAAATGAAAGATCAAGATGCAAAATCAATAACTAAACAAATTAAGAGATACGCTCAGGTTGGAGGAGTAGTAGGTAAATTAGCCACAAAACTTGCTAGTCAAAAATATTTAGGATTAAAACTAAACAAAGATAAACATGCAGCTGAAATAAGATCTGCTTTAGGTGGAATAAAAGGTCCTCTAATGAAAGTTGCACAATTATCTGCAACAATACCGGATCTTTTACCAAATGAATATGCAAGAGAATTAATGCACTTACAGTCAAATGCTCCACCAATGGGTTGGTTATTTGTAAAAAGAAGAATGGCTAATGAACTTGCAAAAGATTGGCAGAAAAATTTTGACTCATTTGATAAAGTTGCAACAAGAGCTGCTTCACTTGGGCAAGTTCATAAAGGTATACTAAATAACAAAGATTTAGTAGCATGCAAATTACAATATCCCGATATGGAGTCAGCAGTTAGTGCAGATCTTTCTCAATTAAAGATGATATTTTCAATATATCAAAGTTATAACAAAGCTATAAAAACTGAAGAGGTTTATAAAGAAATTACGGATAGACTAAAAGAAGAGTTGGACTATGAAAGAGAAAAAAAACTTATGAAAGTATTTGAAAGTATATTTTCTGATTGTAATTATATTCATGTTCCAAAAACATATGAAAAATTCTCTACAAAAAAACTTTTGACAATGAGTTGGCTCGAAGGGGAATCTGTTTTAAAATTTAAAAAAGAAAAAAAAGAAATACGAAACTATATTGCAAAAAATATGTATTATGCTTGGTATAAACCTTTTTTTCAATTTGGCGTTATTCATGGGGATCCTCATCTAGGAAACTACTCAATACAAAAAGATCTGAGTATTAATTTATATGACTTTGGTTGTATGAGAATTTTTAAAGCCAAGTTTATTCAAGGAGTAATTGATTTGTATTATGCCCTTCAAAATAGAGATGAAGCTAAAGCAGTTCACGCTTATGAGCAATGGGGCTTTACAGATATCACAAAAGAAAAATTAAAAGTATTAAGTAAATGGGCAAATTTTTTATATTCTCCACTTTTAGAAGATAAAGTTCAAAAAATTCAAAAAAGTGATAGTGGAGTATATGGAGCAAAAATTGCTTCGGAAGTTCATAATGAATTAAAAAAATTAGGAGGGGTTAAACCACCAAAAGAATTTGTTTTTATGGATAGAGCAGCTGTTGGCTTAGGATCTGTTTTCATGCATCTAAAAGCTGAAGTTAATTGGTACAGAGTTTTTCATGAATTAATTAAAGATTTTAATCAAAAAAAATTAATGGAAAAGCAACAAAAGGCTTTAACTTTAGCAAAGCTATAATTATAAGCAGCCTATGCAGATATCTGCTATTAAAGAAACAAATATAAGTGAACAAAGAGTGGCTTTATCGCCTGAATCAATAAAACTGTTTGAAAGACTAGGGTTTGAAGTTATTATTGAAGAAGATGCTGGAGCATTATCGGGTTATACTAATAATCAATATAAAAATTCAGGTGGCAAAATAGTATCAAGGGATAAATGTTTAAATGCTGATGTTATTTTATGTGTAAAAATGCCACAAATAGAGGATTTAGAAAAATTGAAAGAGTTTTCAATCTTAATTGGAATTTTAAATCCTTATCAAAATCAAAAATATTTTGAAATTTTAAATAAAAGAAAAATTTCAGCATGTTGTATGGAATTAATTCCACGTATAAGTAGAGCTCAAAGTATGGATGTGCTATCGTCTCAAGCAAATTTAGCAGGTTATAGAAGTGTAATTGATGCAGCTGAACAATTTAATAAAGCATTCCCAATGATGATGACAGCTGCAGGAAGGGTTAATCCTGCAAAGGTAATGGTGCTAGGTGTTGGAGTAGCTGGTTTGCAAGCAATAGCTACTGCTAAAAGACTTGGTGCTGTTGTATCTGCTACT
>CACEPG010000034.1 GCA_902561355.1 uncultured Alphaproteobacteria bacterium
CCTTAGATCCTGGTAAGCAAAAAACGTAGGTTGTATTTATAAGAGCAGCAAGTGCACGTGATTGAATTGCTGAAGTCCCAATTTTAGAAAAACTAATTTGACGAAAAAGCTCCCCAAATCCCTCTATGGTTTTATTAGATAATTCCATTACAGCTTCTGGGGTTGTGTCTCTGCCTGTTAAGCCTGTACCACCAGTAGTAATGATGCAATCGATTTCCTTTTCTTGTGACAAATTTTGTAATGTAGTTTTTATTTGTTGAACATCATCAGGAATAATTATTTTTTTTATACATTGATGCCCAGCACTATTGATGCGTTCTTGTAAAAGCGCACCGGATGTATCTGTTTCAGTAGTTCTGGTGTCCGAAATAGTTAAGACGGCAATATTTATAGGAACAAACTCTAAAGTAGTATCAATAGTCACAATGAATTAATAAAGTGGATCTTTTCCGTTGGCTAGCATTTTTAAAGATCTAATTTCTTTTTGATTTTTATCAAGATATATCCAATATTTAGTCAATATTTTTTCAATAAACCAACGAGTCTCTCTAGACGGTATACTTTCCATAAAAAACAGCGGATCATCTAAATAATTTGTTTCTTCTTTCCATTTTTTTAAGTTACCAGGTCCACCATTATATGCTGCAGCTAAATATATGAGATTATTTGAAACTATCTCTAAATCAAGCAAATATTCTATATATTCTTGACCTACTTCCATATTTATTTCCGGAATTTTTAATATATCGCTATTATTTCTTTTAACATCCTTGCTTGAAGTTATAAACTTAGCAGTAGAAGGTAAAACTTGCATCAAGCCTACTGCTCCTCGTTTACTTTTTGCAGAAGTATTAAACATAGATTCTTGATGCATAAACGCATAAATCAACTCTTTATTTAAATTAAACCCACCGCGAGGTTCCCAAACAGGAGTTGGATAATATAGATGAATAGGAATTGTTAACCCAAACTGTTCTAACTTATTAACAATTTTTAGCTGAGTATATGCCAAATTAAAATTTTGAGCTATTTTGATTGATTCTTGAGCAATATCTTTATTAAGAACTGAATTAATGTGAACTATTTCTTTTTCTAATTCACCATCAAATCCTACTTGAATTAATGATTGTAATCTTTGACCTGATGGTAAGTTTAGTAATTTACTGTTTGAGTTATTTAGA
Organism: uncultured Alphaproteobacteria bacterium; assembly: GCA_902561355.1. GTDB lineage: Bacteria > Pseudomonadota > Alphaproteobacteria > HIMB59 > CACPNW01. The sequence continues at coordinate 1,182 of CACEPG010000034.1, forward strand.
GTGCCTTGATTTTCCCATTCAATTTTTTCATTTACTCCTAATATTTCAAGTGACAACATTCCATAAAAACTATTGGCATTATTTGATGCACGTTGCAGCCAAAAATTAATATTTTCATATTGTCCTAGTTTAGCATAGGATCTTGCTGCCCAAAAACTTCCTGATGTTTGGTGCCATGTATCATCTTTTAAACTTATAGAAAATAAAGAAAAATAATCAGCAGCTTCTTTGTAATTTTCTAATCTCCATGAAGCCAAACCTGCAGTCCAAGCAGCATATGGAACTTTCGAAGAAGAATTAACAATCGCCTCTGATGCAAATTTAACAGCTAATTTGTTTTTGTTTGCTAAAAAATAACCTTTGGCAATTAGTTCTTTTTGTTGATCTATTTCAATTTGATCAAGTAAAATACTAACATCTCTTTGGTTCAATAATTTAACTGCTCCAGTAGGCCAACCACGATTTACTCTAGATTTTATTGCATTTATTAATTTTTGTTTTTCTACTTTTTGATTTTTTGATAATTTTTTTGAACTTTTGTATTTATTTGAAGATTTTGAAGCTAATTTATCACCTACTATCCCAAAAGGCTTAGATGGTTTGTTTGGACTTTTATAACCTTTTGGCATACGTTTAATTGCTAATCTATAAATTCTCTTAGCCTGAGGATAGTCGTTATATTTTTTTAACCAATAATACAGTTCAAGATATTTTGATCGGTAGCATTTTGGATGAAGATATCTTTGAGCCAAAATATGTCCAATTAATATTTTATCTTTAATTTTTAAAATGTGTTTATTTGCACTTTTCCACTTACATTCATTTTGAAAAAGATATGCTTTACGGTAATGATCTACATCTTTTTCAGATAAAATTTTTTTTGAAAAAATCTGATCATATTTATTAGAAATTTTAGGTTGAAAAGAATATGTTTTTCCAGCTGAGATAATTATGATAAAAAATACAAAAAAAAATGAATAAATATTAATTTTCATTATTTAATTGTTCTCGCAGCATCTTAAGATCTACCCATGCTTCTTTTTTAAATTGAGGAGATCTCAATAAATATGCAGGATGATAAGATGCTAAGACATTAATTGTATTTGTCATATTTATTGATTTATAATTATGCCATTTACCTCTTAGTTTTGATAAGCTTAAAGGTGTTGATAATATCGCTTTAGCTGCTGTAGCACCTAATAGAAACATATATTTTGGTTTAATGATCTCAATTTGTTTTTGTAAAAAGGGAAGAAATTCAATTATTTCTTTTTCTGATGGTGTTCTATTGTTTGGAGGGCGCCACGGAATGACATTTGTAATATATATTTCGTTTCTATTTAAATTAATAGCCTCAAGCATCTTATTTAGAAGCTGACCAGCTTTACCTACAAATGGTTTGCCACTTTCATCCTCTTCTTTTCCTGGGGCCTCACCTATAAACATAATTTTTGACTTAATATTTCCATCGTAAAAAACTAATTTATTTGCAGTTGTTTTAAGTGGATTGTTATAGGATTCTAAAGTTAATAATAATTCATTGATACTTTTTATTTTATCTAACCCTTTTTTTTGGTCAATTTCTCTTTCATTTTCATTTTTTTTATGGATATTGCAAAAATTAATTGGAGAGTCATTTTGAAAAGTATGAACTCCAGACTTTAATAATAGATTTAGATATTCTTTATTTAATTGATTCATTATTAATTTAAATTAATTATTTTTAATAAGATATATTATACTATTCATAAATGAAAAAAATTTATAAATTACTTGTTTTTCTGTTTATATTATTTTTTAATAATAATATTGTTGCATTTAATAGTTCGTCATATTTAATATCTCAATCTGCTTTTAAAAATTATGATTTTACAACTGTATTGCATGAATTTGCAAACAATAATAGGAATTTTCAAAATAATAATCATATTGAAGAATTAATATCTTCAACAATTACAGTAAATATGAAATTGGCAAATCAAATATCAAAACAAATTTTATTATATGAGCCAGATAATCAAGAAGCCAGACTTGTTTTAATGACTAACTATTTAATTAATAATAATAAAAAAGAATTTATGAAATTAAGACTAGATAGTAGTAGAAACAAAAATGAATTAATTGAGTTTATATTTTTTCTTGATGAAAAACTAAAAAAAAAAAGAGAGATTAGTATTTCTTTATTAGAAATTGTTAAAAGTGCATATTTAAATAAAAATATAAATTTTGATACGAATTATAATTTTTTACTTTTTTATAGTTCTTTAGCTATATTGATTAATTCAAATAATTTTGAAGCACATTTTATAAGAGCACAACTTTTTCAAATTATTGAATTATATGTTCAAGCTGAATCTGGTTATTTAAAAATTGATAAGTCTAGCAGTTATTATATTGATGCTCAAAGAAGTATTGCCTATAATTTTAGTAAAATATATGAATTTGAGATTGCTGAAATAAAAATAAAAGAAATAATTGAAGATAACAACAATCGTTATTATCTTAAAAAAATATTAGCTGATTTTTATAGAATAGAAAAAAAATATTCTAAAGCAATTGAACATTATAGTGAGTTAATTGAAGAAGATAATAATGATGTTTGGAATTTATATTATTTAAGAGGAATTTGTTATGAAAAGCAAAATCTTTGGGATTTAGCAGAAAAAGATTTTTTAAAATCATTAGAAATAAAAGATGACTCTCCTAATGTTTTAAATTATTTAGCATATGGTTGGATTGAAAAAAATTTATACATTGATAAAGCTTTTTTAATGTTATCAAAAGCATATGAAGCTAATCCTGATAGTTATTATATTTTAGATAGTTTAGCATGGGCATATTTTAAAAAAAATGATTTAGTAAAAGCTGCAGAATTAATGGAAAAAGTCATCGATATGGTACCAGGTGAAGCAATTTCACTTGATCATTTAGGAGATATTTATTTTGCTATGAATAGAAAACGTGAAGCTAAATATTTTTGGAATCAGGCTAAAGATTTAGCAGAACCTGATGATAACATTAAAGAAAAAATAATAATCAAACTCAATAAGTATTATGCTGGATAGAATAATTGAAAAATCTCCCGCTAAACTAAATTTATTTTTAAAAATAATTAGTAAAAGAAAAGATGGTTTTCATAATATAAGAAGTGGAGTTACATTATTAAATATTTATGATGAAATAATTGCTGAAAAAAATTCTAAATTTTCTATTAAATATATTGGTGATTTTGCACCAATAAATAACAACTATGACAATTGTATAATTGAAAAAATATTTAAATTTATAAAAATAAAAAAACCAAATTACCGATTTATTATTAAAAAAAATCTTCCAGTTATGTCTGGATTAGGATCAGCCTCATCTAATGCTGCTGCTACACTTAGAATACTTGAAAAACTTAATTTAATCATACTTAAAGACATTTATAAATTCACTAAAATTGGATCAGATATTCCAATATTTATTAATCTAAATGATTGTTTAGTTCGAGGAATAGGTGATAAAATTACAAACCAGGTATTTCCAAAGTATTATTTTCTTCTTGTTAAGCCAGTATCTAATTGCTCAACTGAATTAATGTATAAAAAACTTAATACTACAAATCTAATAAAAAAAAACGAATATGATTCAAATGCAATAAATGATTATGACTCTGGTAATGATTTTGAAAAAATAATCATAAAAGAAAATAATGAGATTAAGAATATATTAAAATTTTTACAGAATTTAGATAAAAAAATATTTTCAGGAATCACGGGAAGCGGATCTTGTTGTTTCGCTGCATTTGATAGTTATGAAATAGCTGATAATAGTCTAAATTTATTTAAACAATCGTATCCAAATTTATGGAGCTTAGTAGCTGAAAATAATTGCTAAAAATATAAATAAACTGAATATTATTTATAATATGTAGTTGAATCTATTAAGTTTGGGAGTTATAGGCACGATATGTTGGGGCGTCGCCAAGCGGTAAGGCACCGGTTTTTGGAGTCGGCATTCGCAGGTTCGAATCCTGCCGCCCCAGCCAATTTTTTATCTTATTTTCATTTTTTTAAGTTTCCAATAAACTTCTATAACGGGTTGAAAAAAACTAGGATTATAAATTTCACTACTATAAATACCCCAGATTTCGCTTTTTAATATCCATGCTTTATGAGAATTATATTTGATCAAGCACCAGTCTTTTAAACATCTTTTAATTTCCACAATATTATTATTTTTAATTAATCCTATTTTTTTACCGTGAGGATATTTATACAAATTAAAATCATTTGTTTTTTTTGTTGAAATAATTCCATACCTGTTTCCTTTGAGAAGATTTTTATGAATCCAACCAACATTATTATGAAAATCCTTTATTTGTCTCCATTGATCATGTTCATCTATGATCTCGAGAGGTAGATTTTTTTTTGTATAATTAAGTTTAATTGGATAGTTCTTACTTGGACCTATTCTCAAATTTATATCATCAGATTTTGTTGATACAAATCTTGGTAACTTTAATCCTGTGACATCACCTGTTGATTGACCATAAACATTATAACAAAAAAAAATAATTAATATTGTTAAAATATTTTTCATAACCCTGTCTTTTCTATCATTTTGTTAGATTTTTTATATATATAAAGCATTTGTTGTTATTAATTGATCAATATATTATTAGGGTTTAAAAGCGCCTGTAGCTCAATTGGATAGAGCGTCTGACTACGGATCAGGAGGTTAGGAGTTCGACTCTTCTCGGGCGCGCCAAGGAATGTATTATGCTAAAAGATATAGATTTTAATAAAATTGAAAATAATAATAAATTAAACAATTCTTTTATTACAGCATCTCTTAATAAGCTTAATCAAAAATGCACTATGTTAACAGGTGATTTTTATGCTGACTCATTCAGCTATTTTCCAATCACTGATAATGATCAAACATTTACAAAATTATTTAAAAGACATACAGACAATTCTATCAAGCATTATTTCAATGAACAATTTTATAAAAATTTTTTAGATAAAAAAAAGAATTTTAAAATTTTTAAAAATTCATATGTTCTGGGAACAAATCCAGGAGATAATTATTATTCTAACCTAATTGAATTTTTTCCTAGGATATTTTTTATTGATGAAAAAGAACTAAATTTATTGGTCCATAGAAATTTATCCAATAAGTTTAGAAAATTTATTGATACAATATGTTCTTATAGAAATATAAAATTAAAATTTTCTTATCTTGACGATGATTTTTATAAATTCGAAAATTCAAAAATTCCTCAATTTATTGATATTAATAATTCAATCAAAATATTAAAATTTTATCTTAATTCAATAAAAGTAAAAACAAACACAGATAACAGACAATTAAAAATTTATGTTAGAAGAGAGGATTCTTTTTACCGTAAACCACTTAATGAAGCTGATATAATTGATAAGTTAAAGTCAAAAGGATATATGATTTTGAACCCCCGGCAATATGATATTATTGATCAAATTTCTTTATTTTCAAATGCATCAGAAATTGTTGCAGCACATGGATCGAGTTTAGCTAATATTATTTTTTGTAAAGAAGGAACTAAAATTCGTGAAATTAAACCTAAATTTGTTAATGATTATGAAATTAACATTTCCAACAGATATAAAAATATCTCTAATCTTATAAATCTAAATTATTCCTCTATTGAGGCAGAGTCTGTTGAAGTTGAAAAACATTCTTTATTAGCAAAAAAATATATCTCAAAAAAAATACTTAATGAAAGTAATTATTATAAAAATATAATAATTAAATTAAATAAACTGGATAATTTGTAAAACTAACATCCAACATATTCCAAGGAATAAATTGATACCAAATTTGTCTTTAATTTTGAACATATAGATGATCTTAGATAAGCCTCTTCTTTATTTTTATTAAAATCTATAAAAATCTTTTCCAATAAAGATTGTTTTTTTTCTATATTTTCAAGAAGTTTGTATTTTTCAAATTTATTTTGTTTTATAATTTTTTTTATTAAATCATCTAAACTTATAACTTCATCAATTAAAAAACTATTTTTAGCTTGCTTACTATTATATATTAAAGCCCCTATTTGATTTTTTAAAATTTCACTCTCTATTGATCTGTTTTTTGAAACCAGTCTAATAAAATCTTTATAAAAAGTATCGATTAGTGATTTTAAATGTTTTAATTCATTTTTAGTAGGTTCACGAAATGGATTTAATAAATCTTTAGAGCTTCCTGCATTTTGAGAAAATACTTTTATTGCATTTTTAGTTTCTATTGTGTTTCCAAATAGTCCAGAAGATATGGATGTAGGCTCATCATAAAAAAACCAATCCGGCCCTCTGACGCCAATACTTCCTATTAATGATCCATAACTTGCGTAAATGTTATCACCAGCCATTGAAATCCAATATGCTCCAGATGCAAGTATTTCATCAGTATGGAAATAAACTCTGGTATTATTATTAGCTTTAAAATTTATTAAGATTTTATATATTTCATTCGATGCACTAACAGTACCCCCTGGGGAATCAATAGACAAAATCAAAATTTGTGGTTTAATTTTTTTTACCATTTCTAGTTTTTTTCTAATTTTATTTGGTGTGATAGTTTCAATATTTGAAAGATTACTAAATTGCATTTTATCATTTATGATTGGTCCACTAAGATTGAAAATAACTATTGAATTTTCAGATTTTTGATCACCGTCTACAAATTGGAAATAATCTATAAGTCTGTTATTATTGGAATATGTAGAAATTCCAACTACAACTAGAATGAAAAAAAGTATTGAAAATAAAAAACCGCTTACTTTAAGGAAAACACTAAAAAAGGCATTCATATCTCTTTATTATCTATAGAAAAAAAAGATAAAAAATATTAAAAAAAACAATTTATACTCTTGATTCAAAGCTAATAATGATTACATGATTAGCACTCTATTAGCATGAGTGCTAATAAATAAACGTTAAATTTCAATAATTTAAATTTGAGGAAAATATGAACTTTAAACCTTTACATGACAGAGTGCTCGTAAGAAGAGTAGAATCTGATCAAAAAACAGCAGGAGGGATTATAATCCCTGATACTGCTCAAGAAAAGCCAATGGAAGGCGAGGTACTAGAAGTAGGATCTGGCTCAAGAGATGAAATTGGCAAGCTTATTCCGCTTGATGTTAAAAAGGGAGATAAGATCCTTTTTGGTAAATGGTCTGGAACAGAAGTAAAAATGAATGGTGATGAGTATCTGATTATGAAAGAGTCAGATATCATGGGAATTATAAAATCAACTAAAAAGAAAAAATAATTTTAAATAAGAGAGGATTATTAAAATGTCTGCAAAAAATATATTTTTTGGATCTGATGCTAGAGCAAAAATGCTTAGTGGTGTCAACAAGCTAGCAGATGCTGTAAAAGTTACTCTTGGACCTAAAGGTCGTAACGTAGTTATGGACAAATCTTTTGGAGCTCCGAGAATAACTAAAGATGGCGTAAGTGTAGCTAAAGAAATTGAACTTAAAGATAAATTTGAAAATATGGGTGCGCAAATGGTGAGAGATGTCGCTAGTAAAACAAATGATGTTGCTGGTGATGGAACTACAACTGCTACTGTATTAACTCAATCAATTGCGACTGAAGGAATGAAAGCAGTTGCTGCTGGAATGAACCCTATGGATCTTAAAAGAGGAGTTGATCTCGCAGTTGATTCTATAGTTTCAGCTATTCAAAAAAGTTCAAAAGTAATTAAAACAGATAAGGAAGTTGCTCAAGTTGGTACTATCGCTTCTAATGGTGATGCTGAAGTTGGCAAAATGATTTCTAACGCAATGCAAAAAGTTGGCAAAGAAGGCGTTATCACAGTTGAGGAAGCAAAAAGCTTAGATACTGAGTTAGATGTTGTGGAAGGTATGATGTTTGATCGTGGTTATCTTTCACCATACTTTGTAACTAATGCAGAAAAAATGATTACTGAATTGGGTGATTGTTTGGTTTTATTACATGAAAAAAAACTATCAAGTTTGCAACCAATGTTACCTTTATTGGAATCTATTGTACAATCAACTAAACCATTATTGATTATTGCAGAGGATATTGAAGGAGAGGCATTAGCTACTCTAGTTGTAAATAAATTAAGAGGTGGTCTTAAAATTGCTGCAGTAAAAGCTCCTGGTTTTGGTGATAGACGTAAAGCTATGCTTGAAGATATT
>CACEPG010000035.1 GCA_902561355.1 uncultured Alphaproteobacteria bacterium
ATGAACAGCTTTTTTCAAGTATCCATCTGGAGATCCACATGCTCCATCACCGCCATCAACTGGACGACAACCATCATAATATGGTGGGAAGTCAATAAAAGTAAAACCTGCTCCATCAGTAAAGTTTGGAGTCCAGTTAAATATTATTGTTCCTCTTCCTTCTTTTTTTGCTGCTTCAAGTTCAGCCCATAAAGCATCAGCGCCACCAGCAAATTTAACCATCCAAAGGTCATCTAAACCTAATGCTTCCAATCTTTGAGGCATTAAGTCTTGGTGCCAACTTTGAGGACCTTCTAACCAACGTCCTTTTCCACCAGAATCTGGTGTTACAAATTTTGCAGCACAATCAGGGTTTTTAAGAGCTGTCCAATCTGGAAGACCAGGACATAATTCAGCTACCCAGTTTGGATAACCCATATCTTCTAGAGTTCTAGCTTCGTGATCACCCCAGTCAAGTAAGCCGCCAGCATCTCTAGCAGCATCAAATGATGCGCCGAAAGCAGATTGCCAAACTTCATGAGAGATTGTTACATCTCCTTGACGGATAGATTCGTAAACAGCTTGAGAGTCAGCCGAAACATATTCTACGTTGTTTCCCATTGACTCAAAAATACCACCGATAACATAAGACATAACAACTTGACTTGACCAGTTATGTAGTGGAATAACAATTGGTTTTTTACTATCTGCAGCATTTACACTTCCAAAGCTAAACACAGATAATATAGAAACAATTGTTAAAAATTTAGTAAAATTTTTTAACATAATTCCTCCCGTACGATGTTAAAATTAATATACTTAAACACTAGTTAATAAGCACAATAAATCAATCCAATTATTTCATAATAAGAAAGAATTTTTTCCTTTAAAAATTGCTCATTTTGAGTGATAATTGAAAATTATTGGAGGAAAAATGACTAAAGTAGCTATTATAGGAACAGGACCATGCGGTTTATCTATGCTTCGAGCTTTTCAGCAAGGTGAAGAAAAGGGGGAAAATATCCCTGAAATTGTCTGTTTTGAAAAACAAAAAGATTGGGGTGGTTTATGGAATTATAGTTGGAGGACAGGATCTGATGAATATGGTGACCCAGTTCCCAATAGTATGTATCGTTATCTTTGGTCAAATGGGCCTAAAGAATGTTTAGAATTTGCAGATTATTCATTTGATGAACATTTTGGTCAACCTATACCTTCTTTTCCTCCAAGAGAGGTTTTGTATGATTATATTTTAGGTCGAGCAAAAAAAGCAGATGTTAAAAAATATATAAGATTTAATACTGCAGTAACTAACGTTGTTTATAATGATAATCAATTTGAAATTACTTCTTTAAATAAGGAAAAGAATATAAATTCAAAAGAAAAATTTGATTATTTAGTAGTCGCAACTGGGCATTTTTCAGTTCCATACATACCCGAATACAAAGGTATGAATTCTTTTCCAGGTAGAATTTTACATGGTCATGATTTTAGGGATGCTGAAGAGTTTAGAGATAAAAATGTTGTTGTTTTAGGAAGTAGTTATTCTGCAGAAGATATTGCTCTTCAATGTTATAAGTACGGGGCAAATTCAGTTACTATTGGTTATAGAAATAATGCTATGGGTTTTAAATGGCCACATGGAATGAAAGAAGTGCATTACTTAGATAAATTGGAAGGCAATACAGCTACCTTTAAAGATGGGCATACACAAAATATAGATGCGCTAATTTTATGCAGTGGTTACCTTCACTATTTCCCTTTTTTAGATGAAAGCTTAAAACTTAAAACTGGTAATAGATTGTATCCTCCTAATCTTTATAAAGGTGTTGTATGGCAAGATAATCACAAGTTATTTTATCTTGGTATGCAAGATCAGTTTCATACTTTCAATATGTTTGATTGCCAAGCGTGGTTTGCAAGAGATATTATAATGGATAAAATTAAAATGCCTAATGATTCAGAAATTACAAAAGATATAAATGAATGGGTTGAAAAGGAGCAAAAATTAGAAGATCCAATTCAAATGATAGACTTTCAAACTGAATATACGAAAGATTTGTATTCTGCATCAAATTACCCAAAGATTGATTTTGAATTAATTCGTAAGCATTTTAAAGATTGGGAACATCATAAAGAAGAAGATATTATGACTTATAGAAATAAATCTTTTTCATCACCTGTTACTGGAACGGTAGCTCCATTACATCATACCCCTTGGGCTGAAGCAATGGATGATAGCATGGAAACTTTTCTTAAAGCAAAATAAATTAAGCTTTTACTTTACTTTTATCAGGATCATAGAATGGAAAGTTTACAATAGTTGCGGGAATTCTTTTTTGATGCCCATCTAATTTGCCAACTTCAACTTTTGTACCAAGTTCTGAATCATTTATATCAATACGACACAGAGCAATATTTTTGTTTAAAATTGGTGATATCATTCCACTTGTTATTATACCAATTTGACCTCTGTCAATGTGAACACAATCTCCATGGTTAACTTTCTCGTTACCTTCTATTTCTAAACCAACCAATTTTTTTTGAGGGTTATTTTTTCTTTTAATCAAAGCTTCTTTACCTATAAAATTAGAATCTTTTGTTTTCAAAGGAACAGTAAATCCTATACCTGCTTCAAATGGGTCTGTTTGATCACTAAATTCATTGCCTCCTAAAATTAAACCTGCTTCAATTCTTAACATATCTAATGCTTCAAATCCCATTGGCACTAAATCAAACTCTTTACCAGCTTCCCAAATTGCATCCCAAATACTTATTGAATCTTTTGGATGACAGTAAATTTCATAACCAAGTTCACCTGTATAACCTGTTCTTGATAACATCAGAGGAGGGCCTAAATGATCACCAATCCGACTTATTGAAAAATTAAACCACTTAAGATTATTTACATCGGGATGTGCTGGAGGTGTCCAAATAATTTTTGATAATAATTTTCTGCTATTTGGACCTTGTACAGATAAATTATGTAATTGATCAGTTGAAGACCTTACCCATACACGCAAATTTAATTTTTTTCCAAGTTCTCTAAGCCATTCACCTGAATAATCACTCCCACATATCCATCTAAAATTTTGATCATTAAGCTTATAAAGCGTCCCATCATCAATCATTGTTCCATTTTCATAACAAAGAGCTGAATAAACTACTTGTCCGATAGCTAATTTTTTTATGTTTCTCGTAAGAGCAGTGTTCATCAATTCTTCAGCGTCAGGACCAACAACTTCAAATTTCCGTAGGGAAGATAAATCCATCATTACAACATTATTTCTACAAGCTGTATATTCTTCAACTGCTCCATAGTTGTTATATTTATTTGGGATCCAAAATCCTGCTGAGTCCATCATATCTTTAGTTAAAGAAGATGTACGTTCATGAAAGCCTGTTTGTTTTGTTAGCATAAAATCTGAATCAGCACTCTTTCTATATCCTATTGCTTTTGAAAATGCTTTATTTTCAGAATAAACTCTAACGTAAATATCTGTTGGATTCCAGTCATTTGCTGGATCAATATCATCTGGACAGCCTGAAGATACGCAAACTAAATCTTTTTGTGCTTGAAATAAAACGTAGTCTCCAGCCCTAGACCAAGGCATATCTGAAAACAAAACATTTGTTTGATCTATCCCAGTATTAAAAAATAAATTAATTGCAGCCCAAGCATTTCTTTTTTCAACTCCAAAAGGATTTAGTTGGTAATTAAAATTATCTGAACAGTTTACATGCCCAAAATATCCTTGATCTTCATAAGATTTTAAAGTGCAAGCAACTCCAAAAGTATCATGTCTACCAATAGTATCTTGAATTACTTCTACTAATGCATCTTGATTCTTGTCAAAATATTTTGAATATAATCCTGGCATTGGGTATGCGCCATTTACTATCGATCTTGTCGCTGTAGAATCAATTGAGTATTCTTTACCTTTGTGTAATGCCTCAGCATCAAAAGCCATAAAGTCGGAGCATTGCCGACCATGAAGATCAATAATTTGAATAAAATCTCCCTTTTTAATTTCATATGCTTTTGCAGTGCTATTTTTAATTAAAAATTCATTTTTTGTATCAGCTAAAGGTTCAGGAAGTATAGATTCTAGTTTTAAGTTTTTTTTATTTTTTCTAGTAATATAAATTTCTAAATCAGAAGCAACGACTGATGAGTCTACGTTCATAGGTTCACCTGGTGCAGCAAATAAAGCAAATCCATTTTTTTCAATTAAAATATTTTCTTCTGCGCCTGCTTCTGTATCTTCATTAAAAAAAATTAATGATTTTATTTTATTTAAATTAATTTTTTTATTTTTTAATTTTTTTATTAGCAAGTCTTTATCTTGACTGTTTTGTAAAATAAATTTTGTAAATTTAGCGTCTTTGATAAAATCTTTATCTATTAGAGAAGTATTTAATCCTTGATCATTAAAAAAAGATAATTCAAGTTCTTGAGAGCCTTCTATATTTAAAATTTTAATTTCATCTCCTTCAAAAACATCTATTCCAAGTATTCCTTCTGCTTTTGCAGTATATCTTTCAACATTATCCGGCAATCCAGCATTACCCAGGATTATAGGTTTTGTTTTTCTTATATTAAAATTATTTAAATCTAGTTCCATAATAATTAGTTACAATTTATTATTTTTGTTATTTTATATTAAATAAATTTATCAGCAATAGAACATCAATATAATAGAAAATTATTAGTTATTTTCATATATTTTTTAAAGACTCTTCAAATTTTTTTAAATTATTTTCGGTATATTCAGAATAATCAAAATCAATATCAGAAGTTATTTCTGAAACCATACTCCACATAGTTTCCCTTAGAAGGGAAGCGCTTTTTAGGCAGTTGTATTTGTTTAATAAATCTGAATCTATTTTATGATCAAAATAATTTTCTAATAAAAAAATTTCTTCATCGTTACTGAAGTTATTATTTGAAGCTAAACCTCCTAAATCAAATAGCGGAGTATTATAACCGGCATATTCCCAGTCTACTAACCATAAACGTTGACCGTCATCTAAAAAATTAGCGGGCAATAAATCATTATGTCCAAAAACAATATCGTAAGGAGATGATTTTTCTTCTAATTTTAGTGACTTTTCCAATAAATCTGAAAGCATATTTTTGTATTTGCTTTCTTTTTTTTCTAAAAAATTTGCATAGTGTCTAATTACATGAAAAACCCAAAAGATAATTGATTGTCCATTAAGTTTTTTTGGAATTTCTTTATGAACTTTTTTTATTAATAAAATTATATCATTTATTTTTTCTCTTACGTCTTGGTCATTAAGAGTTTTACTTTTTAAAAATTCAATTACCTGAATATTTTTATTATGATAAATTACTTTAGGAGCTATTAACAAAGAAGCTGCAGCAATACTTGCATTTAATTCATTGGATCGTGACACAAGGTGCTCAGGAATATCTTCACCAACTCTAACAAAATATTTATTTATATTGTCAGTAACTAAAAAATTTTGATTTGTTAAACCTCCATCTATTTTGGTTATTTCAATATTTTGATCCCAGACAGGAATTGATAGAATATTATCTTTTATTATTTTATCCATAAATATATATAATTAATACTTTAGTTTATTATTATTTTCAAATTAAAGGGATATATATAAACTCTAATTTCAATAATTTATAAATGACAAGAAATTATTTAAGTGGCTCAATAAAAAAAGGTTTAGAAATAATTGAGTGTATAGGCAAATCTCCCAAACCTTTAAAAGCTAGCCAAGTTTCGTCTATTACTAAACTAGATAGAGCTACAACTTTTAAAATATTAACTTATTTAACAAGCACTGGTTATGTGTTTAAAGATACAAAAAATAATCTTTATTCTTTAGGACATAAAATATTTGAATTTGGTGACAAGTCTGATTATTTAAAATCATTAACTACCCTTTGTTTTGATTATATTAAAAAATTATCAAATGAAACAAGTCATATCACATATCTAGCAGTGTTAGAAGGACCACATATTGTATATTGTGATAAAGTAGATCCTAGCGGCGAAAGTGCACCAAGAGCATTTAGAATGAGAATGGATGCTCATAGTTGTGCATTGGGAAAAGCTATACTAGCTTTCAAGGGCAGAGATGAATTAAAGGAAATCTATAAAAGTTATTCTCTCCATAAACATACCTCTAATACTATTACTTCTTTAGATAAATTATATGCAAATTTAGCTAATGTTAGAAAAAATGGATATAGCTTAAATGAAGCTGAAACATTTAACTACGTCTATGGCATTGGTGCACCTATAATGGATTCTAAAAAAAGGGCTATTGCTGCTATATCTATTTCAGGAACAAAGGGTAGTATCAACATCAAAACTACTCCAAATTTAGCAAAAAAAGTTACTGAAACTGCTGCTTTAATATCACTAAAACTTCAGAATAATTAACTTGTTTCACCTGTTGAAACAGTTCCTTTATGCGTATATTACTTTCAAATAAATGTTTTTACTTAATTTAAATTCATTCTAAAAAGAAGGTGTATTGATGACTTTTCCTAACAAAGTTGAATATGTAATTATCGGAGCGGGTATTCACGGCTTGAGTACGGCTTGGCATTTAGCTCAAAAATTAAAAGCAAAAGGAAAAGGAGATGGTTCTAAAATAGTTGTTATAGACAAAGAAGCTATAGCAGCAGGTGCAAGTGGAATTGCATGTGGAGTTGTTCGTAATAATTATTATCAACCAGCAATGAGAGAATTAATGGCTATGTGTGTAGAGGTTTGGGAGAGTGATGCTAAAAAATTTCACTATCATGATGTAGGTTATATGCAGATTAGTCCAGCTTGTATGGAAAATGATATTGCTGAAATATATGCTCAACAAAAAAATATTGGTTATGATTCTGTTTTCATTCAAGGAGAAAAAGATTCAGAAAATTATATGAAAAAAATGTTTAGTGATTGGCAAGCTAAAGGAATTACAAGTGTTTTGCATGAAAAAAGAGGTGGTTATGCAAACAATACTTCATCAATGTATGCTTTGGCTGATAAAGCTGAAGCTTTAGGTGTAAGAATTTTAACTGGAACAAAAGTAACTGGTTTTGAATTTGGCTCAAATTCAAATGCTGTTACAGCAGTAGAAACTGACAAAGGTACAATTAAATGTGAGCAAGTAATTGTAGGTGCTGGTCCTTGGGTTAAATCTTTTTGGGATATGCTAGAGCTACCAAATAAAATAGCAATCAAAAGTGATGATGGTAAATTGCATTCAGAATACCCTATGTGGCATTATTGGTTTTTAACTGAAGGAGTATTAAGAGTTGAGCCAGAGTTTTTGAAAACAGAAGAAGGTAATATGCCTCCTGTAGTTCACGTTGATACTGATGCTCCTTTATATTCTGATGTAGATAAGTCATTAATTACAGATAAGCTTTGGGGAATTTACTATAAACCTGATTTTCATTTCAATGGAATTCAAGGGGGCTCATCACCTTATAAAGTTGGCGAACCTGGAGGTGAAGGAGTTGAGGTGGATCCATATGGCCCTAAATCAAGTGAATTTATTATAGATGATGATTTTGCTCATATGTGGACATCTGCTTTAGCGTTTTGCCATAAGAGATTTGAGGGTAAATCTCATCTTTTTAAAAAAGGGGCAACAGGAGGTTTGGGATGCTTTACACCTGACTCTTTCCCAATTTTTGATAAATTTAAAGAAAACGTATACATAATTGCTGACTCAAATCATGGTTATAAAATGATTGGAGTTGGAAAATTGGTAGCTGAAGAGGTTTTAGGAGAAAAATCTTCACTCTTAGAACCATTTCGTTTTTCTAGGTATGAACAAGGAAAACTCCATCCAACATCAAATAGTCCTTTTCCATGGAGTTAATATGATGTTGAATGTAAAAAAAATTAATTTTAGGGGGAAAATAGCATGACTGATTTAGAAAATTTTGTAAATCAATCTGGCAGGGATAAATTAGTTAAAGATGTAAGAAAAAAAATTAATGATTTAGGAATAACTTATATCTATTATCAATTTGTTTCAGTAACAGGAAGAATTGTTGGAAAAGGTGTACCAGCAGATCATTGGGAATCATTAGCAGAAAAAGGTTTTCAATTAGTATATGGAGCTACAGCTAATTTATTTGTTGATAGACATGGAGAGTATATTGGCTATGGACCAGAGTCATCAGAACTAGTAGGAATTCCAGAGCCAGACACATTCGTTCAATTACCATGGGATAAAAGAGTAGCACGTGTTTGGTGCACTTGCTTTAGAAATAGAGAAGAAGAAGAAAATCCTGGTGGACATTTAACTTCTGATTGCCGAGGAAATTTAAAAATTTTTCAAGATCAATTTGAAGAAAAATTTGGTATGAATATGCGCGCTGGTACAGAACCAGAAATGATGTGGTTAACTAAAAAAGATAATGGTGAACCAACAGGAGATGGATTTTCTAGACCTTATTGTTACCATATTGATCAATTTGAATCTCTTAGACCAGTTTATATGAAAGTAATTGAATATTGTCGTGCAATGGGTCTTGATGTAATCCAAGGAGATCATGAGGACGCTCCAGGCCAATTAGAATTAAATTTTATGTACGATGATGTTTTAAGAAATGCAGATCGACTAACAACTTATCGTCAAA
>CACEPG010000036.1 GCA_902561355.1 uncultured Alphaproteobacteria bacterium
AACACCTCAAGGATACGCATTAAATCGTGGAATTTTTGATGATAACTATACAGAGCATTTAGTTTTATATTTTGATAAGGGTAAAATATTACATCATTTTTGGAATTCAGATAAATCACGATTAAAACACTTAAAGAAACTTAAAAAGAATGATGCTAGTATCTACAGTATAGTATCGGGTGAATTAGGGGTTTTTTTTGAAGATGAAAGTTATTTATCCCCAAATGATAGATCTTATAGTCATAAAGATTTTAAGTTATGATTCAAAGATTATATTTTTTTTATTTATAAATACTTCTTTATAAATATTTACTTTATCCTCTAATTCAGTTTCTTTGCCATATTAAATATTAACACTTAATAATTAAAAAGTAGATTAAATATGTATGAAAATTGATAAAATGAGATGAAATTGAATCTAAATGAGAGGTAAGTATCAGTAACATAGAATCAAAAGTCTAAGGTTTTCAAAGGAAAGAACAGAGTTAAGTAATTTATTACACAGATCTCTCGCGTAAGGAAAAACATTTGTCAAAATATTGTCAAAATGAAGTTGTAGAATTAGCTATTAAATAATAATGTGAGGGTGACATCGCGGAAAAAAAGATAAGAAAATCTTTCCTTCTATGGTGGGTGCGACAGGATTTGAACCTGTGACCCCTGCCATGTCGAGGCAGTGCTCTACCGCTGAGCTACGCACCCTTTTATGCAAATTAATTATTCTAAAATTGAAATAAATCTATAAAAAAATATTTAATGCTTATTAAAATTAGAAAAATAAGAGAAAACGACTTAAATGCAGCTCTTTCAATTTATAATTATTTTATTGAAAATTCTTATTCAAATTTTGAAGAAAATATTTTAACTTTAAACAAATTTCAAACCCAATATGAAAACATTACTAGAAATAAATTACCTTTTTTAATTGCAGAGTATAAAAAAATTATAGTTGGAATAGCTTATTTAAATAATTACAGATATAAAAGTGGTTACAAATACTCCTTTGAAAACTCAATATATGTACATCATAATTACATCAATCAAGGGATTGGAAGTAAGTTATTAAAAAAATTAATAGATTATTCAAAAAAAAATAAAAATATAAAAAATATCATTGCTGTTATAGGGGATTCAAAAAATAAAATATCAATTAATATTCATAAAAAAAATGGTTTCAAAAAAATAGGGGTATTAAAGAATATTGGTTATAAAAAAAGAAAATGGATTGACTCTGTGTATATGCAATTAATATTATGAAAAAAATAAATCAAAAAAATTTTAAAAAAACTTTATCAAAATTTTCAACAGGAGTTACTGTAATAGCAATTAATAATCAAAATAAAATAATTGGAAAAACAGTAAATTCATTTTCATCATTATCTTTATCACCTCCCCTTGTAATGTTTTCTTTAGATAAAAATTCATCATCAATTAATAATTTTAAAAGATCTAAATTTATAAGTATTAATTTTTTAAGCAAAAAACAAATAAAAATATCTTTAAACTTTGCCAAAAAGAATTCTAAATGGAATGACACTGAATTTTTTTATGGTCAATTTAAAACACCAATAATAAAAGATTGCTTATCAAATTTGGAATGTACCGTTGAAAAGTTAATTCCTATGGGAGATCACATTATTTTTATATGCAAAGTTATAAATGTTTTAAATGTTTTAAATAATAACAAAGTAAAACCATTAATATATTATAATTCACAATATCTATAAATATATGACTTTAAAATTTAGAACCTTTGGAATGTTTTTGTTTCTTATTTTAGGTTATTTAATATTTTATACAAACTATGAAAAAATAAATATTGATTTATACGAAGTTAAATTTGATAATTTAGAAAATAATAATAAAATAAGTAAGCAAATTATCAAATTAAGTAATACTAGCTTAGATAAAAATAAAAATGCAAATATTAAAACAAATAACTCTTTATACAAAAACATTATTATTGAAGTAAAAAAAAATCAAACTTTTTCATCAATATTAAATGAGCATATCGAATCTAATAAATTAAAATATGAAATTATCGATAAAGTAAATAAAATATTTGATTTAAGAAGATTGAAAGTTGGCCAAAAGATTAATTTTTTTAAAAACAACAAAAATAAAGTAGAAAAAATTATACTTTATTTGGATTATGAAACAAATTTAAATGTGAATGTAAATATAAATAAATCAATAACTGTAGATAAAGAAATATTAAAAAAAAGTATTGAAAAAAATTCAAAAGAATATGTTATTACTGATTCTTTGTATCTAGATGGTATAAAAAATTTAGTTCCTAGTGACATACTAATAAAATTAATAAGATTGTTTAGTTTTGATTTAGATTTTCAAAGAGATATAAAAAAAAATACAATTGTATCAGTTTCTTATGATGAAATATATATAGAAGGTAGAGACAATTTAATTTTTGGTGATATCAATTATGCTTTAATTGAAATAGGAAAAAATAGTTTAGAATATTTTAAATTCAAAACAGATGATGAATATATTGATTATTTCAATAGAGAAGGTAAAAATGTAAAAAAATCAATACTTAAAACTCCAATTGATGGAGCTAGACTTTCATCTACTTATGGAATGAGAAAACATCCAATCTTAGGTTATAATAAAATGCATAGAGGAATAGATTTTGCTGCACCAACAGGTACACCTATATATGCAGGTGGTAATGGTGTAATAGAATTTGCTGGTAGAAATGGCAGCTACGGAAATTATATTAGAATAAGACATAATAATGAATACAAAACAGCTTACGCACATTTAAATGGTTTTAATAAAGGTATTAGTAAAGGTGTAAGAGTCAATCAGGGTCAAGTCATTGGATTTGTAGGTAGCACTGGAAGATCTACTGGTCCACATTTGCACTATGAAATAATTTATCAAAATGAACAAATAAATCCTTTAACACTCAAATTACCATCTGGTAAAATTTTGAAAGGAAAAGAACTAGAAAGATTTCAAAAGGAATATAAAATTATCTATGCTAGTCATTTAAACACTCTTTATGAGTAATTATTTATTTGATCTAGGTCTTTTTTTCTTAACTGGATCAGATATGAAGGGAACAGATTCTATTGATTCATGAGAATAATCATTATCATTATTTTCATTTTCTAATTCTTTTTTTTCGTTAGAACTTTCTTGATCTTGAGTTTCATTTGACTCATCCGAATTCTGTGTTTCTTCAACTTTAGATTCACTAGAACTTGCATTTTCATCAAGATTAATTCCCATTTCAACCATTAACCTATGATAGTGGTCAGTGAATTGATAATAATATTCAGCTTGAATTCTATCTCCCGATGTAAATGCTTCCTTAGCAAGTTTAAAATATTTATTATACTGCTGTGTAACATTCCCTTTATTTCTCCCTTTAGAATTAGAGAAATTGGACCTTTTATAATTTGGTCGTCTATTAGACTTAAACGTAACTCGTCCGTTTTTTTTACTATACATATTTTTTTTGTTATATTTACTGAAAAAAACTAGATAGAACTAATATTTACTTTCTAGTATTTCCTATAATTTCAATCTATTAAACAACTTATACCTTCGAAAATACAAGAATTCTATCTTTTTTTTGCAAATCTTTTGATTTTTTTATAAGTTTGAGTCCTGATTTACATAGTAATTCAATACATTTTGACCCCTGGGTTTCACCTATTTCCAAAATTAAATATGAATTTTTTTTCATAATTTTAGGTATTTTTTTTGAGAAATATTTATAAAATAATAGCCCGTCAATACCTCCAAGTAATGCTATCTTTGGATCAAATTTTTTTACTGATATACTTGTTTTTTTATATTCTGAAATTGATAAATAAGGAGGATTTGAAACTATTAGATCAAATTTATCATATACTTTGCTAAAACAAATACTTTTTGTTTTTATTTGATTCAAACAATTATGATTAACAATATTTTTATTCGCTATTGAAATAGCTTTTTTTGAAATATCCACTGCAAGTATTTTTGCATTAATGAATTCTTTAGCCAGTGATATTGCTAAACATCCTGAGCCAGTGCCAATATCTAAAATATTTATGTATTTTTTTTTGTTTTTAACAAAATTTAGACTTTCTTCTAAAATTAATTCAGTTTCAGGTCTGGGATCAAGCACATCTTGATTTACATAGAAATCATATTTCCAAAAACTTTTTTTATTTATAATTTTAGAAATAGGTTCATAGTTTAGTCTCCTTTCTAAATATGCATTAAATGTTTTTATATCTATAAATTTTTCTTCTAAATTGCTCAAAATTATTTCTTTTTTATTTTTATTAGTGTTGTTTAATAATAATCTTAAATCTAATTCAGGATTTAAAATTTTTTTTGATTTTAATTTAAATAAGCTTGATTTAATTAATTCACTCATTGCCTAATTCTGCTAATTTATTTGTCTCTTCATCAGTAATTAAAGGATTGATTAGTTCATTTAAATTACCTTCAAGGATTTCATCAAGATTGTATAAAGTTAAGTTAATTCTGTGATCCGAAACTCTGCCTTGAGGAAAATTGTATGTTCTTATTCTTTCTGACCTGTCTCCAGAACCAACTTGGTTTTTTCTTTCTTGAGATCTTTGTTTGTTTTTTTCTTGTATTTCATTATCTAATATTCTTGATCTTAAAATTTTCATAGCCTTTGCTTTATTTTTATGCTGTGATTTTTCATCTTGCTGAGACACAACTATTCCAGTTGGGATATGCGTAATTCGTACTGCGCTGTCTGTTGTATTAACAGATTGACCACCTGGTCCACTGGATCTAAAAACATCTATCCTAAGATCTTTCTCTTCTAAACTAATATCAACTTCTTCAGCTTCTGGTAATACTGCCACAGTAGCTGCTGAAGTATGAACTCTGCCACTACTTTCAGTAGTAGGTACTCTTTGTACTCTATGAACACCTGATTCAAATTTAAGTTTTGAAAAAACATTATATCCTGAAATATTACATACTACTTCTTTAATACCCTTTAGACCAGTTTCTGATAGAGATAGAACTTCGAATTTCCATTCATTTACATCGGCATATTTTTGATACATTGAAAATAAATCTGCTGCAAATAGAGATGCCTCATCCCCACCTGTACCAGCTCTAATTTCTAAGATAGAGTTTTTTTTATCATTTTCATCCTTAGGAATTAATAAGCGCATTAACTTATCTTCTAAAAAATCAATACTTTTCTTTTTTTCAATAAGTTCTTCTTCAGCCATTTGTTTAATGGACGTATCTTTATCATCAAGAAGTTTTTTTAATTCATCTATGTCATTTTTATCTTTTTTATAAATATGGATTGTATTGACAATTGGTTTTAGCTCAGCATATTCTTTATTTAATTTAATTAATTTATCAGAGTCATAACCAGTTTGTTTATTTAATGAATTTTCTATTTCATTATATTTATTTATTATGTTTTCAAACTGCTTTTCAAAATTTATCATTTTACAAAACTTAGAATTTTATCAATATTTACTAAATTTTGTTCACCAGTAATTAAGTTTTTTACTTTATATTTGTTTATGTTAAATTCTTCCTCCCCTATTATTATTATATACTTAGCATTAGCTTCATTAGCTTTAGATAATGATTTTTTTAAATTGTATTTAAAATTCCAAAAAACTGGATAATTTTTTTTAGCAACTAAATTATACGCAAATAATGCATGTTCTCTAAATTTTTCATCTAAAATAGCAAAATGAATCAAATTTAAACTAGTCTCTGTGTTATTCATTAACAACATAATTCTTTCAATACCACCTGCCCATCCTATTCCAGGAATATCTTTACCACCTAAATTTGCAATCAAACCATCATATCTTCCTCCACCTATTAAAGTATCCTGACTACCAAGAGATTTTGTTTTAAATTCAAATACAGTGTGACAATAGTAATCCAATCCTCGAACAAGGGAATTGTCTTCAAGATAACTTATTTTTAAGCTATCTAATGATTTTTTTATATCTTCATATTGTTTTAATGCTTGTTTATTTAAGAATTCAATTAGTAGTGGCGCTTTTGAAATTAGTAATTGGTCATCAGAATTTTTAGAGTCTAAAATCCTTAGAGGATTGTTATCTATTTTAGATTGACTTTCTTTTGAAAGAAATTTTTTATTTTCTTTTAAAAAAGTTGATAATTTTGTTTTATACTTTATTAAAGAATCCTTATCTCCTAATGAATTCAGATATAATTCAATTTTAATATTTGGAAGTAAAGTGCTTAAAATTTTATTTGCTAAAAGTATTAATTCAATGTCAGCAAATGAATCTTTGGTTCCAAAATTTTCAAAATTTATTTGATTAAACTGTCTATATCTTCCTTTTTGAGGTCTCTCTCTTCTAAACATTTGACCAATACCAAAAATTTTACATGGTAGTAAATTAATAAGATTATTTGAAATTGCGGCTCTGATCATTGGTGTTGTATATTCTGGTCTTAAAGTTAATGATTCACCATTTCTATCTTGAAAAGTATACATTTCTTTTAAAACTACATCACTACTCTCTCCTAATTGTTTAGAAAATAAATCAGTACTTTCAAAAATTGGTGTTTTAATTTCAGAAAAGTTAAATATACTTGCTACTCTTTTGACTTCATCACAAATAGAATTGTATTTATCTAAATTCTTACCGAATATATCGTGTGTTCCTCTTATTGGTTGTATTTTCATAAATATCTTAATGTTTAAAATTCTGAGATTTATCTCTAATCACTTTCTCTAAATAAGATGTCAAATCAACGTTTTTGATCCTTCTATCTTTTTTTCCATCAATATATAGCATGTGAGTATCATTTCCTCCGCCCGTAATTCCTATATTTGTCATTTTTGCCTCACCAGGTCCATTTACCACACAACCTATGATTGAAACTGTTAAAGGCTTTGTAATATCTTGTAGAGATTCTTCTAGTTTTTTTACTGTTTCAATAACTGGAAATTGTTGTCTCGCACATGAAGGACATGCAATTATTTTGATACCTCTATTTCTTATACCTAAGCTTTTTAATATTTCAAAACCAACTCTTACTTCTTCTTCGGGCTTATCTGCTAGTGATACCCTAATAGTATCACCTATGCCATTAAGCAAAAGATTACCAATCCCAATTGAAGATTTTATAGATCCAGATCTTTGTCCGCCAGCCTCAGTAATACCTAAATGTAAAGGATAATCACAAATCGAAGCTAATTTTTTGTAAGCTTTAATAGCCATAAACACATCAGAAGCTTTAACGCTTAACTTGAAATTCAAAAAATCATTATCTTCTAATATTTTCATATTAAGTAATGCACTTTCAACTAAAGCCTCAGGATTAGGTTCTGAAAATTTTTCTAAAATTTGTTTTTCTAAACTTCCTGCATTTACACCTATTCGTATAGAGCAATTATTATCTTTAGCTGCCTTTATAACATCTTTAACTTTTTCCAAAGAACCTATATTTCCTGGATTTATTCTTAAACAGGCAGCACCATTATCTGCAGCTTCAAGAGCTCTTTTATAATGAAAATGTATATCTGCAATTATAGGCACTTTGCTGTTTTTACATATAACTTTTAAAGCGTTAGTAGACTCTTTATCTGGAACGGATACTCTTACCAGGTCAGCCCCAGCTTCAACAACAGTGTTTATTTGATCAAGTGTTTTTTTTGTATCAGATGTGATCGTATTAGTCATTGTCTGAACAGATATTGGATTATCTCCCCCTATAAATACATTTCCCACATTAATTACACGTGTTTTACGTCTATCTATGATTTGATAGGGTCTTAACATTTAGTTAATTTTTAAAATTTTTATCTATAACAAAAGAGTCGACTACTTCTCCAACATCACCTATTCTACCTTTAACATTATTATCTATTAAGACCAAAA
>CACEPG010000037.1 GCA_902561355.1 uncultured Alphaproteobacteria bacterium
GCATTGGATATGCCAGAGCTATGCGTCGTAAACAAATTTTTATTGCTACATCTTCTGTAGGTCCAGGATCTACAAATATGGTTACTGCTGCCGCTGTAGCGCTAAGTAATCGTTTACCCCTTCTTCTATTACCAGGTGATACTTTTTCTAGTCGCTTTCCAGATCCTGTTTTACAACAAGTTGAAAATTTTAATGCTCCCACTGAAACTCAAAATGATTCTTTTAAGTCAGTTTCAAAATATTTTGATAGGATAACTAGACCTGAACAAATACTTTCCTCACTGCCTCAAGCTATACAAGTTATGTTAGATCCTGCGGATTGTGGACCAGCTACAATTTCTATTTCTCAAGATGTACAAGGGGAGTCTTTTGATTATCCTGAAAAATTTTTTGAAGAAAAAGTCCATGAAATTGTTAGAATTCACCCTGATCCCAGACAAATAAACACAGCAGCAGAAAAGTTAATACAATCAAAACAACCAATCATTATATCAGGCGGAGGTGTATTATATTCTGGGGCAGAGGAAGAACTGTCATTGTTTGCAAAAAAACATAATATTCCAGTGACCACAACTGTAATGGGTATAGGATGTATGGATAGAGATAACCCTTATTATATAAGTGCAATTGGTTGTCTTGGAGAAGGATCATCTAACAGCTTATCTAAAGATACAGATCTTGCTTTAGCAATTGGAACTAAATTAGCTGATTTTACAACTGGATCATGGTCAAATTTTCATAATCCAGATTTTAAATTGGTATCATTAAATACAGCACGTTTTGATACTACTAAACATCTTGCCACTCCTATTTTGAGTGATGCAAAAGTTGGTTTAAAACAACTATCTGATGCATTAGGAGATTGGAAAGCTCCAGCAAAATGGTTTGAAAGAGCTATTAAAGAAAAAAAAGAATGGGATGCTTATGTAACAAAACAAAGTGGGCCAACTAATCAAGAAATACCTTCTTACGCTCATGCTGTTGGAGCAGTTTATAGAAATGCTGATCCTTCGGATATAGTGGTTACTGCTGCAGGTGGTTTAGTTGGGGAAGTAGTACAAATTTGGAAACCAAAACAACTTAATACATTTGAAACTGAATGGGGATTTAGCTGTATGGGATACGAAATATCTGGAGCTCTAGGTATTAAGATGGCAAAACCAAACCAAGAAGTTGTTGTCTTCATTGGAGATGGATCATATTTACTTCATAACAGTGATATTTATAGCTCCGTAATTTATGATAAGAAATTAATAATAGTAGTATGTGATAATGGAGGCCATATGGTTATAAATAGACTCCAGTTAGCCAAAGGTGGAAAAGAATATATTTGTAACTTAAGAGAGGCGAGAGCAAAAAATTTGCAGTTTGTAGATTTTGAATCACATGCTAGAAGTATGGGTGCAGAAGCAGAAACAGTTAAGTCTACATCAGAACTTGAATCAGCATATAAAAGAGCAAAAAAATCCAATAAAACATATGTAATTGTTATGGAAACTCATGGCTATGAGTGGTTAGATGGAACTGCTTTTTGGGAAAGTCCAACACTTCAAGACCCAATTACAGAGGAAAATAAAAAAGCTTACAAAGAATTTCTTGAAGGTAAAAATAAACAAAGAAAAGGCATTTAAAATATTCTTTTTTTGCATTTATCTGAGGATAGATTTAATTTTTTAATCATATTTTCTCTTGATTTGAGTTTCTGCCTCTGTAATGGTTAAATACTAATAATTATTAGGAGGAAGAAATATGAAAAAATTTCTTATGACTTTAATTGCGGTAGTATTCGCTACTAGCGCTACTTTTGCTGAGAGATACGTAATGGTAACTCACGGTGAAGGTAAAGATCCTTTTTGGCCAGTTGTTCAAAAAGGTGGTGAAGATGCAGCTCGAGCAATCGGTGCTGATTTTGAATATATTTACAATCCATCTGCTGATATGGCAGATATGGCTAGTTCAATTCAGGCAGCTGCAGCTACACAACCAGATGGTATGGTAATTTCACTTCCAGATCCAGATGCATTAGGTCCAGCTATTAAAGCTGCTGTTGCAGCTGGTGTTCCTGTAATCACTATGAATTCAGGTTTAGAAAATTCTGCTGCTTTAGGTGCTCTTATGCACGTAGGGCAACCAGAATATCTTGCTGGACAAAAAGCTGGTGAAAGAGCTAAAGCTGAAGGAGCTACAAAAGCTCTTTG
This sequence comes from uncultured Alphaproteobacteria bacterium, assembly GCA_902561355.1. Lineage (GTDB taxonomy): Bacteria > Pseudomonadota > Alphaproteobacteria > HIMB59 > CACPNW01. Next base: position 2,199 of record CACEPG010000037.1, read on the forward strand.
TATGATCCAAGAAGCTTACAATACTGCACTAGTTGACAGATGTGAAGGTTATGGTGAAGCAGTTCCTATGGAATTCACTGATACTACTTCAGATCCAGCAACTATTCAAACTCGTGCAACTGCGGCTCTTCAAGCTAACTCAGATATTGATGCAATCCTATCAGTAGGACCTCATGTTTGTGAAGCTGTTGATAAAGCTGTCGCTGATCTTGGTATGACTGTTCACCATGCTTGTTTTGACTTAAGCCCTGCAGTTATGGACTTAATCAATGCTGGTAGAGTTTCATTCACTATTGATCAACAACAAAGATTACAGGGTTATATGCCTATTATCGTATTACACCTGTATAATAACAGTGCTGGACTTCTTCCAGGAGCTAACATCCCTTCAGGACCAGGCTTCGTTGATAAGTCTAACGCATCTTCTGTTGCTGCTTTAGCAGGAATTGATAGATAACAAATTCTAAAGGACCGCTTACAGCGGTCCTTTTTTTTTATATTAAATTTATGAAGGCAACAGAAACATCACCACAAAGACAAGAGTCAGATAGACAGGGTGACAAAAAATGGTACTCTGCTTTTTTTGCAAGACCTGAAATAGGCCCACTTGGCGTAATGATTTTATTATGTGGGATGTTAGGTTATTTTTCAATACCTGAAGGAGAATTTTCACTCAATCCTTTTGCAGGTGAGGGTTTTAATGCTTTAGGAATTAGAAATAATTTTAGAGTTATAGCTCAGTTAGGAATCGTGGCTCTTGGTGCAGGTATGTTGATTATAGCAGGTGAGTTTGATTTATCAGTCGGATCAATGATAGGTTTTGCTGGTGGTTGTATGGCAATGATTTTGAAATGGGGTTTTGCTTTTGTTATACCTTACATTTCTTTTCAAGGAGGATTCCATTTTGAAGGATTAAAGCTATTTGAAATTACTGATCCCTCACCACTTACTGCATTATTAATTACTTTGTGTTTCACCTTATCATTTGGCTGGTTTCAAGGTTGGCTTATTGTAAAAAGTGGAATTGCTTCTTTTATTGTTACTTTGGGCGGATTGTTTTTTTTAAGAGGTGTTACTGAAGTATCTTATAGAGAATTTAACCGAGCCCCCGATCAAACTGCTGGATCTACTACAGTAACGGAATTACCGGATATCAAAAATATTATTAATATTCCAGGTCACGGAGAAATAGAACGCGATACAGCAAAAAATCTTCCAAATGAGCAATTGTTAGAAATTTTAAGTACAGTACCAGCTAATACTATTACAAAATTAACAGAACAATTAACCTACATTAATGAAAAGGTTGCAGCTAACAAAACTATTCTAGCATCTAAAAAAATGATTCAAACTTTAGAAAAATCACTAGAGGGCGCAAAAAAATCTGGAAATGATTCTATGGTAGAAATTCTTACTGAAAAAATAAATGCTGGAGTAGAGGTCCCAGCAGTTGCTGCCAAGGTTGTTACAGATATTGATATTGCAAAAGCATATATTGATACAATTGTAACAGCAAGACCTGTAGCGAATTTTTTTGGAGGAGATATTTTAGAACCAGTTTTTGAATGGTTATATTTTTCTGCTGATTGGAATGTAAATATGTATGGCAATATTTTTGCTAAAGGCATGTATTCATGTTTGATGGTTTGGTTTATAATAGCTCTTGTATGTTATTTCGTATTAAGTCGAACACAAGCTGGTAACTGGATTTATTCAACAGGAGGTAATCTAAACGCGGCAAAAGCTAATGGTGTTCCAACTAATAAAGTTAAGATTTCATTATTTATGTTTACAGCTTTTTGTGCAACAATGTTTGCTGCATGCCAAGTTTTTGAAGTTAATACTGCTGATACTGCTAAAGGAAATTTAAAGGAGCTTGAAGCAATAGCTGCTGCTGTAATTGGTGGAGTTGTTTTAACAGGTGGGTTTGGAACTATTTTAGGAATAATTTTAGGTACAATAATTTTTGGAATAGCTAAAGAAGCATTCTTTTATATACCAGGAATTGATGGATCATTTTACCGTGTATTTTTGGGTGCAGTATTAGTTGCTGCAGCATTAACAAACGAAAATATTCGTAAAAGAATAATTGGAGGTGTTTAGATGATTGATAAAAGCCAAAAACCTCTGATAGAAATTAAAAATTTAGTTAAAAAATTTGGTAATTTTACTGCACTAAATGGTGTTTCTCTTGATGTTTATCCAGGAGAAGTTCATGCTTTGCTTGGAGACAATGGCGCAGGTAAATCAACACTCATTAAAGTTTTGTCAGGAGTTCACCCGGCTACTAGTGGGAATATATTAGTAGGTGGAAAAGAAGTTAATTTTTTAACACCTCGTCAAGCTACTGATAGTGGTATTGGAACTGTTTATCAAGATTTAGCTTTAAATGCTCTTACATCTGTAACTAGAAATTTTTTTCTAGGAAGAGAAATCAAAAAAGGACCAGGTCCATTTGGTATTATGCAAATGAAAGAAATGAATAGAATTACAATTGAAGAAATGGCAAAAATTGGAATAAATATTTCAAACCCTGAACAACCAGTTGGTACAATGTCTGGAGGTCAACGGCAGACGCTTGCAATTGCGAGAGCTATATATTTTGGTGCAAAAATTTTAATTTTAGATGAACCAACTTCTGCGTTAGGACAAAAACAACAAATGGAAGTATTAAAAACTATTAAAGATGTCCAAAAACTTGGTCACATAGCTATTATATTAATTACTCATAATGAAATTCATGCACGTTTAATTGCTGATCGTTATACTTTTTTGAGTCTTGGAGAAGTTATCGGTAGTGGTCTAGCAGAAGAGCTTGGTGGAGATGATATTAAAAGACTAATGGCTGGTGGTGCAGAAATTGGTGATTTAAGGGACGAGCTTGGAGCTTAAATTATAAATATATTGACTAAATATATAACCTAGTATCAAATATTTTATATATGTTAGAATTAAATACTTCTTATACTAATCATAAAGAAATTCTGGATGAATTATTAACTGGTAGTGGAGTAGTTATTATCAAAGATGTTTTTGATACTAATAAAATCGAAGAAGCAAGACAGATAGTTAATAAATTTGCAGATAATGAAGATCAAAAAGAAACTCATTTTAATGCAGAAGCTGAATCTTCAGGGACAATTCATCTGCAGCAGCGTGTTTGGAATTTATTTGGAAAAGGTAAAGTGTTTTCAGAATTGATAACACATAATATTATTTTTGACTTAATGACAAAATTTTTAGGTACTGAATTTATTTGTGGATCGTATTGTGCAAGTCGCTTGTTACCAGGTGCTGCAGGTCAAGAACCTCATATTGATTATCCTTATTGGGATTTATATAATCATGAGACTTTTCCTATGGGTTTAAATTCATCATTCCCACAAAATTGTCAAGCAACTATACCTCTTGATGTATGTTCTAAACTATCAGGTGCTACAGCATATTATCCAGGCTCACAAAAAAAACTTCGTTATCCAAATAAAAATGATGACTTTTCAAATTTAAAACAAATGGTTGCTAACCCTGGTGATTTGGTATTTTTTAATGGTAATTGTTGGCATGGTGCAATGCCAAACAAATCTGATCATCAAAGAGCTGCAATATTAATTGAGTTTTTACCTAAATATATTAAGCCAGTTGAAGATTTAGTTTCTTATTTAGATGATAGATTTAAGAATAATTGTTCTAAAAGAGTAAGTCAATTACTGGGTTTTAATTATCCTTATCCTAAAATTTTGGTCATCTAGCCTACAGTGTAAAAAATATCTATGAAACTTGTGAAAAATTGATGGAAGGTGGAATTATTATAAATAGGCCTCCACGCGATGGACACATGGCTTTTGTCAGATCACCTGATGGAATTTCAATTGAAATTCTTCAAGAAGGTGATTCACTAACTATCCAAGAACCTTGGAGTTCAATGGAAAATAATGGTACTTGGTAATAATTAATTAGTTATTAAAGATATTTCTTTTTCAGTAAAAATTTTGGCATTATTACAACTTGTTCTTAGCCTAATAGTATTATTTTCTTTTGCTGATTTAATAGTAGAGTCTAACATATCTAAGACATGTAAAACTAATTCTCCATTACAACGATGCTCTAAATTATTTTCTATAGAATATATCATTTCAGATAATCCAACTCCTCTATAATTTGCATTGGTTGGCGATTCATTAGATCTTCCACTTTGATTAAAAATATTTGTTTTTCCTAATTTCATTTCCTCAGTACTATACTCTTTCCATTCCCCTCCCTCAGAAAGAGAAACTTTTATTGGACCTCCAAACATATTAGGATCAGGTCCAATTATAGATCCTTTAGTACCATACAAATCTATAAAATTAGATTGATGATTTATTACATCAAATGATAAAAACCCTTGGATCAATGCACTATTATGAAACTCTATAACTATATAATAAGAAGTTGGTATTTCTACTTTAAAATCATTTCCTTTTTTTGGCCCTTCACCAATCTCTCTAAAATTCATAACTTTTTTTGAAATAGCGGTTATGGATTTTGCTGGGCCAAGTAAATTAACTAACATTGTATAATAGTAAGGACCCATGTCTAATACAGGTCCGCCTCCTTCAACAAACCAAGGCTCAGGGTTAGGATGCCATGATTGCACACCAGGAAACGCAAAGGTAAAATTTCCTAATTTTATATCTCCTATTTCTCCCCTTTCAATAATTTGTTTTGTCAGCTGTCCTCCACCACCTAAAAAAGTGTCTGGTGCATTACCTAAATACAATTTTTTAGAATTTGCTAACTCTACTAACTCTTTTCCTTCTTCAAATTTGATTGAAATAGGTTTTTCACAGTAAGAATGCTTACCTGCAAGAAGAGTATTTTTAATAGTTTGATAATGAGATGTTGGATTTGTAAGATTTAATATAACATCAATATCATTATCTGCTAAAATACCATCAACACTTTTAGGAACAA
>CACEPG010000038.1 GCA_902561355.1 uncultured Alphaproteobacteria bacterium
TGCTTGATTAGCTAACCATCTACAAAGATTAGCCAAACTAATAATATAATTTTTATGATTTTTTTGAACACTTGGTAACAACCAAGTTGGCCAACTTAAAGCATTTTTTTTCCCTAAAAATAAAAATTTTTCTTTCTTAACTTTTGTTTTAATTGGAGCTTCTTTTTCTTTCCAATCAGGAATTAATTCATCTAAAGCTCTCGTTTCAAAAATATTTCCACTTAAAATATGGGCACCTACCTCCGAACCTTTTTCTAAAATACATACATTTAAATCAGGATTAATTTGTTTTAGTTTAATTGATGTTGATAATCCTGCTGGTCCTGCACCAACAATTACCACATCATATTCCATTGACTCTCTTTTAATTTCCATAACTTACAATAATGCTTTTTTAAAATTTTTGAAAATAATAATTATTTTTCTATTGAATTTAATTTATCTAATTCTGAAGAAAGTTGGGGGAGAGCTTCAAATAAATCAGCACTTAATCCATAATCTGCAATGTTAAAGATAGGTGCTTCTTCATCTTTGTTTATAGCAACAATAATCTTACTTTCTTTCATGCCTGCTAGGTGTTGAATTGCACCTGAAATTCCAACTGCAATATAGAGATCAGGAACTACCACTTTACCAGTTTGACCAACTTGATAATCATTACTAACATAACCTGCATCAACTGCAGCTCTTGATGCACCTATCGCCGCATTTAATTTATCGGCAATATCACTTATTAACTTAAAGTTTTCAGCACTTTGTAATCCTCTTCCACCAGAAACTACTATTCTGGCAGTACTTAATTCAGGTCTATCGGATTTAGATTCTTCACGATCAATAAATTCTACGTTATGTTCTGTTAGATCAAAATTTATAGACTCAACAATTCCAGAGCCTCCTTCTTTTGCCATAATATCGAATGAAGTTGGACGAATAGTAATTACTTTTTTAGAATCGTTAGATTTAACAGTAGCAAGAGCATTGCCAGCATAAATAGGTCTAACAAAAGTATCTTCACTTTCTATTGTTACTATATCACTTATTTGAGCTACATCTAATTTCACTGCTACTCTTGGCATAACATTTTTGCCAAATGTATTTGCTGCAGCTAAGATATGCGTATATTTATCAGCTAATGAAACTATAACTGGCTCTATATTTTCAGCTATAGCATGTTCAAATTTTTCATTATCTAAAGTTAAAACTTTTGATACATATTGATAATTTGATATTTCTTTAGAAATATTTTCAATGTTAAAACCTAAAATCAATACTTCGACATCATTGGTAATTTTAGAAGCTGCACTTATTGTACTTAAAGTAGATGATTTCACTTCAGAGTTATTATGTTCTGCTAATATTAAAACACTCATATTACTTTTGCCTCATATTTAAGTTTTTGAACTAATTCAGCAACATCTGCAACCATAACACCTTTTTGTCTACTAGCAGGTTCTGAAATTTTTATATTTTCAATTCTAGGCTTTACATCTATACCAAGTTCTTCGACTGGTTTGACGTCAATAGGTTTTTTCTTTGCTTTCATTATATTAGGTAATGAGGCATATCTTGGTTCATTGAGTCTTAAATCACAAGATGCTATAAACGGCATTTTTACTTTTATTCTTTCGAGACCTTCATCAACCTCTCTAGTAATAGTTGCATTATTGTCTGCAATTTCAATTTTAGAGGCAAATGTAGCTTGTGGCCAGTTCAATAAAGCACTTGTCATTTGAGCAGTCTGGTTTGAATCATCGTCAATTGCTTGTTTGCCCATCAATATTAAACCAGGGTTTTCAATTTCTACAATTTTTGAAACTATTTTAGATACTGACAAAGGTTCAATTTCATTATTAGTTTTAACCAAAATTCCTCTATCCGCACCCATTGCCAATGCTGTTCGAATAGTTTCTTGGCATTTTTCTTCTCCAATCGATAAAATTATAATTTCATCAGCTTTTCCAGATTCTTTTATCCTAAGTGCCTCTTCAACAGCATTTTCATCAGGAGGATTCATTGACATTTTTACATTCTCTTTTTCTACTCCTGTTCCATCTGCTTTAACTCTAACTTGAACATTGTAATCAATAACTCTTTTAACAGTAACTAATATTTTCATTTATTATGCTCTAATTTTTTCATTCATTGAATCATACGGGCTATCTTCTATTACAACAACTTTATGTTTTTTATCTAAAATATCCATTTGTAACTCTGTTCCAATATTACTAAATTCAGGTTTTACCATAGCAATTGCAAGTGATTTTTTCACTCTAAATCCGTAGTTACCTCCTGTCGCACGACCAACAACAGTACCATTACTATAAACCGCGTTATTACCTAATGCATCGGCATCATTAATATCAAAAACCTCTAATGTTACCATTTTATTTTGGAAGCCTTTTTGCTGCCATTTTACAAGAGCATCACGTCCAATAAAATTACCTTTGTTTAAATGAACAAAACGATCTAGACCTGATTCAAAAGCTGAATATTCTATTGACATTTCCGTACCTACAAGTTTGTAGGTCTTTTCTATTCTTAAACTATCCATTGCTCTAATTCCAAAAGGTTTAAGACCCAATTCTTCTCCAGCCTCGATAAGTTTATCAAATATATGATTTTGATATTCTATAGGATGATGAAGTTCCCAACCAAGTTCTCCAACAAAATTCATTCTCATAGCTATTGAAGGTGCTAGACCTACATCAATTTTTTGAGCAGACAGCCAAGGAAAAGCTTTATTTGAAAAATCAGATGTTGAAATTTTATTAAGCAAATCTCTTGATTTAGGACCGGCAATAACTAACACACCAATACTATTAGTAAGATTTTCAAAAAATACAGACCTATTTTTTGGCATCCATTTTCTAATCCAATCATGATCAAGTCTTTGAAAAGCTCCTGCTGAAACTAAATAAAAAGATTCATCTGACTCTTTTGCTATAGTAAATTCAGAATGAACCCCTCCTTTTGTATTTAGTGCATGACATAGATTAACTCTTCCATTTTTTTGAGGTAATTTATTTGCAACTAAATTATCAAGGAAATCTTTTGCGCCTGGTCCTGTTATTCTACATTTAGCAAAAGCGGTCATATCTAAAATACCTACATTATTTTTAACATTTAAACATTCATTACCAACATGCTCAAACCATTTTGATCTTCTAAAAGACCAGTGATCTTTTTGTTTAACATCTTTAGGAGCAAACCAGTTAGCTCTTTCCCATCCAAATTTTTGCCCAAATACCGCTCCTAAATTTTTTAATCTATCGTAACAAGGGGCTTGCCTTAAAGGTCTTGTAGCTTCTCTTTCTTCATCAGGATAATGAACTGTGAATACATTTGCATAAGCTTCTTCATTTTTTTCAATGAGAAAAGATTTGGTTGCATAATCTCCAAATCGCCGAGGATCAACACCTAACATATCTATAGTCGGCTCACCATCAACTATCCACTCACCTAATTGCCATCCAGCACCTCCAGCAGCAGTAATTCCAAAACTATGACCTTCATTGATCCAAAAATTTTTTAAACCCCAAGCCGGTCCAACTATAGGACTTCCATCAGGAGTGTAGCAGATAGCTCCATTATAAACTTTTTTTACACCCACTTCTCCAAATATTGGAACTCTGTGAATAGCCGACTCTATATGAGGTTCTATTCTTTCTAAATCTTCTTGAAATAATTCAAATTCTGAATTGTTACTTGGTCCATCTATATAGCATGCTGGAGCACCTTTCTCATATGGTCCTAAAATTAAACCACCTCTTTCTTCTCTCATATACCATGAACTGTCAGAATCTCTTAGCACTCCCATCTCAGGTAAACCTTTTTCTTTTCTCTTTTGAATTTCTGGATGCGGTTCTGTAACAATATATTGATGTTCTACAGGAATTACTGGTATTTCAATACCTACCATTTTACCAGTTTGTCTAGCAAAGTTACCTGTGCAAGATATTACATGTTCACACTCTATTTTACCTTTATCAGTTTCAACAATCCATAAATCATCTTCATTTTGCTCAATTCCAATAACATTAGTATTTCTATATATTTCAGCTCCTTTATCTCGAGCTCCTTTTGCTAATGCTTGCGTTAAATCAGCAGGTTGAATATATCCATCTTCAGGGTGTTGAATTGCACCAATTATTCCATCAGTATTGCATAACGGCCATATTTCTTTAACCTGATGTGGTGATAAAAATTTTACATTAACTCCAATAGTTTTAGCAACTGCAGCATATTGATGATATTCATCCATTCTATCTTGAGTAGTTGCTAATCTAATATTGCTCACAACACTAAAACCTACTTCTTGACCAGTTTCTTTCTCAAGAGTTTTATAAAAATCAACGGCATATTTATGAAGCTGACCCACTGAATAACTCATATTAAATAGAGGTAATAAACCAGCTGCATGCCATGTAGATCCAGAAGTTAATTCTTTACGCTCTATTAAAACTACATCTTCCCATCCTTTTTTTGCTAGATGATAAAGAGTGCTAACCCCTACAACACCTCCTCCAATAACTACAGCTTTTGATTTCGACTTCATATCAATCCTATAAAAAATACTGTACTTCCTTAATCATATTAAATAGAGTGGGTCAATCATGCGTTATAATTTGACTCACTTTTTTGTGCTTATTTTTTTCTTAATTTCTAGTTCGATCTCTTCATCTGAAATGACATTGAATGAGCTTTTTTTTGATAATTCAAAACCATATAATTTAAAAATAATAGAAGCATTACCTGAGAAAGCTATAATTCAAATAGGTCCAGATGATGCAAAAAATACAGTAATTGAATTTATGGATTATTTTTGTGGTTATTGTAAAAAAATTCATTCTGAATTAATTGAACTTGTAAATAATAGAGATGATACGCGTGTCATTTTTTTACAACACCCCATTCTCAGTGAAAGCTCAACTGTAGTTGCTTATATGGTTATTGCAGCAAATATGCAAAATAAAGGATTTGAACTTCATAATGAGTTATTTTCAATAGAGGGTAGTTTAAATCAAAAAAAATTAGATGAAATTTTAGATAAATTAGAAATAAACAAAGTAGCTGAAATATATAGAAATACTAATGTTATTGGAATTGATATTGGTAAAGAAGAAATCAAAAACACAGTTAACCTTTCTTCTTTTTTAGCTAATGGTGCTGGTGCTAGAGGTACACCGACATTGTTTATTAATGAAGAATTTATTGGTGGTTATATTCCAATAAATAGAGTGGAGCAGTTATTAAATTAAAAAAGCTCCTAATTTTTTAGGAGCCCTTTTAATAATATAGAAACTATTCTGAAGCTTTTGATGCCTCTCTTGTATTTGCGTTGTATGATTCAGTAAAAGGTATCGATACCACTTCTGCATCTACTGGCACACCTGGAGTGTCAGAGTATTCATCTGGCAAATGTACTTTAAACTTTTGGCCTACAGTACCGATTGGAAATCCATTTTTACTTAATGAACCATCAAATGGAACATAACCCATTGCGATGTTTCTTTGTTGTTCAGGATGATACCAAGGTGAAGTTATATAACCACATGGATCGCCCCCATCTTTAGGAGATACTAACCAAAAATCTGGTGCATACTCTTCTATAGGTTTGCCTCCAAGTGTCATTCCCACCAATTGAAGTTTATATGGTTTTTGTCCAGAAGTCAGATCAGCTTTCATTTTTTCTAAAACTTTTTTACCAACATAATCAGCTTTTTTATTCCATTCCCCTAATCCTGAAAGAGAAACTTGATACCCAAGGTTACATTGAAATGGATTATGTTGATTATCCATATCTTGCCCCCAAGATAAAATTCCAGCTTGGATACGTCTATGATGTGCAGGCGCAATTACCATTAGATTATGTTTTTTTCCAGCATCTAATACTGCATTCCACATATCATCAGCATAAAGAGTAGCATCATACAAATATATTTCAAAACCTGCAGCCCCTGAGAATCCAGTTTGAGAAATTACACATTTGCGTCCTCCTACATTAGCTTCAGCTAGACCATAAAACGGCATCTTATCAACATCAACTTGATCACCTATTAAATCTTTCATTAAAGCATGGGCTTTGGGTCCTTGTATTTGAACAGGACATACATCTATCTCATCAATCTCAACATCAAATTTTTTATCATGATTAACTCCTTGAAGATATAAACCTATATCAGAGTCAGAAAGAGAAAACCAAAATTCATCTTGAGCGACTCTTAAAAGAATTGGATCATTTAATACACCACCCATACTATTACAAAGAATAACATATCTTGCAGCTCTAACAGATCCATCTGATTTCATGGCTGGGATTCTTGTTGCATCGCGAGTAATTACATAGTCTACAAAAGCTTCTGCATCTGGTCCTTTAACTTGTATTTGTCTTTCAACAGCAACGTTCCACATAGTTACGTGATTTTTAATTGCTTCATATTCAACCATAGCGCCACCATCTTCTGGTTTTACATAACCTCTTGGATGATAAACGCGATTGTAAACAGTTGCTCTCCAACAACCTGCTTTCATAGATAAATGCCAGTAAGGAGATTTTCTTACTCGCGTAGATATCAACATTTTGACAGGTGTAGGTCCACTCTGTCTTAAATTATATGGAACCTTTCTATCTGATTGGTCCACTGATGTTACATGTTTAATCATGTCTGACTCCTTAAAAAATATATTTAATTGCGGTATCTAAACTTCTTTTCTTACGCAATCATAAAATTAATGATTGTTAAAAAAACTGGGGAGCGTGTTCAAGAAAAAACCTAATTTTAGCCTTAG
>CACEPG010000039.1 GCA_902561355.1 uncultured Alphaproteobacteria bacterium
TAAAGGTATTGGGCAGTTGTATATTTTATATTTTTTGATAAACCTTATTAATAAATCTTTATCTTCATTAAACTTAATATTTTGATCATATAAACCTATTTTTATTAATTGATCAGCTCTAAACATTATACAGCAACCAATCGGTTCTTTTATAAAACTCTTTGTCTTTATGTGTTTATCATTTTCATCTACAGTAATGTAATCACAACAAACTGCATCAATATTATCATTTAATTTTAGATGTGTACCAAGTATCTTAAGGTAATCACTGTGCACATAATCATCTGAGTCAACTCTAACAATAAATCTGCCATTAGATTTTTTTATTCCATAATTCAATGAATATGGTAGTCCCTTTTTGTTATTATTTTTAAAATATTTAACTTTTCTCCCAAATGATTTTACAACATTTTCTGTATTATCATTACTACAATCATTTATGATAATAATTTCAAAACTACTTTTTGATATTGATTGATTTAATAATGATCTAATACATCTTGATATTAGATTTTCTCTATTGTAGACAGGAATAATTACAGAAATATCAATATTGGACATATATAAAAAATTCTAATATATCTGTAATATTATAAAAACCAATATATATCTAACAATAATTTAATTAAATTAGTAATGTCTTTATCTGTAAAAATATTAAACTCTAATAATAGTGTTGATGAATCTTTTACATACTGGAACAATGAAAAAATTGAAAAAAACAAATTATTTTACAAATTAATTGATGATTTTGATAAAATTAAAAATGATAATAAGCAAAATCTACTTTCCAATGAATTAAATAGAGTTATAAAAAATAATAGTCTTGAACTCAATGGTAAAAATATTTTATCAATTGCATCTGGTGTTTGCTATGTTGAAGCTAGATCTTTTAAAAATATTAATTTTAATAAACTTACCTGTATAGATTTTTCAAAACATAGAATAACAAAATTAGCACCACATGTATTTCGTAATTTTGAAATTGAAAGAAAAAATATAGAGTTAATTAGTGGAGATTTTAATATATATGCTAATCACTACACAGAAGACAATTTTGATTTTATTATAATGTGTCAAGCTTTTCACCATTTTTCTAACCCTGATCATATATTAGGTAAAATAAATAAACTTTTAAATCCAGGAGGTTGTATAATCATGATTGGTGAGCCAAATCATACAAAATCGTATTTTTTTAAACAAATAATCAAAAATTTAATTAAATATATTATAAATTATAAAAAATTTAGATTATCTTCATCTTTAAGTGAGATTTTGTATGGCGCTGTATCTGTTGATAAAATCAAAGGAGACCATCATTGGCCCCTTAAAATATATAAAAACTTTTTCAGAAAAAATAAATTTACATTAATAGAAACGAGTATATTGAAAAAAAATAACACCAGAACTTTTTACTTGAAACAAAATGTTTGAAAATATAGCTTTGATTAGACAACTTTTTTTTCAAAGCAAAACTTATGCTTCAATTTTAATTATTGTAAGTTTTATATCAATTTTTCTTGAAGGCATAAGTTATGCCGCAATACTCCCACTTCTAGAAAATTATTTATCATCTGAGAAAGGATCCAATCTAAGTAGAATAATAGCTTCAATATTTACTTATATTGGCTTTTCTATAAACACATTATCAATATCAATTGTTTTTATAATATTAATTATATTTAAAAATTTTTTTCGAATATTTAGAGAATATTTAACTGCTAATTATAAATATTATTTGAGAGAGATTTGGTTAGAAAAAATTTATAATTCACTTGATAAGTCTGAATATGAAAAAATCACATTAGTAAATAGGGGTAAGTTATATAATAATGTTTATCATGAAACTAATAATTCAACACAAGGAATGGAAAATTTGATTGAGATATTTACATCTTTAATCTCATTAATATTTTTTATTTTTATTCTTATTTTAACATCAATTCAATTTACTTTAATAATAGCGGCAATAGCTATATTTATTTTTTTATTAAACAGATTGTTGCTTTATAATTATTCAAAAAAAGTTGGTAATAAAGAAGTTGAATTGAATCAACTTGTCAGTTCAGTTATCAATGATTCTTTAGTTTCAATAAAAAATATTAAAGCGTTTAGAGTAATGCCAGAATTTTCTAAGTATATTAATAATCATGTTAAATATCTTAGAAGAATTATGGTTCAATGGCGCGTATACACATTTTCAACAATGCCAGTAATTGAAACATTTTTGGTATTAACTTTAATTGTCTTTATTCTATATTGGAATAGCTTAAATGATAATTTAATTACATTAATACCTCTTCTTGCAGTTATTGTTGTTGTTGGCCAAAGATTAATGCAACAGCTTTCTCGTTTTTTAATTGCAATCAACTCTTTTAATAGAATGAAAAAATCATTTTATGTCATAAATGAATTAATGAATTTTGATAAAAAAAATAAAAATTATAAAACTATTAATAAAGAAAATAATTTACGATTAGATGAATTAAAAAAAGATATTGAGATAAATAATGTAAGTTTTAATTACGAAAAATCAAATGCTAATAACAAGCTACTAAATAATTTAAAATTTAATATTAGAAAAGGAAAAATAACAATTTTAAAAGGAAAGTCTGGATCTGGTAAATCAACCTTTTTAGATTTATTATCAGGCTTACTAATTCCTGATACTGGAAGTATTTACATTAATAATAATGAGTTGTATAAATATAAAAATATAAATGAAAAAATTGTTACAGTAAGCCAGAAAAATATTTTAATTACAGATACAATCAAAGAAAATATATTATTTTTTAAACAATTTAATGATGAAGAATATTTTAAAAAAATAACATCAAAATTAAATGTTGATGATTTCGTCAATTCATTCGAAAATAATTATGATACTATTATAGAAAATTCAGGTGAAAATTTATCAGGTGGACAAATGCAAAGAATATGTATAGCTCGAGCCCTAATAAGAAAACCAGAAATACTAATTTTAGATGAAATAACAAGTTCTCTTGATGAAAAAAATGAAAAAGAAATTTTTTCTAGTATTTTGCAATTAATGAAAGGCAAGACTGTTATTATTTCAATTCACAAAAGTATTATAGATGAATTTGCAGATGATATTTACAATATTGAAAATGGTAAATTTGTTAAGTGAATAAAATTAAATCAAGAAATGTCAGAGAAGTTGTTATCTCTTTAGATTATAAAAAAACTTTAAATGAAAAATTAATAAAATTTAAAAATTATAACAATATTTATATATTGTATGATTTTAATTTACAAAATAACTCTTTTATAGTTTTCTTAAAAAAAACTTTAAAAGGAAAATATATACCTATCAAACTTAAAAATGAATTAACTACAGATTTTGTAGATAATTTAACAAATAAAATTAAATCAAGCAGAATAAAGCCAGACCTATTAATTGGTGTAGGGGGAGGGTCAGCACTTGATTGCACTAAGGCAATATCGGTATTATTAACAAATAATAAAAAGGCAGAAAATTATCAAGGCTGGGATTTATTAGAAAAAAAAGGAGTATTTTCGATTGGCATACCATCTCTATCTGGAACTGGATCAGAATCCTCCAGAACATGTGTTTTACTTAATACTAAAAAAAATTTAAAATTAGGTTTCAATAGTAAATTTACATGTTTTGATAAAGTCTTTTTGTTTCCACAAATATTAAGTACAGTTCCAAAAAAGCTACTATTTATTACAGCAAGTGATGCTTACTTTCATAGTTTTGAATTATTGAATGGAAAAAAAAGAAATAAATATGCTGATAAGTTAGCCAAAAAATCTCTAATACTTATAAAAAAATTTTTGAAAGAAAAAAATTATAAAAATATAGAAAACTTAAAAAAATTAATGATTGCCTCTTTTTTTGCAGGTGAAGCAATTTCATTTAGTATGGTTGGTTTAATTCATCCTTTCTCAGCTGCATTAAGTAGTATTTTTAGAATTCCTCACTGTCTATCAAATTGCATTGTTTTTAGAGGTCTCAAAAATTATTATATAAAAGAATATAAATTTTTATTTAATTGTTTTAATCATCAAAAAATAACAATTGAAAACATTATTAAAATCAATAATAATAAAATTGAAAAATTATATATGTCAACAATGCAACATGAAAAGCCTTTAAAAAATCATCTTGGTAAAAATTTTAAAAAAAAATTAAATTATGATATTGTTTATAATATCTTTAAAAGTATTTAATGCCTGGTTTTGAATTAATAAATAAAAAAGAAAAAGATGCTGTTAATTCTGTTTTTAAAAATGGAAACGTTTTTTTCAGACATGGATTTGAAAATTTAAGAAATAATAGTTATCAAGTTGTTAATTTTGAAAAAAATTTTAAAAATTATATCGGATCAAAATATGCTCTTGGAGTTACTTCAGGTACTGCAGCACTTAGAGTAGCACTAGCTTCGATAGATATTGAGCCTGGTGACGAAGTTATAACTCAATCTTTTACATTCGTAGCTACTATTGAAGCTATTGTAGAATCGGGGGCAATTCCAGTCATTGCTAATGTTAATGAAAATTTAGATTTAGATATTATTGATTTAAAAAATAAAATTACAAAAAAAACTAAATGTATCATTCCTGTACATATGCTTGGAAATCCCTGTAATATGAAGGAAGTTAATAACATTGCATCACAATATAATTTGTATGTCATTGAAGATGTGGCATGGGGTCTTGGAGGTTCTTTTAAAAATAAAAAACTTGGATCACTAGGACATATTGGAGCTTTTAGTTTTGATCATGCCAAAGCTATTACTACTGGAGAAGGTGGCATGATAACTTTTTCAAATAAAAAATTATATTTAAAGGCTCGTGCTTGGCATGATCATGGGCATGAAAACAATCCTAAATTACCTAGATGGGAGGATTCAAGAAAAAGTTCAGGTTTTAATTTTAGAATGAATGAAATTCAAGGAGCTTTAGGGAATGTACAACTTAAGAAACTTAACAAATTAGTAAAATATCAAATATTAAAAAATAAAAATTTATCAAAAATTGTTAATAGATATAATTTAATAACAAGAAAGAAATATGAAAATTCCATTTCTACATGTGACTCATTTATTTTTTTTACAAAAAATTCTAATGATGCAATAAAATTAAAAAAACATCTTACTAAATTTAATGTTTCAACAAAGATTTTACCAGAGGCAATTTCTTGGCACTTTGTAGGCTCTTTTAATCACATTAAAGAGATTAAAAATATTAGTTTTTTAAAAAAAGATTTAAAAAAATCTAAAGATTTTTTATCAAAAGCAATTTCTCTACCGATTATGATAAATGATAATAATTTAGAAAAAAAATTATCTATTGCACTTAAAAACTTTTTTATATGAATTTATCTGAAATAATTAAAAAAAATAATAACAAGGTTTATAATCCATATATTATTGCAGAAGCTGGAGTAAATCATGAGGGCAAGATGAATATTGCTATTGATTTAATAAATCAGGCAGCCGATGGTGGTGCAAATGCTATTAAATTCCAAACTTATAAAGCAGACAAAATCGCATCAAAAAAATCTCCTTATTATTGGGATCTAAAATCAGAAAATACAAAATCTCAATATTTGTTATTTAAAAAATATGATAAATTTTGGAAAAAAGAATACGAAAAATTATATACGCAGTGTGTAAAAAAAAATATTGAATTTATTAGCACACCATTTGATCTTCAATCTGCAAAGTTTTTAAATGAAATGGTTTCTACATTTAAAATTTCATCATCCGATATTACGAATAAAATTTTGATAGACTATATTTGTAATTTTAATAAGCCAATTTTATTATCAACTGGCGCAAGTAATTTAAATGAAATTTATCAAGCAGTTAATTGGATAAAGAAAAAAAATGTTCCCTTAGGCTTGTTACATTGCATACTAAATTATCCTACTAAAAATTCAAATGCAAATTTGGGAATGATTGAGGGGCTAAAAAACAAATTTCCTGAATTAACAATTGGTTATTCTGACCATACTATGCCTGGAAATATGGATAATTTATTATATTCATCTTTATTAGGTGCA
The DNA here is from genome assembly GCA_902561355.1 of uncultured Alphaproteobacteria bacterium. Lineage (GTDB taxonomy): Bacteria > Pseudomonadota > Alphaproteobacteria > HIMB59 > CACPNW01. The sequence goes on from CACEPG010000039.1 coordinate 6,053, forward strand.
AAAATTATTGAAAAACATTTTACTCATAACAAACTACTCAATGGAAATGATCATTATCATGCAATGGATGTTAATGATTTAAAAATATTAAGAAAAAAACTTTATAATTTAAAATCACTAGTTGGTTCATTTAATAAAAAATCAATAATTACTGAAAAAAGATCAAGATTAAATGCTAGAAGAAGTATTTATGCTAGTAAAATAATTAAAAAAGGGGAATCAATTTCTCTTAAAAATATAATTGCAAAAAGACCTGGTGAAGGTATTTCTCCTTCAAAAATTGATAAAATTATTGGAAAAAAAACAACTAAATTAATAAAAAAAGACGAGCTAATTATTTATAAAAATTTAAAATAGATTTATGGATAAATATTCATTGGAATTTATTACTAACTACATAAAAAATGATAACAATACAAATCTTCAATTATTTAATCAATTATATAGTGATTATCAAAAATCATTATTAGACTATGAACAAAAAATCAACATATTAGGTATTTATTTCTATGACATTCTTAAAATATTAACTCATATAAACTTAAAAATTAATGAGATTAATAATAATTTAGAATTTAAAATAAATAAAAAAAAAAAATTATTAAATTTTCCTTATTATAGCGTTGAAGACATTAAAAAAGGTATTAATGTTACTGATAAAAAATATGGTAAAAAGCTTTCTGATGATAAAAAAAAAATATT
>CACEPG010000040.1 GCA_902561355.1 uncultured Alphaproteobacteria bacterium
TGGTAAAAAAGCACCAACATTAATTTCGAAGGAGATGGTTGAAAGTATGGCTCCGGGTTCAGTAGTTATAGATCTTGCTGTAGAATCGGGAGGCAATTGTCCTTTAAGTAAAATTGGTGAAATAGTTTATCATAATAATGTAAAAATTGTCGGATATGCAAATGTACCAGGGAGAGTAGCTAAAGATTCTTCAGCTTTATACGCAAAAAATATTTTTAATTTTATGAGTTTATTAGTTAACAAAGATACAAAAAAAATATTTTTTGATCTAGACGATGAAATACTTAATTCAGTACTTTTAACACACCAGGGTAATTTAAGATTGGATAAATTTAATTAAGATGGAAGCGCATACTTCAGAAATATTTGTAATAGGATTAACGGTTTTCTTTTTAGCTTGTATTATTGGTTATTATGTAGTTTGGTCTGTTACTCCTGCTTTACATAGCCCTTTAATGGGGGTGACTAATGCTATATCAAGCGTTATAATTGTTGGAGCAATTCTTGCAGCAGGGCCATTAGATAACGATATTTCTAAAATATTTGGATTGATAGGGGTGTTTCTAGCTTCAATAAATATTTTTGGAGGTTTTATAGTAACTTACAGAATGCTTTCAATGTTTAAAAAAAAATCAAAACAAAATAATCAAGATTAATGTCTAATAATATTGTAGCAATTTTATATTTAATTTCAGCTTTGTTGTTTATTTTAGCACTAAGAGGATTATCACATCCTGAATCTTCTAGATTGGGAAATATTTTTGGAATTGTTGGTATGCTAATTGCAATTATCACAACCCTGATGTTTAAATCCGTTTTAAGTTACTTTGAAATTGGCGCAGCTATTTTAGCTGGAGGGGCTATAGGTACTTTTATTGCTTTAAGAATTGAGATGACAGCGCTTCCCCAGTTGGTAGCAGCTTTTCATAGCTTAGTTGGTATTGCTGCGGTTTTTGTAGCTGGTGCAGCATTTTATGATCCTGCATCTTTCAATATTGGAGAATTTGGATCAATAGGTAAAAGTAGTTTGATTGAAATGAGCATAGGTACATTTATTGGGGCAATAACTTTTTCCGGATCTGTTTTAGCATTCGGTAAACTTCAAGGAACAGTTTCAGGGAAGCCTATAGTTTTTAAATTTCAGCATTTTTTAAATTCAATAATTTTTTTATTTATAATTTTTTTAATTGCAATTTTTGTTTTTAATCAATCACCAACTGTCTTTTGGTCAATTGTGTTGATATCAATCTTACTAGGTTTTTTAGTTGTTATACCTATTGGAGGCGCAGATATGCCTGTTGTTGTATCTATGTTAAATTCATATTCAGGATGGGCGGCATGCGGTATTGGTTTTACATTGAGTAATAATCTTTTGATTATTACTGGAGCACTAGTAGGATCTTCAGGTGCAATCTTAAGTTATATCATGAGTAAAGGAATGAATAGATCTATAATTAGTGTTGTTCTTGGTGGTTTTGGAGGGGAACAAACTAATATTTCTTCAAATGATAATTCAGATAAAATAATTAAACAAGGAAACGCTGAAGATGCAGCTTATATTTTAAAAAATGCTGACTCAGTAATCATAGTTCCTGGTTATGGTATGGCAGTAGCCCAGGCTCAGCATTCGTTGAGAGAAATGGGAGACATTTTAAAAAAAAATGGCATTTCTGTGAAATATGCTATTCACCCAGTAGCTGGAAGAATGCCAGGTCATATGAATGTTTTACTTGCTGAAGCAAATGTACCTTATGAAGAAGTTTTAGAACTTGAAGAAATTAATCATGATTTTCCAATAACTGAAGTATCATTTGTTATTGGCGCTAATGATGTAACAAACCCTGCAGCAAAAACTGATGAACAATCTCCTATTTATGGCATGCCAATACTTGATGTGGAAAAATCACAAACTGTTTTATTTGTTAAGCGATCTATGGCTACAGGTTATTCAGGTGTAGATAACGAACTTTTCTATAGGGATAATACTACTATGTTGTTTGGGGATGCAAAAAAGATGTGCGAGAATATTGTAAAGAGCTTAAACTAACTATTGTTACGACGTGCAGTTTTTCTTGAACGACGGATATTCTCCTCTTTTTCTCTAGCCCTTTTTAAACAAGGTTTTTCAAAATGCTTTCTAAGTTTCATTTCTTTGTACAAACCTTCTCTTTGCATTTTTTTCTTTAAACTTCTAAGAGCTTGTTCAATATTATTATCTTTTACATTAACTAATAGAGTCATAACTGGTGTGCGGCATTTAACACATACTTCCTTTATTTGCAAATAAAGAAATTAAGGTTTATATATTCTTAGTGTCAATATTAAAAATAGCAAGAATTGGTCATCCTGTACTTTTAAAAAAAACTCATGAATTAAAAGATATAGGATCCGAAAAAATTAAAAAAATTGTATATGATATGTCAGAAACTATGATTGATTCTAATGGAATTGGTTTAGCTGCACCTCAAGTACATCTTAGTCAAAGATTATTTATTTTTAGAAATCCTGATATTGAAGAAAATGAAGAAATTCAAATAACAGCCCTTATAAATCCAATAGTACAAAACTTATCTGATGATACTAATGAGGCTTGGGAAGGATGTCTTTCAATACCAGGCATGTTAGGTTTGGTAAGACGTTATTCAAAAATTAAGTATTCAGGATATGATCTTAAAGGAAATATGATTTCAAATACTGCTGAAGGTTTACATGCTAGAGTTGTTCAACATGAATTTGATCATTTAAATGGTATTTTATATACATCAAGATTAACTCACAAGGACGCTTTTGGATATGCTGATGAGATAGAACATTATTGGAAAAAAAATGAAGAAAAATAAAAAAAATTTAGTTTATAAAAAAAGATTAAATATATTAAAATTATCAAAAAATATTATTGTTAAAAATGGATGGAATGAAAATACTTTAAAATTAATTTCTGAAAAGACTAATTTTTCTTTAGATGAATTAAATGTTTTATTTCCAGAAGGTTATAAAGACCTATTAATTTTTAGTTTAGATGAAATCAATTTACAATTAGAGAATTATTTTAAAAAATATAATCTAATTAGATTGCCATTACATAAAAGAATCAGAAAAATCCTAATAACAAAAATTAATTTACTTAACACGAATAAAAATTTTTATAAAAAAAATTTTTTCTTTTTAATTTTGCCTCATAACAGTAAACTTCTTTCAAAACAATTATATAAATCCGTAGATTTGATTTGGTTTATAGCAGGCGATCATTCAACAGACTTTAATTATTACACAAAAAGAATCATCCTTTTAGGAATTTATAGTAGAGTAATTTTAAATTTTTTTAATAATAACGATCTAAAAAAATTAGAAGAATTAATAGATGTTAATCTGAATTATGTATCAAAAATTCCTCAATTAAAGAAAAGACTTAATTTTTTTAAAGTAAATATTCCTAGTATTTTTAGTATTTTGAAAAAAATTTAAGTTAAGCGATTATATCAGGTTCGATTTTGTTTCTGATTTCTATAATTTTGTCTTTTAATATTAATTTTCTTTTCTTGAGTCGTTGAATTTGCAGAAAATCAACAGTATGCTTTTCTTGGAGTTGAATTAAAATTTGATCTAAATCTGAATGTTCTTGTTCATAATCTCTTAGTTTTTGAATTAAGTGATCTGTATCGTTCATTTTAAAAAAAATTATATATTAATTAATAATAGTATATAAGCACGTCGTGGTAAAAAGAATAGGTATTTTAACTAGTGGTGGTGACTGTGCAGGTTTAAATGCAGTTATTAGAGCTGTTACCCTTAGAGCAATTAAACAATATAAATGGAAAGTGTTTGGAATAAAAGATGGAACACTAGGTTTAATGAAAAATCCAGTAGATGTTTTAGAATTAAAAGAATCTAATTTTGATGGCAATCTTATGAGAATGGGAGGAACTTTTCTTGGATCAAATAACAAAGGAAATCCATTTAAAACAATTAATAAAAAAGGTAAGCAGCTTAATGTTTCAGATATAATTATAAATGGTATTAAAAGCTTAAAATTAGATGCGTTAATTGGAATTGGAGGAGATGGAAGTTTAAAACTTTTACAAACTCTTACCAAAAAAGGAAATATTAACTTCGTTGGTATACCTAAAACAATTGATAATGATGTAAAGGATAATGAATTATCTATAGGATATGATACTGCTGTAGATGTAGCGACTAATGCATTAGATATGCTTCAACCAACTGCTGCCAGCCATAGAAGAGCAATGATTTTAGAAGTTATGGGACGAGATGCTGGACATATAGCATTAAATGCAGGTATAGCTGGAGGCGCTGATGTAATTTTAATACCAGAAATAACTTATTCAATTAAATCAATTGCCAAACATATTGATGAAATAAGAAAAAATGGAAGAAACCACGCTCTTATAGTTGTTGCTGAGGCTGTAAAAAAAGAAAATGGAAAGAAGGCTGTTGTAAAATTTGTTGATGGACAGGTAAGACTCGGAGGAATAGGAGCGTATCTCAGTGAAAAAATATCTAAATTAACTAAAGCAGAAATCAGAGTAACGGTTTTAGGTCATTTACAAAGAGGCGCTCAACCAACCCATAGAGACAGATTAATTGCTAGTGCTTTTGGAGTTCATGCTGTAGATTTAATTGCTGAAAATAAATTTAATAGGGTTGTAGTTTGGAAAAATAGAGGCGTTGAAGATTTAAATCTAGACGAAATTGCAGGTAAATCTAAAACTATAAATAAAAATGATCCTCTCATCGAGGTCGCTAGGGGATTAGGTATTTACATTGGTGATATAAGCTAAAAATTACCTAGTCTTTTCCAAATATAAAAGTATATTTTATATGGGAGAATTCTCATAATTTTAACAATAAAAACTATAAAAAAAGGAAAGAAAATTTCAAAATTTTTTTTATTAACTAAACCACTGTAAATTTTTTCTGCAGCAAAATCCGCAGATTTTAAAAATGGCATTTTAAAAGAGTTTAATTTTGTAGCTTCAGTATCAATAAATCCAGGATTTATAACTTTAACATTGATATTTAATTTTTTAAAATCAAAATATAAACTCTCAGCAAGATTTAATTGCGCAGCTTTAGTCATTCCATATGCTCCTGATGTGGGCCATCCACGATACCCTATAGGGGATGAAACTATTGCTATTATGTTGTCTCTTCCTTGCATAAAATCTTTTAAACTATTAATGCAATACAAAGTTCCTTTAAGATTTACGTCTAAAAGCAATTTATAGTTTGCAATATCAAAATTTTGATTTTTATTTGGAGAATATGCCGCAGCATTAAGTAAGGCAATATCAATTTTAGCAATATCATTTTCTATTTTGCTGATAATTTTTTTAACTTCATTTTCTAATGAAATATCACATTTTAAAATATACAAATTATTAGTACTAACTTTATTATTCATTCTTTTCTTTGCGTCTTCTAATTTTTGAATATTACTTGAGCTAATAATTACTCTCCAATTATTTTTAAGAAAAATTTCAGCTGTAGCGAAACCAATGCCAGAGGATCCTCCAGTTATCCAGATAGTTTTCAATTAGAATCCCAGTCAGTTCTTACTATGGTGATAGTTCTATTCTTGTCTTTCCAATTTTTAAATTTGAATTTTATTAATTCGTTATTATGATACCATAAAGTATATTCAGGAAAAGGTCCTAAATCTTTTGGATTTTTTTTTGCATTGAAAATATATTTTTCTGTTTCTATTTTTTTATTATTTAATTCTATAATTTCATTTTTAAGTTTTTTTACATTTATTTCACGAACTATTCCTTTTTGAGTATCAAATAGCTCTTTTTGATTAACTATATTTTTATTCCAATAATTGAGTGTAATAATAGATTTGTCTAATTCTAGTTCTCCATCCATACCTGAAGCAATAAATTTATCATCAATATCTTTTCCTTTTATGTGGTACTCTCTCTCATCTTCAAAATCTGTAAATCCAACCACTTCAATTAGCTCGTCTTCTTTCCATGTTTCTGTAGTTTCTTGAAAAAACTCATATGCAGGAATGAATAAAACTTTAATTTTAATATCCATGACTGTATGAATTTTTACCATTTGATCTTCTTTAGTGAATTTTGTAACAATATTGCCGATAGTTTTATTTTTTCTAATTATATCAAAACTAACCTCACCATCTTTAGGAATTGGAAATGAAAATGCACTGAAAGTTGAGAAAACAATATATATAATTAAGAAAATTGACTTCATATATTTTTTATTAGCTTAAAAACATTCCATAAATATGAAATATTTACTGAGTAATCTAGTTATTTTTTTTATATGGTAAAAAAGTCATTTTTCCTAGAAAAACCAACATTTTTTTTGTTTTAATTAATGTTAATAATATTTTTTATATTTAAATTGATGATAAGAAATTAGCAAAGTTGATAATAAAATTATGGAGTTAGTTTGATGTAAGCTTGCATAAGCAATGTAAACGTTACTAAGTAACGCTAAAATACCAAGAAAAAATTGAATAATTAAAGTTAAAATTACAGACATAATAATAAATTTTGATATTTGTGAAAAATTTGTAAATAAAAAAAATAAAAATAATGAAAATGTATAGATAAAAGTTAACGTTCCCATCCAGCGATGGTTAAAATTTATAGCAATTGTATTTTCAAACATATTT
>CACEPG010000041.1 GCA_902561355.1 uncultured Alphaproteobacteria bacterium
AAAAAATAATTTAAATATCAATGATAAAAATTTGAAAAGAGTTAAAAGTTATTATAAAAATTTATTTATAAACACTAATAATTTGTTTTACACTTTTTTTTTATCATTAAATTTTATTTAAATTTTTCATCTATTTTTTATATGCATTTTTTTTAATTATTATTTCAAAAAAAAATATAAAAGATGATCCTGAAATTTTGTTTTTAAGAAAAAAAAATTATCCTGATCAAAATTATAACCGCATGTTAAAATTATTCAATAATGACTATAAAAAATATAATGGAACTAATATTCTGTTTAAAAATAATCAAAATAATGATGAATTAAATAATTTAAATAATATTAAGGGATCTATAAATAATTCAATAAAATCTTTCATTAAAACATTATTTGTTGTTTTGATCAAATCACCATATTTTTTATCAAACTTAATTCACCCTCAAATATTTTACTCTTATTTAAGAGATACATTTATTTCCATTTATTTATCAAATTTAAGATCTAAAGTTTTTTTTGGAATATTAGTTGATAAACCCTTTTTTATACTTCTAGATAGAAATAAAAATAATAATCAATTTACCTATTCTTTAAACGAATCCTTTTTTTACAAACCTTTAAGAACATTTGATTATGTTCATTTAGACAAATACTACTCCATGAATGACATAGATCAAAAAATGATTAATGAATATGGTGGTAATATAAAAAAATACCATAATGTTCCTTTTTTTAGAAAAAATATTTTAAATTCATATTCTAATGGCATATCAGATGACTTAAAGCATAAAATAAATCAATTTAAAAAAACAATATTGCTAGCTCCAATTCAATATGATAGGAAAAGATTTTCAGCTTGGAATGAAATTGATTATAAAAATTTTCATTATGCAGTAATTGATTTATCTATTAAAAATCCAGAATTTCTATTCATATATAAAGAAAAAAAAGGTGAATTAGACATATTTTCAAAAGAAGAAATTGAAAATTTGAAAGATATCCCTAATTTATATTTAGTTAGATCAAAACAACCAAGATATCTTAAATTTAATCAATTTGAAGATCTTTTAAAAATATCTGATTGCTTGATTAGTCAGTCCCATACATCTACTACTATATGGCAAGCTATAAATGAAATGAAATATGTTATAGCAATTAATAATTGTTTTGAAAAAAGTTTTATATCAGAATTTGACATAGAAACTAAATTAAGTTCTTTAAATAATTATTTCCAAAAATGGACATTAATGAATTCTGTCCAAGTGAAAGAAAAACTGGAACTTATAAAGGAAAAAGTCAATATAAATAATATAGATGGCTTAAGTGAAGTTTATTCAGATTTAATATTGTATAAAAAAAAAAAAAATTATAAATTTTTTTTATCAAAAAAGACATTATTTATATTTAATTTAAACTTAATTAACAAAATTAAAATTATAATTTTTAAAATTTTTGGATATCAGATTTTTTATTGGTCAAAAAAAAATAAATACGGTAATTGTATGGAGTATCCACCAAGTTCAGAATGGTATGAAATTCGAAATAAATCAAAAAATAAAATTAATACTTATTTAAATTCTATTAATTATAATAAAGATCATTATTTAAAAGATTATCTAAAAAAATTTATTGCTTTAAAGTTTGATGATTTTTATTCTTTTTTTGAATCTGTGAATATTTACAAAAAAGAAAATAGTGTTTTAACAAAATATCTACCCTACTCAAAACTATTTAATCGTATATTGAATAATGATTTAAGAAATAGTTATAATTATCTATTTATATTTAAATTTTGTTCTTCAATTATAGTTCAATATATAATTTTTTTATATTACTTAATTATCTCATTTACTTTTTCAGAAAATATTAATAATCCAAATTATATATATTTAAGAAAAAAAATATATCCCTGCCCATATTTTAATGAGTTTAATATTAATTCAAATGTAATTGGAGCTTATATTGCTTTTTCCATCCATAAACAAAAATTTGATATTAATTTTCTAAATAATTTTCGAAGATCAACATACGCAATAATCTTATCAATGTATAGAATTCTTAGTTTTTTGATTATTGATTATAATATTTTAAAAAAATTAAATCTTAGATATAAAGATTTAAGAATATATATTGTTAATAATTTCATATCTTCTCTTATTTGTGAACTTGAGCCAAAGATAATATTTGGAGTTTTAATTGATGAGCCAATATTTATATTATTAAATAGATATAAAAAGAAAAGTCAATTTGTATGTTCTTTAAATGAATCATTCATGCCTCTTCCTCAAATTGGGTTCGATTATAATAACTTTGATTTGTATTTTTCTCAAAACAAATTTGACAATGAAAACATTAATCCTTCATCTGGAAATATTAAAAAAATAAAAATCATTGGCTATTATCGAAATTTTAAAAGTTTTAGCAAGTTTGGATTATCTAGTGAATTATTAAATTTGAAAAAAAAATTTACTAAATCTATTCTTGTTACTTCAATTAATACTTCTGAAATTCAGAATAAATATACTATTTGGTCAAATGTAGAACTAAATGCATTTGTTTCTGCTATTATTAATTTATCAAAAAATGATTTAACAAATTTGTTCATACTTAAAGAAAAAAAGGATGAATACTCATATATAAATAAGGACTATTTTGATTATATAGCAAAAGCAGAAAATATTTTTCTTATCAGATCTAAAAAACCTAGATTATTACAATATAATACTTTTGAAGATTTAATATTAAATTCAAATTTGTTAATTTCAATGAGTAACTATTCTAATACTTTTTGGCAGGCTTTATACATGGATATCCCTTGTATATCGTTATATTATAATAACAAAAAAACATTCATGTCTAATTACAAATACTATGAAGTTAATTTGAATAATCTTTCAGATGCATATTGGTATCATTTAAATGAATATGATAAAATTAACTATTTATCTGAAAAGAATAGTATAAAAAGATTAGTATTTGGAGATACTGTAAATCCATATTTATCTATAACAAATGATTTTAAAAAATTAGAAAATGTCATCACCAACTGAGCAAAATGCTGAATTTATATCTAAAGGAAAAAAAGGAGATTTTCATAAAAGATTTTTAAAAAGTAAAAAAAATTTAGAATATAAAATAAATGCCCCTTTCCCAAATAACGCATTAATTGAGCTATCAAATTCTTGTAATCACTCATGTATATTTTGCGCAAATCCACGAATGGTAAGGAAAATATCTATACTCAATTATGATGTATTTAAAAAATTTATAAATCAAGCATATTCACTTGGATTAAGTGAAATTGGTCTGTATGCAACAGGAGAACCTTTTGTAGTAAAAAACTTAAATGATTACATAAGCTATTCTAAACAAAAAGGTATTCAATATGTTTATATAACTACAAATGGCTCTGTTAAAGATTTTGAAAAAATTAAAACTGCCGTTGATTCAGGTCTAGATAGTATAAAGTTTTCTATTAATGCAGGCTCTAAAGAAGCTTACGAGTTAATACATGGAAAAAATGATTTTGAAAAAGTAATAAATAATGTTGTTACCTTAGATAATTATAGAAAACAAAATAATTTAAATTTGAAAGTATACACATCATTTGTTGTTACAAAATATACTGAAAATGAAAAAGATTTATTAATGTCAAAAATTCAAAATTATGTAGATGAAATTGCTTTTTATGAAGTGACTACTCAAATGGGGCAAAATCTTGATTTTTTTGATTATTTTACATTATCAAAAATTGAAGAAAAAAAAACAATTAAACCATGCCCAATGTTATGGAATAGAGTTCATTTAACTTGTGAAGGGTATTTAGACTTATGTTGTAATGATTATGAAAATGCCCTTACTTACGCTGATCTAAATAAAGAAGAGATTAATTTAAAAGATGAATGGAATAATCACGTTATGAAAAAAATGCGCAATATGCACATTAAAGGTAAATTAGGTAATAGTTTATGCCAAAATTGTATGTATAATACAAATTATGATGTAAAACCTATCTCAAAATTAGGTTATCATAAAGGTGATAATATTAATTCAAATAAAAAATCAGGAATAGACTTTATTAATATAAGAATTAAAGAATTAGAAAAAAATCATAAATAATTATTTAGAAATAATTCAATATTTATAAATTTCCACTCTATAGATCTATTTTTACTAATAATATCATTGTGCTGATTAGATATTTTTAATAAATCCTTTGTTTTGCTATATTTGGCATCTCCAAGAATTAACTTTCCGGCTTCATTTGGAAAACCTGAAAAACCTTGTTTATTTACTATGACTTTTTCATTTTCATTACACAAGTATTTCAAAATTTTTTTTAGAATAACTTTAGTTTTAAAAATTTCATCTTCATTTTGGTTAATTTTATATTTTATTGGTAAATTAAGTGCTAATTTGATAACTTTTTTCATTAAAAATAAAGATCTAGATTCGACTGAATTAATCATGCTCATCATATCTGAAGATCTAATTCCTACAGATTCTAATTGTAAATAACTATCTAATAAAAGAGTTGATTGTATTATTCTTTCATCAATATTATCAATAAAATCATAAGCTTTTAGAGATTTATTCCAAATTTTAGATAAATTTTCAGATTGTTTATTATAGATTTCATTATCAAAAAAAATATTATCATACTGAAGATTTGAGTAAGTTGAGGGACTTAAATTAGGTATATTTTTAAAATTAATCAAATTTTTGTAAAACTCATACCCTCCAAATAATTCATCACCTCCATCGCCTGTTAATAAAACTTTTATATTATTCTTTTTGCAATAATTGCTAACAAAATATTGAGAGATAAAAGAATGAGTAGCTAATGGTGAATAATTATAATTATATACTTTGTTTATTATTTCTGCATATTTATCTATGTCTATATTCAATCTATTAACTTTGAAATTGAGTTCTTTTTCTATATTAATTATATTATAGAATGAATTATCTTTATAATCAAAATTTAAAGCTATAAATTTTTCTGGCTTTTTTTCATTTTCATATAAAATAGCTGATACAAGTGAACTATCAATACCTCCACTACAAACACTAGTATAATTAATATCAGGTTTTATTTCTTTAGCAGAATTTCTAAATACCTTTAAAGTTTCCTCAAAAATATCATGGTCATTCATTTTTTTGAAATTATAATAATTTTCTCTATCAATGATATTATTTATTGAATGATCATAAATTTCAATTTTTTTGTCATTAGTAATATCATATTCATATAATATACCTGGCTTAATAGTATGTATATTTTTAAAACAAGTATCTACATTAGTTAATAAATGTCTTGTATGAAAATATTCTTTTAATTTTACTATATTTAAATTTAAATTTTCTTTTAAAGTTTTTATAGCTTTAATTTCTGAAGATATAATTAATTCATCATCTTGATTATATAAATATAATATTTTCTCACCTATATGGTCCCTAGAAAAAAAAATTTTATTATTTTTTTTATCAAATAATACAAACGCATACATGCCATTTAATTTTTTAATTATTTCTTTTGGTTTATAAAATGAGAATAAATTAACTAATACTTCAGTATCAGTAGAACTTTTTAGATTGCAATTAAATTTTGATATTAACTCATCTCTTAGCTCTTTATAATTGTAAATTTCACCATTAAATAATAATTGGAAATTTTTATCTAAACTTTCATGAATATTATTCTGACCTATATAATTATGTGAGGTAATAGCTAATGTTGTCTGACCTAAGAAAATATTCTTATGAAATTTATAAAAAGAATTATCTGGACCTCTTTCATTAAGAATTTCTAATGCATTAATACATCGACTTACATCAATTGATTTTTTTTTATTAAAAGAAAAAAAAATTCCACACATAATTAAATTGACCTATACTTATTTATGTATTTTTTAATTATTACTGTGGATTCATCATTTATATTTGCATTGAAGTTTTGTAATTTATGAAGATCATTATCATAATTAATGTCAAATTTTAAATTTGGGTAATTAAGTTTTTTGTTTCTATGAAAATATGTTTTAATATTAAAGTCATTCTTATTTTCCCATATATAATCAAAAATATGTTCCCTATGCTTCTTCTTTTTTGCTTTATTATGTAAATATTCTAACTTTTTAAAGGATATTATTTCAGCTCCAATGCCATCAGGAAAATTATTATTTATTGGAATATGATTGTATGCGTAGTCACATTTATTTTTTTTATAAAAATTGACTAAATTATCTATTGTTTTCCAGCAAATAAAAGGGTTATCTGCACAAATTCTTACAATATTTTCTGCATTAACTGCTAAAGCAGCTGTATAAAATCTTTTTAAAACATCATTTTCGGGGCCGGTTAGATATTTATATTTTTTTTTTATTATATATTTTTTTAATTTATTATTATTGTAATTATTAGGTATTAAAAAAAAAGATTTCTTAATATTTTTACA
>CACEPG010000042.1 GCA_902561355.1 uncultured Alphaproteobacteria bacterium
GGAACCTTTATGCTTGTATCAAAAAATTATTTATTTGGAACAATTGGTGGAGGTCAGCTTGAACATCAAATTTCAAATATATCAAAAAAAAATTTGAACAAAAAAAATTTTAAAAAAGAAATTATTAATATACCTCTAGGACCATCAATTGGTCAATGTTGTGGGGGATATGTTCAAATTAAACTTGAATTATATATGAATGGAAATGAAGCTTTGAATAGTGAAACAAATAAAAGTACTTTACTGAATGATCTTTATATTTTTGGTGCGGGACATGTCGGTCAACAATTATCATCTAGGGTAATTGAGTTAGATTTTAATGTTAATTTGATAGACTCAAGAGAAAGTTATTTAAATTTACAAACTAATAATAATGTAAACAAAATTCTTGCAAAAAATCCATGGTTATTAGTAAAAAATTTACCTATTAAATCCTATTTTATTATATTAACTCATAGTCATGATCATGATTTTAAAATTATAAATGAAATTTTAAGATTAAAAAATTTTGAATTTTTAGGTTTAATTGGATCTAATACTAAATTTCAAAGATTTAAAAACAGGTTAATTAAATTAGGACATAAAAATCAAATTTTAAATAAAATTGAATGTCCAATAGGTTTAAAAAATATCTCAAGCAAAAAACCTGCTGAAATATCTATATCTATAATAGGAAGAATATTAGAATTTAGAAGTAGCTTAGATAAAATATCAAAAAATGATAAAGATCATTTAATAAAAATTAATGAATAATAAATCTAATTTTTTTATGTTGAGAGCTATTGAATTATCAATCAATAGTGTTAAAAATAATGGCGGACCTTTTGGATGTGTAATTGTCAAAGATAATAATATTATTGCAGAAGGATTTAACGAAGTCACTAAAACTAATGATCCAACAGCACATGCAGAAATTGTGACAATACGAAAAGCATGCAAAAACACTAATAATTTTAATTTAAGCGGTACAGAAATGTATACAAGTTGTGAGCCTTGCCCTATGTGTTTAAGTGCAATATATTGGTCACATATTGATAATATATATTTTGGAAATACTAGAAAAGATGCTGCTTCAATTGGTTTTGATGATAATTATATATACGAAGAATTAAAAAAAGATTTACTCAAAAGAACAATACCAATGAAACAAATTAACCAAAATGAAGCAAAAAAAGCATTTGAAGACTGGGAAAGAAAAATAGATAAGATAAAATATTAAATGGAAATTATAAGCTCTTTATATCCTTTTATTTTAGATTGGCTTGATCTTGTAGTAAGATGGATCCATATCATTGTTGGTATAGCTTGGATAGGAACTTCTTTTTATTTTAACTGGTTAGATAGTAGATTGGATAGAGAAGTTAATAATGAAAAAATTGATGGTGAGTTATGGTCAGTACACTCAGGTGGCTTCTACCATATAAATAAACTTAAAGGACCTCCAACAAAATTTCCTAAAGAATTACATTGGTTCAAATGGGAGGCTTATTCAACTTGGATTAGTGGTTTTGCACTTTTGATAATTGTTTATTACTTAAATGCTGAAACCATGATGATAGATAAGCAAATTAATGAAATTAATATTTTTACTGCAATAATTATTTCAATAACATTTTTAATAGGTTCTTGGTTAATATATGATTACTTGTGTAAATCTTCATTAATTAATAATAAAATATTATTTTCAATACTTTGCTTTTCATTAGCAACAATTGCGAGTTATTCTCTTACGAAAATTTTTGGATCTAGAGCAGCATATATTCATGTTGGCGCTTGTATAGGCACGATTATGGCTGCAAATGTTTTCTATGTTATAATCCCTTCTCAAAAAAACATGGTTAATGCTGCATTAGCAAATAAAGAACCAGATTTAAAAAAAGGATTAGCAGCAAAAACAAGATCAATTCACAACAATTATCTTACATTACCTGTGTTATTCATAATGATAAGTTCTCACTTTCCTTTTACCTACGGTCATAAATATAATTGGTTAATTCTTGCAATTATTTCAATTATTGGTGCTTCAGTTAGACATTATTTTAATCTTAGAAATCAAAAAAAATATAATGTTTGGATTTTACCAACAGCTGCGTTTGGTATGATATGTTTGATGCTTTATGTTTCTTTACCTAAAATCAATACAAACATAGATCAAGATAATTTAGAATTAATAAGTTTTAATGAGGTAAATAATATTATTCAATATAGATGTGGAGTTTGCCATGCTCAAAAACCAACTTTTGAAGGTTTTGAAGATGCTCCTAAAGGAGTAGTTTTTGCTACTGCTCAAGATATTCTCAATAATTTAAGCTCTATAAAGGCTCAATCCATAGATTCAGATATCATGCCACCAGGAAATATAACTGGTATGACAGAAGCAGAAAGAAATAAATTAAAAATATGGATAGAGTCTGGTGCAAGTATCAATAATTAATTGGTAAAGGATCTAAAGATCTCCATAAAAACCAAGTCGCTAAAGAGTTATACGGAGACCATCTTTTTTTTAATTTATTTAAATAATCCTTATCCAAAGGACTATTTTTATTATAAGCTTTTGAAATCGCTTTTAAAAAACCTAAATCACCCTCAGGAAAAATATTATTAAAACCCAAACTAAAAATTAAAAACATATCAATAGTCCAATTACCTACTCCTTTTATTTGAATTAATTTATTTCTTATAAATTCATCATCATAACTGTGAATTTGTTTAATAAATTTTTTATTTTTTAAAAAAAAAATTGAAATATTATTAATATATTCAGTTTTTTGTTTTGATAAACCACATTTTTTTATTAATCTATTATTAATTTTGATTATCTTTGTTGGTGTTATATTTTTATCTAAAGAAAAAAATTTTTTTTTAATAGAGCTTGCTGCGCTGACTGAAATTTGCTGGCCTATTATTGAATTAATTAAAGAATGATAGTGATTCGTATTTATTGTCATGTGCTCTTTTGGGAATTGGAGGATTATTTTCTTTAAAACCTTATCTTTATTTGATAAATACAATTTGCCTCTGTTCCAATACTTAGGTTTCATAATATGCGATATTATAATCAAATAAAAAAAATACTATCTTATTTGAATATTATTTTTGCAATTTATTTATGGGTTTTAATTATATATGCTTTTTTTCGATGGACTGGATTAATAGATAGGAATTTTTTACAAGAACATTTGTTAGGAAAATATCTTGAAATACCAATTAAAAGTATATTAAGTTTATTTTAAGCTAATCTTAAATGATGACATATTACTTTATTGCCCTTCTTGCGGCATTTGCTTGGTCTATATCGTCATTAATATCAGCTGATATAACAAGAGAAATAGGAAGTATTGTATTTAATAGGATTAGATTATTTTTAGTTTCATTAATGTTGATTGCCTACACTACTTACATTGGTACATGGGAAACTTTAAATATAAATTATATCGCTTTAATATTATTTTCAGGATTTGTTGGAATTTTTTTAGGTGATACGTTATTGTTTATGGCTCTTCAAAAATTAGGGCCTAGAAGAAATAATATTCTCTTTTCACTGGCTGCCCCATTTACAGTTTTACTAAATATTTTTTTTCTTAATGAGATAATGAATTTATATAATTTATTAGGATGTTTTTTCGTCTTTTTTGGTGTTGTAATCGCTATTATTTATGGAAATACTTCAAATAATCAACACAGATGGGAAATAATTCAAGGTTCTTTATTTGCAGGCATTGTAATGGGTGTTTTAGCAGCTTTTTGCCAAGCAATTGGTTTAATTATAATGAAACCTATTCTTGATTCTGGTGTTGATCCTATTGCATCTGCAGCTATCAGAACAACTATTTCATGTATTTTATTAAGTTTTACTTTTTTTTTAAAATCTCCAAATTTTATTTCCAAAAATAAAATTAATTTATTTATTTTATTTAAAATTTTAATAAGTGGTTTTTTAGGGATGGCATTAGGTATGAGTTTATTGTTAATTGCTTTGCAAAATGCAGACGCTGGTATAGTTGCAACACTATCATCAACAAGTCCAATTATAGTATTATTTTTAATCTGGATAATTACTAGTAAAATGCCTACATTGGGAGCCTGGTTAGGTACTTTAGTAGCTATTTTTGGAACTGGATTAATCTTTATCTATTAATTTTAAACCTAATTCTTCTAATCTAGATTTATCAATTTTTGTTGGAGCATCCATCATTAGATCCATTGCTTGTTGATTCATTGGAAATGCTATTACTTCTCTTATGTTAGGTTCGTCAGCTAACAACATTACTATTCTATCTATACCAGGAGCACTACCTCCATGTGGAGGAGCTCCAAATTTAAGAGCATTTAATATTCCAGAAAATTTTGATTCAAGATCTTTTTTAGAATAGCCAGCTATTTCAAAAGCCTTATACATTATTTCAGGTAAATGATTTCTTATAGCGCCAGAAGATAATTCTACTCCATTACAAACTATATCATATTGAAATGCTTTTATTTTTAATGGATCTTCATTTAACAATGAATCCATTCCACCTTGAGGCATAGAAAATGGATTATGACTAAATTCAATTTTATTAGTTTTTTCATCTATTTCATACATAGGATAATCAACAATCCAACAAAATTCAAAAGAATTCTTATCTAGCAAATTAAGATCGAAACATAATTTATTTCTAACTTTTCCACTGAATAATTGTGCTTCTTTTAATTTATCACACACAAAAAATATTGATTGATTATTCTCTAAATTGAATTGTTTTAATTGGTTCTCATTTAAATTTTTTGCAATGGGACCTTTATAAGAATTTTCTGAATAGTTAATATATCCTAATCCTGCAGCGCCCTCTTCTCTTGCCCATTTATTTAATTTATCAAAAAAACTTCTTGGTTTATCTGCAGTATTATTAACAATGATCCCTTTAACAATAGAGCCTTTTTCAATTTCTTGACTAAAAATTTTAAAATCAGAATTTTTAAAAGAATTTGTACAATCTTTAATAGTAAGAGGATTTCTTAAATCAGGTTTATCTGTTCCATATATTTCTAGTGCTTCTTCATAGGGAATTCTTTTAAAAGGATACTTACTGACTGCTGCAGGACTCTCTCTGTTATAACTATTATTTTCATTAAAAACTTCAAATAAAACAGGCTCAATTGCATTAAATATGTCTTCCTGCGTCACAAAACTCATTTCGAAATCTAATTGATAAAATTCACCAGGAGATCTATCAGCTCTACTATCTTCATCTCTAAAACACGGAGCTATTTGAAAATACTTATCAAAACCAGCAATCATTAAAAGTTGTTTGAATTGTTGGGGTGCTTGAGGAAGAGCATAAAATTTACCTTGATGTATTCTAGATGGAACAAGATAATCTCTTGCACCCTCAGGAGAAGTTGAAGTCAAGATTGGTGTTTGAAATTCAAAAAAACCTTTTGCTATCATTTTAGCTCTTATTGACGAAATAATTTTATTTCTCAAAAGAATGTTATGATGTAACTTTTTTCGTCTTAAATCTAAGAATCTATATTTCAGCCTAACTTCTTCACCATATTCAATATCTGAATTTACTGGTAGTGGTAAAATCTCAGATTTTGAAAGTAATTCAAATTCACTAACTTTTATTTCTATTTCACCTGTGGGTAGTTTTTTATTTATAGTATCATCTGATCTTTTAATAACCTCTCCGGTTATTTTAATTACACTTTCATTTGTTAATTCATCTATTTTTTTAAAAATATTTTGTTGTGCATCAATAACACATTGTGTTTGACCATAATTATCTCTTAAATCTATAAAAACTAAATTGCCATGATCCCTAATAGTATCAATCCAGCCACTCAAAGTAACTTTATCCTTTAAATTACCTATTGATAATTCTGAGCATGTGTGTGTTCTATAAATGTT
>CACEPG010000043.1 GCA_902561355.1 uncultured Alphaproteobacteria bacterium
AAAGAATGGAGTTAGTTGAGCTTTTTAATCTGTCAATAAATAACACTCTTTCAAGAACAATTATGACAAGTTTAACCACTTTATTAGCTTTGTTCTCTTTATATATTTTTGGTGGAGAAGTAATTAAACCTTTTGCTTTGACTATGATTATTGGAGTTTTAATTGGAACTTATTCTTCTGTTTTTATTGCGGTCCCAACTTTATTAATTTTTAAGTTTAGACCGCAAGATGAAGATAATGATTAAATTATAAATTTTTTGATAATTCTTCTGATACTTTTTCCCAATTAACTAAATTATCTACAAAAGCTTTCAAATATTCAGGACGTCTATTGCGATAATCAACATAATATGAGTGTTCCCATACATCGCATCCTAGTAAAGGGATATGTCCATGAACAATAGGATTTTCAGCATTTGGAGTTTTTGTAATTTCTAATTTGTTATTGTTTAATACTAGCCAACACCATCCAGAACCAAATTGCCCTATACCAGCATTGATAAAAGCTTCCTTCATACTATCAACTGAACCTAGATCTTCTTTTATTTTATTTTCTAGCTCAGAAGGAATTTTAGCATTTGGATTATTTTTCATCACTCCCCAAAAATGCATATGATTTAGATGTTGAGATACGTTATTAAAAACTGGAGCATTATTGTTATAAGAGTTTTTCACAATTTCCTCTATTGATCCTTCATTAAAATTATTTTCTTTAATAAATTTATTACCATTAGTTACATATGCCATATGATGTTTATCATGATGTAACTCTAAAGTTTCAGCAGACATATAAGGTGCAAGTGCATCTTTACTATATGGTAAATCAGGTAATTCTAGATTTATCATTTCTTATTCCTTTAATTATAAAATTTGTTTAAGAAATTCACCTGTAAAGCTTTTTTTAATATTTGCAATATCTTCAGGTGTTCCTTTTCCAACAATTTGACCTCCTTTTACACCGCCTAGAGGACCTAGATCTATTATGTAATCTGCAGTTTTAATAACATCTAAATTATGTTCAATAACAATAACTGTGTTACCTTCATCTACTAATGTATGTAAAATTTTTAATAATTTATTTACATCATCAAAGTGTAAACCAGTTGTTGGTTCATCTAATATATATAAAGTTTTTCCTGTAGATCTTTTTGATAGCTCTTTAGATAACTTTATTCTCTGAGCTTCTCCACCTGACAATGTTGTAGCTGACTGACCTATTTTAATATAATCTAAACCTACTTCCATTAAAGTTTTTAATTTTTGTTTTATGGATGGTATTTTTGAGAAGAAATTATAACCTTCCTCCACAGTCATATTTAAAATATCAGCTATAGATTTGTTATTATATTTTATTTCAAGTGTTTCTCTATTGTAACGTTTACCTTTACAGATATCACATTCAACATAAACATCAGCTAGAAAATGCATTTCTATTTTTTTTACTCCATCTCCCTCACAAGATTCACATCTTCCCCCTTTGACATTGAAAGAAAATCTTCCAGGCTTATATCCTCTTGCTGAAGA
The DNA here is from genome assembly GCA_902561355.1 of uncultured Alphaproteobacteria bacterium. Taxonomy (GTDB): domain Bacteria; phylum Pseudomonadota; class Alphaproteobacteria; order HIMB59; genus CACPNW01. The sequence continues at coordinate 1,525 of CACEPG010000043.1, forward strand.
TTCATTGAGTCCCGCATACCAATCTCTAATAGGTGTAAAACAACCTGTATAAGTTGCTGGATTTGATCTTGGAGTTCTTCCTATAGGTGATTGATCTATATCAATAACTTTATCAATATTTTTAATACCTTTAAAATTAAAGTAACTTTCATCTTTGTTTAGTGATTTATTAAAATATTCATCTAATCTCTTATATAAAGTATCGATAATAAGTGATGATTTGCCACTTCCTGAAACTCCAGTAACACATATTAAATTCCCTAAAGGCAATGTAACTTCTAAATTATTAAGATTATTTGTTTTTATTTTTTTTAGAGTAAAAATTTTATTTTTATTAAATTTCCTTCTAATTTTAGGGATAGCTATATTTTTTTTCTTATTTAAATATTGTGCAGTTAAGCTTTTATAATTTTTAAGAATCTTTTTTAAATTTCCTTCAGCTACTACTTCTCCTCCATGTATTCCAGCTTTTACACCTATATCAATAATATGATCAGCTTTTTTAATTGCTTCTTCATCATGCTCTACAACTATTACAGTATTCCCTAAGTCTCTTAATTTAAATAATGTGCTTATTAATTGATGATTATCTTTTTGATGCAGACCAATTGAAGGTTCGTCCAGAACATATAAAACACCAGTTAATCCTGATCCAATTTGACTTGCAAGTCTAATTCTTTGACTTTCACCACCTGATAAACTTTTACTAGCTCTTGAAAGTGAAAGATAGTCTAGGCCAACTCTGTTTAAAAATTCTAATCTATCTTTAATTTCCTTAATAACACCTTCAGCAATTTTATTTTCATTTGAAGATAAATTTTGTTTTAATTTATTAAACCAATCAAAGCTCTGATCTATAGATTTTTTAGTAATTTCTCCTATATGATTTCCAGCTATTTTTATTGCTAAAGCTTTTTTATTTAATCTAAATCCATTACAAACTTCACAATCTCTTTCTGATAGATATTTTTCTAATTCATACTGAACCCACCATCTTTCAGTTTCAGAATATTTTCTGTCTATAAAATTAATTATTCCTTCAAAATTACTTATAAAACCATGACTATTATTTTCATCTCCATATAAAATTATATGTTTAACATCTTTAGATATTTTGTACCAAGGTGTCTGAACATCTACCTTATATACCTTTAAAATTTTTGAAATTGTTTCTACGAAAAATTTTTTTTGATAACCAAATACCTTTGTTTCCCATGGTTTAATTGCTCCTTTTAAGATTGATCTTGAGTCATCAGGAACAATTTTTTTATCATCAAAAAATTTTTCAACTCCTATACCATCACATTCTTCACACGCTCCCATAGGTGCATTAAAACTAAATAATCTAGGTTCAATTTCTTCAATTGAAAATCCAGAAACAGGACAAGCAAATTTTGAAGAGAAAGTGCTGATTTTTTTAGACTCTAAATTTTCTAAATAAACTAAACCATCAGATAGCGTAAGAGCTACCTCAACACTTTCTGCCAATCTTTGTTTGATATTGTTTTTAATAATTAACCGATCAACTAAAACATCAATATTGTGTTTAAAATTTTTCTTTAAATTAGGTACTGCATCTATTTCATAAATATTTCCATCAACTTTCAATCTTTGAAAACCTTTTTTCTTTAGTTCTTCAATTTCTTTTCTATACTCACCTTTCCTATCTCTAACAACTGGAGATAAGATATATGATTTATTACCTTTATTTTTATTTATAATGATATCGCAAATTTCGCTTACAGATTGAGATTTAATAGGAAGTCCTGTTGTAGGTGAATAAGGAGTACCAACTCTTGCGAATAAAACTCGTAAATAATCATAAATTTCTGTTACAGTGCCAACTGTACTTCTTGGATTTTTTTGTGTTGTTTTTTGTTCTATAGAAATTGCAGGTGATAAACCTTCAATAGCGTCAACATCAGGTTTATTCATCATTTGTAGAAATTGTCTTGCATATGCCGATAAACTTTCTACATATTTTCTTTGCCCTTCAGAATAAATGGTGTCAAATGCAAGTGTTGATTTGCCAGAGCCGCTGACTCCAGTTATCACCACTAATTTATTCTTTGGAATCTCAAGGTTGATATTTTTTAAATTATGTTCTCTTGCACCTTTGATAACAATTTTGTCTTGATTCATTAATTTACTGATAGTTAATTCTTACAATTTGTTATAAGGATATATATATAAAATTTATGGTTGGTAGTGTTAATAAGGTAATTTTATTAGGCAATCTTGGAAGAGATCCAGATATTAGATCTATGCAATCTGGTAGTAAAATGGCTTCATTTTCTATTGCTACCTCTAAAAAGTGGAAAGATAGAAGTACTCAAGAACAAAAGGAAAAAACCTCATGGCACAATATTGTTGTTTTTGGTGACGGATTAGTTGATATAGTTGAAAAATATGTAAAAAAGGGATCAAAAATATATGTCGAGGGTGAACTTCAGACTCGTAAATGGCAGGATAAAGATGGTAATGATAGATATACTACAGAAGTTGTAATACAGGGTTATAACTGTAATTTAACATTACTAGATTCTAGAAATAATAACTCAAATACAGTAGATAATCAAAGCCAAGATAATTCTATTACGGATGAAACTTATAATTCAGAAAATAGTGATTCTAGTAATACTGATGAAGATATCCCTTTTTAATTTTCTACATAAAATTTATCTATTAACTAATTGAAATATATAATTAATTTTAATATAAATTACTATTTTATGTCATTGTTTGTTTTTATTAATTTTGATATAAAAAATTAATAATTTTTCTCAGAAAACAAGGTTTTTTTAGTGTCAGACAATACAATAACGCCAGAAGATAATTCAAATACTGATAAAATTTCTTCAGTATCATTAGTCGAAGAAATGAAAAAATCTTACTTAGATTACGCAATGTCAGTAATTGTTAGTAGAGCGCTTCCTGATTGCAGGGATGGATTAAAACCCGTTCATCGAAGAATATTATACGCAATGAATGAATCAGGATATAATTTTAATAAACCCTATAAAAAATCTGCAAGGATAGTTGGAGATGTAATGGGTAAATATCATCCACACGGTGATTCAGCTATCTATTATTCAATGGTCAGAATGGCTCAAGAATTTTCAATGAGATTAGAATTAATAGATGGTCAAGGAAATTTTGGATCACTTGATGGAGATCCACCAGCTGCGATGAGATATACGGAAGCAAGATTAGCAAAAGTTTCTGACAAATTAGTAGGTGATCTTGAAAAAGAAACAATATCATTTCAACCAAATTATGATGATAGCAGTAAAGAACCTAGTGTTCTTCCAGCACAATTTCCTAATCTATTAGTAAACGGAGCTTCTGGTATAGCTGTAGGCATGGCTACAAATATTGCTCCTCATAATTTAGGTGAAGTCATTGATGCCACATTGCACTGTATAGATAATCCTGATTCAACAATTGAAGATTTTCAAGAATTTATTTTAGGTCCCGATTTTCCAACTGGAGGACAACTTATTGGTAAAAAAGGAATTAAAGAAGCTTTTGAAACAGGTAGAGGAGCATGTGTAATTAGATCAAAAACAACTATTGAAACTTTTAAAAAAGATAGAGAAGCTATAATAATAAATGAAATACCTTATCAAGTAAATAAAGCTAAGCTTTTAGAAAAAATAGCTGAGACAGTTAAAAATAATATTATTGAGGGTATTTCAGATCTAAGAGATGAATCAGATCGTAATGGTGTCAGGGTTGTTATAGAATTAAAAAAAGATGTTGATTCTAATATAATACTTAATCAACTTTATAAACATACTCTTCTGCAAACTACTTTTAATTCAAATATGCTTGCTCTTAACAAAGGCAAACCTGAGCAAATGAACTTAAAAGATATTTTAAAATCTTTTATAGATTTTAGAGAGGAAGTAATAACTAAAAGAACTATTTATGATTTAAATAAAGCAAGAGATAAGGCACATATATTATTAGGATTAGTTGTTGCTAATGCAAATATTGATGAGATAATTAATTTAATTAAATCATCTAAAGATTCTAAAGATGCTAAAAATAAATTAGTAAATAAAAAATGGAAATTATCAAAAAGTAATTCTGACTTTATTAAATTAGTAGAAGAACAAAGTTCTCAAGTTAAAAATGATACTTTTCAATTTTCAGATTCTCAAGTTAAAGCAATATTAGAATTGAGACTTCATAGATTAACTTCGCTTGAAAGAGAAGATATTCAAAAAGATTTAGAAAAAATTATATTAGAAATTAAA
>CACEPG010000044.1 GCA_902561355.1 uncultured Alphaproteobacteria bacterium
TGTTTATTCATTTATCACTTTTACCCAGAAAACTAGCTCTTTTGTATGCTGCATCAATAGTTTGATTAATAATTTTATCTATTTTATTTTTTTTTAATATTTTGATACCAGCTTCAGTAGTGCCTCCTTTTATTGCAATATGCTCTGCTAAATCTTTAGAGCTTCTTTTTGTTTTTAACAAAAGTAGAATTGATCCTAAAAAAGTTTCAACAACTAAATTTTTTGCAACATTACTAGAAAAACCAAGTTGAGTTGTTGCTTTTTCCATTGCATCTAAAATAGTAAAAACATAACCTGGTCCACTTCCAGATATTGCAGTTGCCATATCAATTTCTTTCTCACTTTTCATCCAAATTGTTTTTCCAACTTTTGAAAATAAAAAATTAACTTTTGATTTATTCGAATTGCTTACAAATTTATTTGAAACCAAACAACTAATTCCTTTATTTGCTAAAGCTGGCATATTAGGCATCACTCTAATTATTTGATTAATATTATTAAGATTATTTTTGAAAAAATTAATTTTTTTACCTGCAATAATGCTAATTAATACTGATGTTTTTTTAAATTCTAAATTTTTATATTCTTTTATAACATTTTTTAATACCTGAGGCTTGATTGCAAAAATAATAATATTAAATTCTGAAATATTTTTTAGATCAATAATTGATTTGCAAAAATTAACTTTTCTTGAGTTAAATTTTCTTTTCAAATTTTGATAATTATAAGGATCTATAATTGTAAATTTATATAAATTTAAATCTTTCCAAGCATTTAAAAGAGCTGAACCCATATGACCACACCCAATTATAAGAACTTTATTCATTTAAAAATTACATATACTTTTTTATGCTATTAAAAAAAGCTTTTTTAAGCTCTGCCAATAATATCAAAATTTGAAAGTCTTAAAGCATCTAAAGGGGACTTTTCATCAAATAGAACTTGCTGAAAAGATGGATAATATTTTTCACATTCATAAATACCAATATCAACTAAATCTTCCAATTTTTTATGAAGGAAATCATTATTAGACGAAGATAATACTGTGTTTCTATATGCTGGAATTCCATTTTTCTTTGTTATATCAAAATGTCCAATCCATAATTTCTCATTTATTAGTCCGAGTAGTTCATAAGCTTTTTTAAATCTATTCTGAGGAAATTTTAAATCAAATGTTACAGTAAAACTCATTGCTCTTATATCTTCAGACCAATTAAAATATAATCTATACTGACACCACTGAGAAGCAATCTCCGCAACAAGTTCATGATCATCTGCTCGACTAAAATTCCATTTTTTTTGATAAATAACATCTTCAACTATATCTATTGGATTTACAGGGATGTTTTCAATTTCCATACTTTATCTAGTATTTAATTTTTTTATACTACCAGATATAGTTTTACTAAATTAGAATGGAGTTTTGCAAGAAAATAAATGAAAAATGGCTAAAATCTGTGAATAATTAGGATTTCTTTGTTTTTTTCTTTTTTAATGAGGTTTTTTTTGTAGTTTTTCTTTTTTTTGGAGTTTTATTAGATTTTTCGCTTTCAATTATAAGCTTTTGAACCATTTTTTTTAAAACCTCAAACTCATCCCTTTTAACAAGACTCATTTTGTTTATAACTTTATTTACTCGCAGGGAAACAATAGTTTCAACTTCCTTTTTGAGTCCAGAAAAGGTACTCATAGCGTCAACTGCTATCTTAGATAAATCAGATAAAATTTTATTTTTGTTAACCATGATATATTTAGTTATTTAGATATAATGATTTTAATCCAACCTTCAATAGATCCTGTTATACTCTCAATAGGTGCCTTAGACATTCGTTGGTACAGTTTATCTTATATTATGGCTTTTGTCATTGGTTCTTTTTTAATTAAAAAGTTTAATAAAGAGTTTTCAAATTCAATTAGCAATAAGGAAATAGATAATTTTTTTTTATGGGCAATATTGGGTGTTATAATAGGAGGTAGATTAGGTTATGTAATTTTTTATCAAACTAATATATTTGTTTTAGACCCTATCTATATATTTAAAATATGGAAAGGAGGTATGTCATTTCATGGTGGTTTAGCTGGAATGATTGTAAGTATTTATTTTTTTTGTAGAAAAAATAAATTAAGTTTTTTTTATTTAGCAGATTTAGTTTCCCTTGTTGCTCCAATAGGATTATTTTTTGGAAGAATTGCGAATTTTATAAATACAGAATTATATGGGAGAATTACTGATTTTCCTTTTGCAGTAATCTATCCAAGTATTGACCAATTTCCAAGACATCCATCCCAACTTTATGAAGCTTTTTTTGAAGGATTTTTATTGTTTACTATTTTACTATATTATTTTTTTAAGAAAAAAGAAAATGAGTTGATTGGTAAAATAAGTGGATTATTTTTATTACTTTATTCTTTTTTTAGATTTTCTATAGAATATTTAAGAGAACCAGACGCTCATCTTGGATTGTTTTTAGGATACTTTTCAATGGGCCAACTTCTATCTGTTCCATTATTTATATTTGGAATATTAATATTTGTAAAAAAATGAATGTTAGAAGCGAATTAGCTAAAAAATTAACAAATGAAAACTCTAGCTTAAGAATTGATAAATTTATAAAACAATGCTTGCACGAAAAAAACTCATACTACACTGACCACAATCCCATAGGAAAAGACTATGATTTTGTAACTGCTCCTGAAATTTCTCAAATGTTTGGAGAAATAATTGGTTTATATATTTTAAATTATTGGTTAACTAAAATAGGTTCAAGATTTAACTTAATAGAATTAGGGCCTGGTAAAGGAACTTTATTAAAAGATATTTTAAGAGTTTCAAAAATTAACAATCAATTTATTAAAAATGCAAAAATCACTTTAATTGATAAAAATATAGAATTAATTAAATTACAAAAAGAAGTTGTAAATTCTTTTGATATAAAAAATGTAAAATGGAAAGAAAAATTTCATTTAAATTCTGCCCTGCCTTCAATAGTTTACTCGAATGAGTTTTTTGATTGTTTTGCAATTAGACAATTTTATAAAAAAAAACATTGGCTAGAAAAATTTGTAAAGTATAATTTTAATGAAAATCAATTTTCATTATTTGATAAAATAGTTACAGAGAAAAAAATAAAAAAAGAGCTTCTAAAATATAATAAATATGGTGTAGCTGAAATATCAATAGAGAGAGAGAAAATTTTTAATAATCTATGCAGGCATATTAATAAAAATAAAGGAATGATTATTACTATTGATTATGGATATAATGAAATATTAAAAAACTTTAGTTTACAAACAGTTTTTAGACACAAAAAAACTCATCTCTTTGAAAATATTGGAAAACAAGACATTACTTCATTAGTTAATTTTAGTGAATTTATAACTATTGCAAAACAAAATAATCTTAAAGTTGATCTATATTCTTCTCAAAAAAAATTTTTAAATGAATATGGAATAAGTAAAAGGAAAAATTCTCTAAAGGTAAATCAAACTTTAATGAAAAAAAAAATAATAGAAAATCAATATAAGGTTTTAACAGATGATAAATATATGGGTAATAGTTTCAAAGTATTAATAGTTTCATCAAAATGAAAAAAATTTTTTTTAAAATTAATTCTATTAATTCAAAGTTTGTAAATTATGGCTTTTTTACAAGAAACGGCGGATATTCAAAAAAAAACTTTAAATCTTTAAATTGTAGTTATGCAAGTAAGGACAATAAAAGATATGTAAAAAAAAATATTTTAACAGCAATTAAAAAATTAAACTTAGATAATAAAAAATTAATATTAGTCAAACAAACTCATTCAACAAAAATAATTCATATAAATTCTAAAAATTATAATAAAAAGCATTCAGCAGATGGAATAATAACAAAAAATAGAGAAATAGCTATAGGTATACTGACTGCAGACTGCGCCCCTATATTTATTTTTGATAAAAAAAAAGAGATAATTTGTTGTCTTCATTCAGGATGGAAAGGTACTTTAAATAATATAGTTAAAAATGGTGTAAAAAGTATTAACAAAAATAAAATAAAAAGAGATGACTTAATTGCAATTATTGGTCCATGCTTATCTAAAAGAAATTTTGAAGTAAATTCTGATTTTAAAAATCAATTTATTAGAAAGAATTCAAAATATTCAGAATTTTTTAAATTTAAAAATAGTGGCAAAGATTTATTTGATATGAGGGGAATTATAAATTTTCAATTTAAAGATTTAGGGATAAATAATGTATATAATATAAAAAAAGATACATATTCTAATAAATCAATGTTCTTTAGTTACCGAAGATCTAAGCATATTGATGAATTAAATACTGGCAGAATGATCAATATCATAGGCTTTAAATAAATTTTTTGTATTGAACTATTGTAATAGTTATATATGGAATAATTTAATTAAATGAAAATTATTGCCTGTAATAGTAATAAAGTTCTAGCTGAGTCAATTTCTTCATACATTGGTGTTCCTTTAGCTAATGCCTCAATTCGTAAATTTGCTGACCATGAAATTTTTGTTGAAATAAATGAGAATATAAGAGGAGAAGATGTTTTTATAATTCAATCTACTTCTCATCCAGCAAATGATCATTTGATGGAATTATTAATTTGTATCGATGCAGCAAAAAGAGGTTCGGCAAAAAGAATTACAGCAGTTATTCCATATTATGGTTACGCTAGACAAGATAGAAAAACTGGTCCTAGAACACCTATAACAGCTAAACTTGTTGCTAATCTTATTACTTCTTCTGGCGCCGATAGAGTTTTGACTATGGATTTACATGCAGGTCAAATACAAGGCTTTTTTGATATACCTTTGGATAATATATTTTCAGCTCCACCGATAATTAAAGATATGAAAAAAAAGTTCAAAAATAATTCAAATCTGGTTATTGCATCACCTGATGTTGGAGGTGTTGTTAGAGCCAGGGCTTTTGCAAAAAGATTGAATGCTGGATTAGCTATTGCTGACAAAAGAAGAGAAAAAGCAGGAGAATCTGATGTGATGAATATTATTGGTGATGTGAATAATAAAACATGTATTTTACTAGATGATATAGCAGACTCTGCAGGTACCTTGTGTAATGCTGCAAAAGCTCTTAAAAATAAAGGGGCTAAAGAAATCTTTTCGTATATTGCTCATGGAGTTTTATCAGGAAAAGCACTGGAAAGAATTCAAAATTCTGCAATTGAAGAACTGGTGTTAACTGATAGTATTCAAGCTTCTGATTTAATCAAAAATATAAAAAATATTAGACATATAAGCATCGCTCCTTTAATGGGGGAAGCAATTAAGAGAATTAGCAGTGATTCATCTGTTTCTGCTCTTTTTGACTAAATATAAATATTAATTATGGACAAATATAAAGTAATTGAAAGATCAAAAACTAATGGATCTACCCTTTCCCTTATCAATAAAGGACTTATCCCAGGTATAGTGTATGGAAAAGGAACGGAGCCAACTCAAATTGCTTTTGAAAATAAAGTTCTACAAAAACTTATGCATTCAGGTTCTTTTTATTCTAAAATAATTAATATAGATATTAATGGCAAAGTAGAAAAGATTTTACCAAAAAGTTTACAATATCATCCTGTAACAGATAGATTGATTCACTTTGATTTTTTACGAGTTCAAGATGATACAAAAGTAACTGTTGAAATTCAAGTTGAGTTTTTGAATCAGGATATTTGCCCTGGCTTAAAAAAGGGAGGTGTGC
>CACEPG010000045.1 GCA_902561355.1 uncultured Alphaproteobacteria bacterium
AGTTAAGATTAGGTGTTTCCAGACTTAGCTCAATGGCTTTATTATAATATTTTGTTGCTTGATCAAAATTTTTTAGTCTACAATAAGTTATTGCTATATTTGTATAAATTAAATTATTTTTAGGGTTAATTTCTAGAGCTTTATAATAAAAATTAATTGCAGACTTATTTTTGTCTTTTAAAGAAAGAACATTTCCAATGTTCATTATAGGTAGTTCTGAATTAGGATTTATTTTGTTAGCTTTTTTAAAATAACTAAACGCTAAATTTAAGTTTTCTTTATCTATGTAGCACTTTCCTAAATTATTGAAACTATCAAAATATTTATCATTTACTAGAACGGCTTTTTCAAATATTTTTATAGCTTCATCTATATTGTTAGTTTTAATATAAGTTAACCCTAAAATATTTAATCCAAATACTTCTTTGTTATTAATTTTAATTGCTTTGTTTATAAATCTTAAAGCATTTGTAAAATTTTGTTTTAAGTAATTTATATATGCCTTGTCTCTTAAAGCTTCATAATGTTCAGGTTTTATTTTTAAGAGTTTATCGATGATAATTTCTGATTCATCTAATTTATTAATTTTTAGATAATTAATATAAAGATAGTTTAGAGACTGAGTGTGCATAGGTTTAATTAGTAGTAATTTTTCAAAAATATTCTTTGCCTTTTCATTATGATTAATTTTTGAAAGCATAAATCCGTATGCAAACAATAACTCTATATTTTGTGAATTATTTTTTAATAAGGCTTCGATTTGATTAAATGAGTTAAGATGATTTCCTTTGTTAAAATTTTTTATTATTTTTTCAATATTTTTATTTAATTTCTGCATAAAAAACCCAGTCTATTAAAGACTGGGTAATAATAAAAATAAATTAATAAATATAAAGTAAATTATCTTCTTTGGCCAAATAACCTAAGCAACATAATAAATAAGTTGATAAAGTCTAAGTATAAAGTCAACGCTCCCATTATTGCTTTTTTCCCACTTAGCGTTTCAGAATCAGCTGCATAATACATATTTTTTATTTTTTGAGTGTCATAAGCTGTAAGACCAACAAAGATTATTACTCCTATAATTGATATAGCAAAATACATAGCAGGACTTTGCATAAATATATTAACTATACTTGCTATAATTATTCCAAATAATCCCATTATTAAAAAACCACCCATTGCGGTTAAATCTCTTTTTGTAGTATATCCGTACAAGCTCATTGCTCCAAAAGTAGCTGAGCAAATAAAAAATACTCTTGTAATTGATGCTCCAGTGTAAACTATAAAAATAGAAGCTAGTGACAAGCCCATTAAAGTTGCAAAAATCCAAAAAGTTATTTGAGCCGCTGAGAGACTCATTTTATTTATACGAAAACTTAAATAAAAAACCATCCCTAATGGAGCTAGCATTACTATCCACTGTAGTGGGGAATCAAATAACATATTTCCGATTGCGGTGATTCCAACAATTTGACCAAACTCATTTGTTACAATAGAAGCTCTGCCAAACATATAAGCAATAAGGCCTGTTATAAGTAAACCCATAGTCATATAGTTGTAGACTTTAAGCATATAAGCCCTCAAGCCCTGATCAATGGCTGACTGATCTGCTGTTTTAGTAAATGATCGTTGATTAAAGTCTAAAGCCATAAATTCTCCTTTTATTTATAACTTATATCGCTATAAATTAGACAAATTCAAGGCATTTCGTTTAAATATTTATGAAGTACAGAAAATTAGGGACAACAGAACTTAATGTAAGTGTAATTTGTTTAGGAACAATGACGTGGGGAGAGCAAAATACCCAAGAAGAAGGCTTCCAGCAAATGGATTATGCGGTAGACAGAGGTGTAAATTTTTTTGATACAGCTGAATTATATGCTGTTATGCCTAGAAAAGAAACATATGGAAGAACAGAGGAAATAATAGGTAATTGGTTTAAAGAAAGAAAAAAGAGAGATAAAATAATTTTAGCTACCAAAATTGCTTCCAAAGGTGATCCTGGTGATCTGAGTTGGATAAGAGAAGGATCTGATAAATTAAACTTCAATAAACAAAACATGATCCAAGCTATTGATGGAAGTTTAAAAAGATTGCAAACTGATTATATTGACTTATATCAATTGCATTGGCCAGAAAGAAAAGTTCCAAAATTTGGAAATTTAGATTTTAACTTTGATCCCTATGACAATGAATGGGTGCAAGTTGAAGAGGTTTTGCATAATTTAAATGAATTAGTTAAGTCTGGGAAAGTTAGACATGTTGGTTTATCAAATGAAACCCCATGGGGAGTAATGAAGTTTTTACAAATAGCTAAAGAAAAAAAACTTCCAAGAATGATGTCTATTCAAAATGTTTATAGTTTAGTTAATAGAGTTTTCGATATATCAAATTCAGAAGTGTCCATAAGAGAACAATGTGGTTTATTAGCTTATTCACCTTTAGCTGGTGGAAGATTAAGTGGAAAATATTTGAATAATAAAAAACCTGATAATGCTAGATATACTCTCTGGCCAAGTCGTTTCTCACGACATCATACAACTAGAGGAGAAATAGCTATAGAAAAATATGTTAGTTTGTCAAAAAAATATGAAATAGAACCTTCAACATTTGCTAATGCTTTTGTAAACGATAGGCCATTTGTTACAAGCAATATAATCGGAGCTACTTCAATGAAACAGCTAAAAGAAAACATTGATAGCATTGATATAACGTTGTCTAAAGAAATTTTAGAAGAAATTGAAAATATACATCTTTCTGATCCCAATCCTTGTGTTTAATATTTTTAATTAGAAAGATTGTTAAAAGATTCACTATTAATATCTGCGTTTTCTAATGAAACAAAATTTTCTTTAAATCCTTCTAACATTAAATAATATTTACATAACCTCCAAATATTGTTTACATTTTGTTTATTATTTATATCTTGAGATATTTTATTTATGTCCCATAAACCATTTTCTTTAAATTTTTTTTCAGAAATAATTGTTTGAACAAAATTTAAATATTTAGAAGAATTAAAATCAAACTTGTGCTGTGTTAACCCCTGTTTAAAATTTTGATTATATATCGAATCTGGAAGATGTTTTTTAAATGAATCTCTTAAAATAGATTTTGATTTTGAATTTTTTATTTTATGTTCAGTGCTTAAAGCTAATCCAAACAATCTAACATTTGGATCTAAAAATGGCATTCTTACCTCTATTGAATTTGCCATAGATGCTCTGTCCCATTTGTTTAAAAAAAATTGAAACCAACCACAATAAGATATTAAGTATGTAAATTTCAAAGAATAATTAAAATCACTTAATGTATCCAAATCTTCATTTACAATCTGAAAAGAGCTGTCATATTCTTTGACATCAATATATTTTGAAAAATAATTCTTAGTATTAGGTGTTGCCATAAAAGGAATTTCATTTGCAATTTTATCACCCAATCCAAAAAGTTTTTTGAATCTTATTTTTGAATTTTCACCCCCAAAAGCTAAAACTGTTTTATAGCTATTGATTAGATTATTAAAAATATCGACTGACAATTCTGGAAAATAATGTGGGTAACCTAAAAATTCATCGGCTCCATGTCCATCAATACTAATTTTTAATCCCCTGTTTTTTTGTTTCTTATATAAATTGAATTGCATAAAAAATTCTTCAGCTGTTTCAAGTTTTGAAATTATTTCTTTAGTATCTTGTATATTTTCCTCTTTGTCAGAAACTACTAAGCTTTCTTTTTTATATGCTTTTGACAATTCTTGAGCTTCTGTTTTTGATAGCATATCTTTATAATCCATAATTATAGGGCTAAGATTGACTTTATTTTGATCAGTTTCATTTTTTGATTCCAAGAGGTTTAATAAACAAAAAATTGCTGAAGAATCTAAGCCACCGCTTAAAGAGGTGCCAATACTAACATCGCTTCTAAGTCTAAGCTTTGTTGATTTATACAAAAGGTCAAAATAATTTTCAGTATTTTCTTTATAGCTAGGATGTACTTTTGGAAGTTTAGAAAGAGGATAGTCCCATCTTATTATTTTTTTTTCATTTGACTTTAGATTGATCTTAATTAGCCTTCCTTGAGTTAACTGAGTTATGTTTTCAAAAATTGTTTTTGAGCTATAGAATAATGACTCAGATGCTATACCTAAATTAGACGAGTCAAAATTAAGTGATTTATACAAAGAAAATAAAGGTTTTATTTCCGAACTAAAAGAAAAATAATCATTGTCTTCAAAAATATAGCAGGGTTTATAGCCAATACCATCTCTTGATATTATAAGCACATCTTCTTTTTTGTCTAAAATTGCTAATGCCCACTCTCCATTAAATTTTTCAAAACATTTCTCACCCCATTCTGCAAAAGCGTTTAAAATCACTTCAGTATCTGTGTTTGAATAAAATTTATAATTTTTTTTTATAAGTTCTTCTTTAATTTCAAGATAGTTATAAACTTCTCCATTATATACTATCCAATATCTTCCATCAGATGACATTGGCTGAGAACCCTTTTCTGATAAATCTAGTATTGATAAACGAGTATGACCTAACAAAAGATTATTATGTTTTAAAAATCCAGACTGATCAGGTCCACGATGTTTTAACATCATATTCATTTCTAGAATCTTATGAATTTCTATTTCATTTTTTTTAAATATTATTCCATTAATTCCACACATAAGATCAATCTAAATTTTTATTTTTTTTAGTATTTTATTTATTTCTTGAATATACAACCTATTCCACAAATAGACATTCATTAACGAATAATAAAGCTGATATATTGGTTCATAAATATAATAGTTTTTATCAATTTTAAAATTATCATTATATTTTTCAATAAAATTGTTATCAATAAATTTTGGACTTAACCATTTAAGATATGTAATTTCTAGTTCATTATGACCATAAAATGACCCAGGATCAATAAAACCAGCAAATTTATTGTTAAAAAATAAAATATTTCCTTTCCAAAGATCTCCATGCAAAAGAGTTGGTTTTATATTTGAAGGTAAAAAATTATTAATTTTTTTTAAAAGTTTTTCAATTTTAAAATTTATTTCTGAAGGCATAGGATTTGAATTAGATATTAGTTCAAAAATATAGTTTATCCTATTTTCACTAAAAAAATTACACCAGTTAACGTTTTGATTATTAGGTTGCATCATTCCACCTATTTGCGTGTCAAAATTTAAACCAAATTGTTCGGATTGTATTGAATGAAGTTCTATAACAGCATTTAAAAAAGAATTTTTAGAATTTTTAGAGAATGAATCATCGTTTTTTATATAATCTATGATTAAAATATTTTCATTAAAAGCTTTTATTTCAGGAAATGATTTTAAATTAAAAGATTTTAAATATTCTAAATTTTTTTTTTCTGCTAAAATAGAATTTGAAAAAAATTTTTTATCTTTGAAAATTTTAGCAACATAAATTTTTTTATCTATTATTAATTTAAAACAGTTAATGTTAAAAGAATCAGATATTAATTTGCATTCTTCTATATGTCTTTTATTTAACAAATTTTTTATAGATAAAATTGTGTTATAATACATAAATTGAATGATTAATTCTTTAAGTTTAAAATATTTTTTTTCTTATTTGGGGCTAATTCCATACATTGCTCTAACTATAGATATTTTATATTTTAACATTTTTAAT
>CACEPG010000046.1 GCA_902561355.1 uncultured Alphaproteobacteria bacterium
TAAAAATTTTAGCAAAATCATCAATTTCCAAATCATATAGAAATATTAATAAAAAGAAAATTAAAGTTAAAACAGATGATAATTTTCAAATTTTATTAGAATTTAAAAATAAATGTTTAGCAGTTGTTACTACTGGTTTTACTATGCAGCAATATAATTCTCCTGCTGTTGAATTATATGGTAATCATGGCACAATTCAAATGCTTGGTGATGATTGGGAGCCTAAAGGTTATGAAATATGGAGAAATAAAAGATCTTCATGGGAACTTTATAAAACCCCATACGCGAATTGGCCTTGGACGGCAGGTTTTACTCACTTAGTAGATTGTATTATAAATAAAAAAAAACCATTAATCAGTTTAGATCATTCATATCATGTTAATGAAATTATGATTAAAATATATGAATCATCAAAAAAACAGAAACAAATATCTATAAATAGTGAATTTAAAAATTTAAAATTTAGTAAAAAAATAAAAATGAAAAAAAGTCACTTAGATCATGATAGAGACCATGATGACGTATAAATCCTCTCCTCGTCCAAATTTTGATAAACCTACTCATATTAAGTATAAAAAAATGCAAACTTATATTTGGGGAGATAAAGAAGCTGGTTACGTAAAAGATTGGATATATTTATCAAATAAAAAACTGCATCAAATAATTTTTGGCATGAAACCAAGAGGCTTTTTTTAAGCACTCTGAAGAATATAGAACTATTTTTGGTGCAGATGAATTACTATATGTGTTATCCGGTGTATTAATAATAAATAATCCTGAAACAGGCGAAACTCACAGAATAAATAAAGGAGAATCTGTTTTTTTTAGAAAAGATACATGGCACCATGCTTTTAATTATAGTGATGATTATTTACAAGTTTTAGAATTTTTCTCACCACCACCATCAACAGGAACATCAGGTTTGTATGCAAAAAAACAAAAATTATTAAAAAATTCGAAATACATTAGAAAAGTTAGACAATTAGATAATAAATTCAAAAACCAAAATTCATTTAAAATTATAAGAGAAGATGACTATGTATGGGAAATGCATGGTAAAAATCAAGAAGTTTTAATTGCAAATATAATTGAAACTGAATTTTTAAAAGTCAAAAAAATTCATTTGATTCCAAATCAAATAACGCCACTGTTGAAATATAAAAAAGAAACTACTTTTTTAGCTTTATCTAATAATATAAGTTTTATAATAAAAAATTATAACAAAAAAGAAAGCAAATTAAATTTAAATGATGGATTATTTTTAACAGAAAATTCTGAATGTTATTTCAAAAATAATAATAAAGAAAATAGTTATTTAATTTATTGTGAGTCAATTAAATAAATTATTAATTAGGTTAATTTTTATAAAGCTAATAAATGTTCTTTTATACTTTCATTTAGAGCAATTAAATCATAACCACCTTCTAAAAAAGATATAATTCTTCCTTTTGAATGAGAATTTGCAATTTCAGATATTTTTTTTGTTAAAATGTAAAAATCTTCACTTTCTAAATTAATTTGAGCTAAAGGATCTCTATAATGAGCATCAAAACCAGCTGAAACAAGTATAATTTCTGGTTTAAAAGCATCAATTTTATCAAGAATTTTATTATCAAATATTTTATGAAAGTTTTTAGATCCAGTTTCTTTACTTATTGGAGCATTAAAAATATTTCCTACTCCAATTTCATCTTCCAATCCTGTTCCAGGAAATAATGGTGATTGGTGTATGGACCCATAAACTATTTTTTCATCATTATAAAATATTTCTTGAGTTCCATTTCCATGATGTACATCAAAATCTATGATAGCAATTTTATTTAATTCATATTTATTTTGTAAATATTTTGCAGTTACTGCAACATTATTAAAAAAACAAAATCCATTAGCTCTTTTAGTTTCTGCATGATGACCTGGCGGTCTTACTGCGCAAAAATGTTTTTTGTTTGAATTAATTATAAGGTTATCTGCAGCTAATATACCTGCACCACAAGCACGAAGAATTGCATTCTTACTATTGGGACATAAAAAAGTATCAGCATAAGGTTCATTTTCTAAAGAATTTAATCCATTTTTAGGAATTTTAGAGAATATATTATCAACATGATCTTTAGGGTGTATCGGATAAACAAATTCCAAATCTACTAGAGGTGCATCATTGAATTTAATTTCAATATTATTTATTTCCTTAATTGACGAAATTATTGAATCTAAACGTTCTTTTCTTTCAGGATGATTTACACCATTAGATTTTCTTAAACAATCAGTATTATAATATATTTGAATCTTATTCATTTAAAAAAATCTATCATTAACTTAGAAACTTTTTCAGGTGATTCAATTAATATTGAATGTTTAAGTTTAGGTAAAATAACTAATTGCGAATCTTTTATTTGTTTTGCCATTTTAATATTATGTTTAGGACTACATCCTAAATCATTTTCACCTGTTATTAAAATTGTTTGATGATTAATTTTCTTTAATAGCGGAAACATTTCTGTATTTGCATAAATTTTAAAAACATTCAAAAAAACTTTAGGATCTGTATTTAAAACTTGAAGTAATCTTTTTTTAACTAAATAATTTTTGTTTTTAATAAATCTATCTGTAAACCATCTATTTGTAAGTTTCTCTAATGAATTTTTAATACCATTTTTTTCCATTTGATTAATTACATTATTTATTTTTTTTTTATCTTCTATTGTTCTTCCAGCTACTGTTGAAAGCATACCAATTTTTAATACTCTTTTAGGAAATTTCAGTGAATAAATAGGTGCAATCATACCACCTAGTGAATGTCCTGCAAAGTAACCATGCTTAATTTTTAAATGATTTCTTAAATTTTCTAAATCTTGAATTAAATCATTCATTTTAAAATTAGATTTTGAAACATAAGAATTACCATGACCTCGTAAATCATAAGATATTACAGTAAAAAATTTAGATAAAGAAATTATCAATTCTTTCCATGTTTTTTTATTTGAACCTATCCCATGAATTAAAAAAAGCGGAATTCCTTTACCAGATACTTTAAAGTCACAAATAAATTTTTTAGACATTAGTTAAGCTACATAGGTATTTGCTTCTTTGAAATGTGGAATTACATAATCACTAATTCTTTTCATAGATTCCATTGTTTCCTTTTGTGATTGACCAAAACTAGAACTAAAAATTATTTCATCAATCCCTGCCTCAGCATATAAGTTTAATTTATCAATCATTTGATTAACAGGACAAATAAGCAAGTTATCTTTTAATTCATCAATAGTTTGTTTTCTTGGTAAAGGTTCAATTTCACCACCATTAACTTTTCCAGGGCCTGTAAACATATTATCAAAACGTTTATAATATTCATAAGCCATTGTATTTTTTTCTTCAGCATCTTTTTCATCTTTTGCAGCATAAGCAACTCTTTGCATAGATAATGTAATTAATTTACCTTTTTCACCTAATTTTTTCTTACCTTTTTTAAAAGCATTAACTCTTTCAATTAATAAGTCTTTTGAACTTGATAAAACTGTACTTTGTACATGAAAACCTTGTGAGGCTGCATTTTCAATACTTGATGGGTCCATTGCTGCAATCATAAATTGAATAGGATTACTAATTGGTCTAGGCATAATTGTTATCGGATCAAAATTATAATATTTACCTTTAAAGCCTACATCTTTTTTACTTAATAAAAGTTTTAACACTTCAAGTGATTCAATAAATTTTTCTTTAGAAGTTTCTATAGGAGAACCTAATCTATTCATTTCCCAAGCAAAAGCTCCTCTCCCTACTCCAAAAATTAATCGACCATCTGTTAGTATATCTGCTGTCGAAATTTCTCCTGCATAAGTTCTCATGTCATGTAATGGTAACACAGCCACACTAGTAGCTATATTTATATTTTTAGTTAGAGTAGCAATTTTTACAGCCATTTGTAAAGGTGATGGCATCATTAATAAATTTACTAAATGATGTTCAGGAATAGAAACAGTGTTATAACCACATTCTTCAGCAAAAATAGATTGTTCAATCATATTTTCAAAATGAGTTTTAAAGCCAATACTAAGGTCAGGGATATAACTTGTTAAAAAATGATTAAATTTCATATTTAAATTTGTTTAATCAAAAATAACTAAAATTGTCGATAAATATTAATGGCAATCAATATTATATTTTTTTAATCTCCAATAATTGTATGGTAATGGAGTTAAAAAACCTGCTAACAACATTAAAGGAACTACCCACCAAACTAATTTAGCCTCTCCTATAATTATCCAATCAACAGCATTCATGGCTACTTCCATAGCAATCATCGATAAAAAACTCATAGTTAAAGCTGTATTAAAAGCTTTTTTTAAACTCATTTGAAAAGATAAAATAATAGTTTCTAATAAGGTGCTTGTAATTAAACCATTAATAATTGCTAAAAGCATAATTATGAAAGTGGAAATTTCAAATTGATTAATTTGAAAATACAAAATTGTACCAAAATCTCCTATTGAGCATCCAAGCAAACACCATAAAGTATTTTTAGAGCTTTTTTTCCATGTATGTCTACATTTCCAATGAAATTTGGAAATACTGTTAGTTTTTAAAGAAGATATATTCATTATTAAGTATATATAATATGAAAATATTATTTTTGTAATTATTATTTAAATTTAATTACTAAAAGATTTAATTAAATATTTATTTATAATTTCCATATTCAATTTCATTCCAGTACCAAAATTATTATTTAAATTTATTTTTCCTTCATTAATAATTATTGCAGTATCAAAAATTTTAGTTCTTAATAAATTTTCATTAATATCTGTTTCTAATTTACCTTCTGGATTTATCGCTGCCATAACATGAGCTGAAGTCAATAAACCTACACCGCTTCCTAAAAAATGAAGCCAGATTTTTTTAGGATTATATTTTTTTGCTAAGTTATATATTAAGCTAATACCTCCATATTTAGTAATATCTGGTTGAATGTAATTGAAGTTATTGTGTGAAAGATAAAAATCAAATTCATTCATATTATTAATATTTTCACCTAAAGCTATATTAACATTTTTTAGATTTGATAACCTTTCATAATCTGCAATTGTGGAGGATGCAGATATTGGTTCTTCTATCCAAAAAATTTTATACTTTTCTAAAGTGAGCAAATAGTTAATTACATTATGTAAATTCCACCCTTGATTTGCATCAAGCATTAAATTTTCATTCTTTTTAATATTTTCTTTTAATAAATTTAATAAATTAATATCCAAATTATTGTTAAAGCCAATTTTGACTTTAAAAGAATTTATGCCTACAGATCTAGCTTCTTCTATTTTTTCTAAAGCTTCACCAGGGTTAATTCCACTAGCATATAATGAAATAGTATTTTTAGAATTAT
>CACEPG010000047.1 GCA_902561355.1 uncultured Alphaproteobacteria bacterium
AATAATCCTGAAGTTAGGAAATCATTTTTAGGCGGTTAAATGATTGATATTTTGAATGCTATAGTTTTATTAACAAATTTTGTTTTTATTCCAGCTATTACTTATGGCTCTCAATTAGCATTAGGAGCTTTAGGTATAACATTTATTTACGGTATATTAAGATTTGCTAATTTTTCTCATGGAGAATTTATGTCGTTTGGTACAATGATTTGCATCTTGATCACATGGTTTTTCCAGTCTAGCAATATAAACTTAGGTTTTCTTCCTACAGCTCTTTTGGCATTACCAATTGCTATATTGACAACAATAGGCTTATCATTACTTTTTAATAGATTTGTATTTAATTATTATAGAATACAAAAAAGTGCACCAGTTGTAATTGCAATGGCTTCTATAGGCGTTATGTTTGTTATAAATGCAATTATTAGAATAGTAATCGGACCAAATGATATAAAATTTTTCGATGGTCAAAAATTTATAATTAAAGCAAAACAATTTAAAAACATAACAGGTTTAAGCGAAGGCTTAGCTTTAAAATCAACTCAGGTAATTACGGTTTTTATCACTATTATTCTTTTATTTTTAGTTTTTTGGTTTCTTCAGAAAACTAAAACTGGGAAATCTATGAGAGCTTTTTCTGATAACGAAGATTTAGCTTTATTATCTGGGATTAATCCATCTAAGGTTGTTTTTATTACCTGGTTAATAGTGGGTACTTTAGCATGTGTAGCTGGTACATTATATGGCTTAGATAAAGGCTATAAACCATTTACATATTTAGGTTTAGTTTTACCAATATTTGCCGCAGCTATTGTTGGAGGAATTGGTAATCCAATCGGTGCAGTTGTGGGAGGTTATACTATAGCATTTTCAGAAATTATGATTACTTATGCTTATAAAAAGTTTTTTAAATACCTGCTTCCAGAATCTCTTGAACCAACAGGAATGATCCAATTATTATCTACTGATTATAAATTCGCAGTGTCATTTACTATATTAGTTATAGTATTACTAGTTAGGCCCTCAGGTATTTTTAAAGGAAGAACCTTATGATCAATTCTAAAAGAACTGAAATTATTTCTATATTAATTATGTCATTGCTTTTATTATTTGTTGGTTTGATGCAGTCGTGGTCACTAAGTTTTACAATTTTAAATATGTGTATCATTTCAGCAATAATGAGCATGGGTATTAATATGCAATGGGGCTATGCAGGTATTTTTAATGTTGGAATTATGGGGTTTACTGCACTAGGTGGTTTAGCTGCTGTATTAGTTTCTCATGCTCCTATTAATGAGGCTTGGAGTGCAGGTGGTATGGGAATAATGATTAGTTTTTTATTAATAGTTTTAATTTCTTTGATTGTTTATTGGGCTAATAAGAGACTTGAAAATAATAAAAAGAAATATTGGATAATAACTTTAGTCATTGTAATTGGATTAATATTAGTAAAAATAGTTTATCATCCTTCTGTAACAGCAATAGAAGCTGTTAATCCTACATTAACTGGTTTTTTAGGCGGAATGGGTTTACCAATTATTTTTTCTTGGATTGTTGGGGGTTTATTTGCTGCAGGAGTAGCATTTGCGATAGGGAAAATTACATTAGGTCTTCGCTCAGATTATTTAGCTATAGCTACTTTAGGAATATCAGAAATTATTATTGCTGTATTAAAATCTGAAGAATGGCTTGCAAGAGGAGTAAAAAATGTTGTAGGTTTAAAAAGACCAGTTCCTTATGAAATTGATCTTCAACAAACAGAATGGTTCATAGCTTCTGTAAAATATTTTTATGAATCATATTTATCAGAAATAATAGATAAATTAGAATATGAAAAAATTTTAAACCAGCTTGTTATAGAATCTTCAATAATATTTGTAAAAATTTGTTATGCAATTTTATTTTTTGTTGTTCTTTTAATAATATTATATCTTGCTAATAAAGCTCAAATTTCACCTTGGGGTCGAATGATGAGAGCAATTAGAGATAATGAAGTATCTGCTAATGCTATGGGTAAAGATGTAGTTAAAAGACACTTACAAGTATTTGTTATAGGCTCTGGGGTAGTTGGTATAGCTGGTGCAATGCTAATTACACTAGATAGCATATTTACACCTGTTAGTTTTCAGCCTCTTAGATATACTTTTCTAATATGGATCATGGTCATTGTTGGAGGTAGTGGAAATAATCTTGGTGCTATTTTGGGTGGCTTTATAATTTGGTTTACGTGGATTGAAGCTGCTCCAGCTTCTCAATTTATAATTAATATTTTAACATCTGGCTTAGAGGATAACAATTCATTTAAAATCCATTTAATTAACAGTATTCCTTATTTTAGGTATTTAATTATGGGAACTATATTACTTCTTATAATGCGTTATCGACCTAAAGGAATATTACCTGAAAAAATCAGATATTCTTAATATAAAGCAAACCTTGATGTTTAATAAAAAAAACCCCGATAAATTATCGGGGTTTTAAAATATAATTAATTAAAATTATCTTTGTTTAACAGTAGTAAATGCTCCACCACTGACTTCTTGTTCTAGGAATGCTCCAAAAGCATCACCAAAAACATTGAATTCTACATCAGTAGCGCCATCGTAATCTATTTGTTCACCAGCTGCTAACATTTGTAAGCCATAAGAAAGTTGACCTGGCATAATTTTAACACCTGGGGCATTTCCAACTTTTAAAATGTTAGTTAGTATTGATGTTTTATCTGCAGATCCACCAGATTGAATTGCTAATGCAATTAAAGCAGCTGCATCATAAGATTGAGCTACATAAGGAGCAGTACCATCCATACCATTAGCTGCTGCTAGATCATTAAATTTAGTAGCACCTTTAGAAGTTGAACCTGGAACAGATCCAAAAGATCCCTCAAGATCACTTCCAATGTTATCAACTAATGCTTGACCAATCATTCCGTCACCAAGTACGAAAAGATCAAAAGCACCTGAATCTAAAGCACCTTGAACAATTTTTCCACCAGCTTGATCAAGATAACCAAGAACGGCTAAAGCATCTCCACCAGCTGAAGCTAGAACTCCAACCTCTGCTGAATAGTCACCTTTTCCATTTTCATGCGGATCATTTGTTGTAACAGTTCCACCACCAGCAGCAAATGCTGCAGCGAATACTTCAGATAAACCTTTTCCGTAGTCACTGTTTTCATAGGTAATTGCAACAGAAGTTAATCCTCTGTCTAATGCAATCTGAGCTAAGATTTGACCACCTTTAGCATCAGAAGGAGCAGTTCTCCAAAAAGTACCTGCATCAGGAACTTTACTTAATGCTGGAGAAGTAGCAGATGGTGATACCATTAAGATACCATTAGGAACTGCAACACTCGCATTAATTGCTTTAGTAACACCAGAGCAATCTGCACCCATTATTGCAGCAACTCCATCAGCAACTAAGCCTTCAGCAGCAGCAGTTGCAGCAGCTGCATCAACACAAGTAGAGTCAGCTTCAAGAATTGTAAATGTTTCTCCACCAAGGAGATTGCCTGAGTCAGATGCTTCTTGAAATGCAAGTTTAGCACCATCTCTCATAGCAGGAGTAAGTGATTCAATTGGTCCTGTGAAACCAAGAATTATACCCACTTTTATTTCAGCTAAAGCAGCTGTCGAAATCGTTGACAAACTTACAATAACTGCAAGAAGTAATTTTTTCATATTTCCTCCGAAGAAATTATTTTTTTTATATAGATCAATTCATATATAAGGTACAGCAATCAATCATGCTGTTTTTTATAAAAAAACCATATAAAATTGATAAAAATGGAAGAATTTAAGACAAATACTGTAATTGTGGGTGCTGGAGCAGTAGGTTTGGCAATAGCAAGAGAGCTGAGCTTAACAAATATAGAGATAATTGTCATTGAGGAAAAAGGGGATTTTGGAACAATTAAGTTCTAGAAACACTGGAGTAATACTTAAAGAATTAATATAGTTGAAATATGAAACTTGATTTAGATCTAATTAATAATATTAAAGTTAACCTTAGTGCTGTTGAAAGAAGAACATCTACGCTTACTAAAAGAAGATCAGTTAAAAAAGAATATCAAGCAGCTTGGCTTCTTAAGGCAATTACATTAATTGATCTTACTACTTTAAGTGGAGATGATACTTTTGGTAAAGTTGAACGTTTGTGTGAAAAAGCAAAAAACCCTCTTTCTTTGGAATTGCAAAAGCATTTTGATATAAAAAAAAATTCTATAAATGTTGCAGCTGTATGCGTTTATCATCATCTTTTAGCTGAGGCTAAAAAACATTTACCAAAGAATATTCCTGTTGCAGCTGTGTCCACTGGTTTTCCAGCAGGTCTATCATCATATAAAACTAGAAAACTAGAAATCAATGATTCTATTAAAAAAGGAGCAGATGAAATAGATATAGTTATAAATCGTGGACTTGTTTTGCAAAATAATTGGCAAAAACTTTATGATGAAGTTAAGGATTTTAAAAAAGCTTCAAGTAATAAACATTTAAAAGCAATTCTTGGAGTAGGAGATTTAGAAACTTTAAGAAATGTTGCAAAAGCTTCTATGGTTTGCATGATGGCAGGAGCTGATTTTATTAAAACATCTACAGGCAAAGAATCAATAAATGCTAATTTAAATAATAGTCTAGTAATGCTTAGAATGATTAGAGAGTATTATGAAATGACTGGAAAAAAAATTGGTTTTAAACCAGCTGGAGGTATATCAACAGCTAAAACAGTAATTGAATTTTTAATTTTAGTAAAAGAAGAATTAGGAAATAATTGGATAGATCCAAAATTATTAAGAATAGGTGCTTCTAGTTTATTAATTGATATTGAGAGACAATTA
>CACEPG010000048.1 GCA_902561355.1 uncultured Alphaproteobacteria bacterium
AAAATTAAAAAATCTAAAAGCAGAATGTTTTGTTATAAATTTTAGTATTTCAAATAAAAAAAATAATTTTCATCATTTAAATCATCTTAAATCAAGCGTAACTTTATCTATAAAATCATTCTTCTTAACCTTTATGGAATTTATTAAATTATTTAGTTTATTTATAAAAATAGATGTAAATTCAAAATTTGTTTATGAATTTCTATATTCAAGTTATATAAGTTTTATTATCTCTCAAATAAATTCACAGGTTATAACTGGTATACTTTTAGATAAACCTATATTCTCTTTGGTATATAAGAATAAAAAAAATCAGATACTTTGCTCATTAAATGAAGCTTTTATGTTTAAACCTTTTAGATATTTTGACTATTGCGACCTAGATATTTATTTTTATATGAATGAAATTGATAAAAATAATATTAATAATTATGGAGGTCATATTAAGAATTTTTACCAAATACCTTTTTTTAGAAAAAATTTATTGAAACAAAACTATAAAGGCCTCTCTCAAGAATTGCAAAATACACTATCAAAATTTGATAAAAAAATAATATTTGCACCTTCAATGGCAAGTACTATACACTTTAAGCCAACAAGTGTAGAGATTATTGAAAGAGCAATTGAGGAATTTAATAAGATTATTTTACATGATAAAAAAATACTCATTATAATAAAAGAAAAAAAAGGTGAATTAGAAAATATAAATCAAAAGTTAAAAAAATTAATATTTAATTCTAAAAATTTCTATACAATTCGTTCATTCAAACCTAAATTATTACAATATAATCAATTTGAAGAAATTATACCTAATTGTGATTTGTTAGTAACCTTAACTTCTACTTCGACTACAGTTCTTCAATCACTTGATAACAACATTCCATTTATATGTTTAAACGACAATCATCCATTTTCTTTTTATAAGAAATATTCAAATTGCGAGGTAAGATTAAAAGATTTTAAAGAAGCTGTTTATTATTGGCTAAAGTTAGAGAATAATGATTTGCAAAATTTATTAAATAAAATAAAAGAGGATTTAAATATTTGTAATGAAAATGGTTTAAATAGTGCCGCAAGTGTTCTTGATGAATTATTAAAAAAAAATAAGGACTTTTTTAATGAAAGAAATTAATATTATTGCTGAAATTGGTATAAATCATAATGGAAATATAGATATTGCTAAAAAACTAATAGATATTGCAAAAGAAGTAGGTGTTAATACAGTTAAATTTCAAAAAAGAACAATAAACAAAGTTTATTCTGAAGATGATCTCAATGTTCCAAGAAAAAGTCCATGGGGAAAAACAAATAGAGAGCAAAAAAATGGTTTAGAGTTTGGTTATAAAGAATATAAAATAATAGATGATTATTGCAAAGACAAGAAGATTGATTGGTTTGCATCTGCTTGGGATTTAGAGAGTTTAGATTTCTTAGATAATTTTGATTTGAAATTTAATAAAATTGCATCAGCTATGATTGTAGACAAAGATTTTGTTGAAAATGTTGCAAATAAAAATAAGCATACTTTTATTTCCACAGGGATGACAAATCTTGAGGACATCAAATATGCAGTTGATCAATTTAATAAAAGTAATACTAGTTTTGAACTTATGCATTGTATTTCATTATACCCTTCTCCTCCTGAATATATAAACCTTAAAACAATTAATAAAATGAAAAAAGTTTTTAATTGCAATGTCGGTTATAGTGGTCATGAAAATGGCATTGCAATCTCACTAGCAGCATGTTCAATGGGAATTTCTTCACTGGAAAGACATATTACATTAGATCGATCAATGTATGGTTCAGATCAATCGGCATCATTAGAACCTAGAGGTTTAAGAGAACTAGTAGGCGGTATTAGAAAAATTGAAAAAGCTATGGGTGAGGAAAAATTAGGTTATATTTTTGAAGAGGAAAAATCTATAGCAAAAAAATTAAGAGCTCACATTAAATAGCTTAATGAATAAAAAAATTTGTTTCGATCTTGATGGGGTGATATGTACAAATACCAATGGAAAATATGAAAAAGCAGAGCCATACCAAGATGCTATCAAAAAAATTAATGAATTATATGAAAAGGGAAATTATATTATTATATATACTGCAAGATTTATGACAAAATATAAAAAAGATTTAAATAAAATTAATTCAATAGGCTATGATTTCACAAAAAAACAACTTGATAATTGGGGCTTAAGATATAATGAACTTATTCTAGGTAAGCCAGATTATGATATATTTATTGATGACAAGGCATATAATTATTCTGATTCATGGCATGTTCATATTGATAACTTAGTAGATGATGAGAAAATTTAGTATAAAAAATAAAACTGTAGATCAAGACACTGATTGTTATATTATTGCTGAAATAGGACATAACCACCAAGGTAGTTTGGATAAATGTTTAAATATAATTGAAAAAGCAATAAATTCTGGCGTATCGGCTATTAAGTTGCAAAAGAGAAGTAACAAAAATCTTTTTACTAAAAATTTTTATGATCAATTCTATAATAGTGAAAATGCTTTTGGAAAGACTTATGGTGAGCACAGGGAAAATCTTGAATTTGATAAAAAACAATTTTTAAAAATTAAAACTTTATGTAATGAAAAAAATATTGATTTTATTTGTACTGCATTTGATATGGAGAGTTTGGATTTTTTAATTGATATAAAAATAGATGCAATTAAATTTGCTTCAGCAGATCTAACTAATACACCCTTACTTGAATATGGAGCCTCAAAGGGTGCTCCTTTAATAATAAGTACTGGCGGTGCTTCAAAATCTGATATTGATAGAGCAGTATTAAAAATAAATAAATATCACAACAATTTATCTATTTTGCAATGTACAGCTTTATATCCATGTGAAGCTGGTTCTTTGAATTTAAGGACAATAGAATATTATTTAGAAAACTATAGATCAAATATTATTGGCTTATCTTCGCATCATAATGGTATTGCTATGGATTTAGTAGCTTATGTTCTTGGGGCTAGAATAATAGAAAAACATTTTACGTTAGACAGAACAATGAAAGGTAGTGATCATTCCTTTTCATTAGAGCCTCATGGAATGGAAAAATTAGTAAGAGATCTCACTAGAGCAAAAGTTGCATTAGGCACTAAAG
Organism: uncultured Alphaproteobacteria bacterium; assembly: GCA_902561355.1. Lineage (GTDB taxonomy): Bacteria > Pseudomonadota > Alphaproteobacteria > HIMB59 > CACPNW01. Next base: position 3,132 of record CACEPG010000048.1, read on the forward strand.
ATAAAATAATATTTGAAAATGAGTTAATATCTTTAACAAAAATGAAGAAAAAAATTGTAGCAAAAAGAGACCTAGAAAAGGGAACAATTTTAACATTAGATGATATAGATTTTAAATCTCCGGGAGACGGAATTGAACCCTATAAGTATGAAGAAATTATTGGAAAAAAAATTACAAAAAACATTAATCAAGATGATAATATAGTTTTTGAGATTTTAGATATATAATGAGCAAAAGACCTAAGATTATTTTTCCAAAAAAAAAAGATATGGGAAAAAGAATATGGGGTGAAGAAATTTTATTAACATTGATACCAAATATACTTACATTAAAAGTATTAAAAATAAAAAAAGGTAAAAAAGGTGGACTTCAATACCATCATAAAAAAAATGAATGTGGATATATCCTTAAAGGAAAATTAATAGTTAGATATGAAGGTTTAAATGGAAAATTGATTTCAAAAATACTAACTAAGGGTGATTGTTTTCATTTCCCTCCAAAGTCGATTCATCAAGAAGAGGCACTTACAAATTGTGAAATAATTGAAGCATCAACCCCACATTATAATGACAGAGTAAGAGTTGAAGAACAGTTTGGATTATTAAAAGAGCCGGGAATGCCATCTACAAAAAAATCAGAAGTTAAAACATTCAAAATTTAATATAAGTTAATTTAATGAAAAAAAATTATTTATGTGCATTTATTCCTGCTAGAAAAAATTCAAAGCGAATAAAAAATAAAAATATTTTAAACTTGTATAATCATCCGTTAATTGCTTATACCATCCAGAATGCTATTAGAAGTAATTGTTTTTATAAAATATTTTGCATTACTGATAACAAAATATATTCAGAAATAGCTAAATACTATGGTGCTGAGTGTCCGTTAATTAGACCAAAGAAAATTTCACTTGATAATTCACCAGATATTGAATGGGTTAAATGGTTTTTAAATTATTTATTTGAAAAAAATATAAGATGTGATGCATTTTCTATTTTAAGACCAACTAGTCCTTTAAGAAGTCATAAAACAATAAAAAGAGCGGTAAAAAATTTTTATGAAAACAGTAAAGGACACTCGTTAAGAGCTGTAGAAAAATGCAAACAACACCCTGGTAAAATGTGGATTTACAAAAATAAATTAATTAAACCTCTAATAAATAAAAAAATTAAGGAAACGCCATGGCATAGCTCACAATATGCTAATTTACCTCTAGTATATGAGCAAAATGCTTCTCTTGAAATAGCTTGGACAAAAACTGTTAAAAAATACAATTCAATTTCTGGAAATAAAATCATTCCTTTTTTTACAAAAAAAAATGAGGGTTATGATATTAATACAATTGAAGATATTAATTATTTAAAATATCAATTGAAAAATAAGAATGTATCTTTAGTTAGAATTGGCAAAAGAAGTTGGCTTGATATTTAATGTATTATTATTTTGAACCTAATCTAATAAGTAAGATATATTTTTTTTTAAATAAATTT
>CACEPG010000049.1 GCA_902561355.1 uncultured Alphaproteobacteria bacterium
ACGAATCTATATTAGTGCCAACATTTTGCGAAAATTCACCTTTTAATAAATGCGGTATGCCAGTTGCAAATTCAACAACCTCTAGTCCTCTAATTACAGAACCTTTTGCATCATCTAATGTTTTACCATGCTCAGATGAAACAACTTTTGCAAGTTCATCAATATTTTTTTCAATATTTTCTTTAAATTTAGATATTATTCTTGATCTTTTAAGTGGAGTGTAATTAGACCATTCATTGAAGGCCTTTTTTGAACTTTGAATAGTTTGATTAAAATCTTCTTTATTAGATAAAACAACGGATCCTATTACTTCACCTGTAGAAGGATCTTCAATAGACATTCTTTCGTTAGAATTGTATTGTAATGAACCGTGAGTATAATTATCAATTTTTCTCATTTTTTTTTCTATAAATTAATATCAAATTTCTTAAATAAATAAATATCCCAAATAATTGACCAGATATTATCACAGGATCTTTTCTAAATATAGCATAAGTTAGCAATCCAATTCCTCCCAAAATACTTAAGTACCAAAAGATTATAGGTATTGAACTAACACCTTTTTTTTCAGAATAAATCCATTGAACAATAAATCTGGAAGCAAATAAACCCTGACCTAAAAATCCTATTAACAAAAATATAAGTTCAATATTTGATAAATCATTTATATAACTAATCATAATTATTTATTCGTTTAATCATTTTTCTCACCTTATACAAATCTATAATACCTCTAAATAGCCTTGAAAGTGTAGAGTAATTAGATTTGCCATATTTTCTATAACGGTGGTTAACAGGCTCATAAATTACATTACATTTCATTCCAATAAAAAAAGCTGGGATATATCTATGCATGCTATTAAAATATGGAATTTTTAAAAAACAACTTTTATCAAAAATTTTTAATGAACACCCTGTATCAGGACAATTATCTTTTAAAATTATAGATCTTATAAAATTTGCAACTTTTGATGATACAATTTTTAATAAATTATCTTTTCTTTTTTCTCTTATTCCAGAAACTAATTTAATATTTTTATTTTGAGAATATAATTTTACTAAATAAGGGATATCACCTGGATCATTTTGCATATCAGCATCAATGGTAATTATATTATTATATTGGGATTCTTTAATACCTCTATAAATTGAAAAACTTTGACCTTGGTTAGTATTATTAATAATTGTTCTTAGATTTTGTTGTTTTCTATCCCTTAGAATATTTTGTGTAGTATCGTCGCTACTATCATCAACAATAATTATCTCATAGTAATTAAGAGATTTACAATTTTGATCTATTTCATCTAAAAGTAAATTTAAATTCTTTGCTTCATTAAATGCAGGTATAATAATAGAATAATTATTCATTTTTTTGTTCAGCAAAATTAATTAAACCTAATGGAATTATAAATATTATCCATAATAAATTAAAATTTGTAAAAAAACTATTTGTAAAATTTATAGGAAAAAAAATTCCAATTAATGTACAAAAAACTCCTAAAGAAATTAAATTATTATTGTGTATATAATTTAGATAAATTTTATTCAGAATATATAATATTAAAAATATATATAAAAATAATCCAAATATTCCTAGTTCAGATAAAATTTCAAAATAAAAATTGTGTGGGTGCGTGGAACATCTTTCAGAGACTACTAAACTTTTTATATTACTATATTTTTCAAGCTTACAGTTTAATCTATAAGTTTTTAATCCACTTCCATAAAACTTGTTATCATTCCAAATATGTAATGAAGTTAGAAACATCACTCCATGCTCTGAGTCAAAAAAATTTCTATTAGTTTGAAAAATACCTAAAGTTCTTTTTGTTTCAGACCAAATCCTCTCTTTATAAATATCACTAGAATTGATTAAAACAAAAAAACTTGAAAAAAATATTAATAATATCAAAAAAACAAACAAAATTTTTTTAAAACCAAATCTTATTAAAAACAATAGTGAAATTGAAAACAAAGTAATAACTGATGACACTTTTTCTCCAGTAATTATTACTCCTATTAGTAATAATATTGTTAAAAAAAATAAGTAATAAAAGTTGTGTTTATTCTTAAATGATAAAAAACAAATAGATATTAAACCTAACCTAAAAAGATATATTCCAGGTATTAATTCATCATCAAAAGGACCAGTGAGTCTATGCGCTTGTTTTTTAAAGCCAAAAATATCGTAACTTAATATTAATTGTAATAAATCATCTAGGTAAACAAAAATTACACTTAATAAAATTGATATAAATAAATATTTTAATGTATTATAATTATTTGATAAAAAATAAAAAACACCAAAAAAAAACAAAGGGTATCTAAATAAGAATAAGGATCTAGAAAAAGCTTCATATGGATGATCACTTAATATTGATGAAATATTTGATGAAATATAAATTAAGAATAAAAGTATAAAAATATAATCAATATGAAATAATTTTTTACTTATTAATATATATAAACCATACAGACCAATGAATATAGCTGTAATTTCTACAAAAGCAGTACCAATAATAATCGATATTGGAAAACAAATTATAAGAATGCTTATAAAATTGTTTAAATAAAAATTAAAATTACTAAATGAAGTTTTCTTCTTTACAAAATACTGATTCATTTAATTTAAAATCTGAATATACAATTTCATTATTTATACCTAAAAAAGCAGCTTCATTACCTACTGAAGTGTAGCTGAAGTAAACTTTATCTATCCTTTCTAAATAATATTCAATTTGATTATCTGCAATCTTTAAATTTTCTAATTTACTATCACGAACTAATTCTAAAATCTTACTATTAGAAGCTTTTGGATGTAGTTTTAAAATATAATTTATATTTTTATTAGCTTTTATTGATTTAATTAAAATTCTTAGAATCATTAATCCATCATGAAGTCCACAAGCAATTAAATGAGTGTTATTAATTAAATTAGTTCTGTTAATTTTTTTTAAATAATTTAGCCTATATATTTCTTTCATAATTGATAAATTTTTAAATAACCCTAATTGGTAAATTTCAAATGAAATTTTATCTTCAACCATTATTAAATTTGGGGTTAAATTATTTGAATATAAGTATTGATTATCTTCCTTAGATAAAAAACAAATCATTTTTAAGTAACCTGAAGGGCCATGTTGAAACCCAATACGATTTATATTTTTTTTTGTAAAAGATAAGGAGAGCATTCTTCCATATGGATATTCAAACAAATAATAATAAAAATTAGAATTATGTTTAATTTGTTTTGCTAATCTTTGATATGATAATGAAATAACTGAGAGTCTAGTAACTCTTTCATATGAATTTTTAATATCGCATCTTATCAATTGAGAAAAATCAATATTTTCAATTTTTTGACTAATAAATTTTTTTTGAAAAAAATTTAGACATTTGAAATTAACTTTTACAAAAAAAAATATATCAGAATAATTAATAAAACAATCTGATATAATATATTTGTTATTAAAATCTTTTTTTATTTTTTGAATAATTTTAAAAAAACTAATTAAATTAATTTTTTGATGAACATTATCAGTTAAGAAGGATAAAATATAACAAGATTCATTTTTTATAAAA
>CACEPG010000050.1 GCA_902561355.1 uncultured Alphaproteobacteria bacterium
CCACCAAGTCTCCCGCTGCATACAACTTTTACACCTTTAGCACCTAATCTCATTGAAGATTGGACTGCTTTTTTCATAGCTCTTCTAAATGAAATTCTTTTTTCTAACTGAGTTGCAATATTTTCAGCAACTAACTTAGCTTCAACTTCAGGCTTTCTAACTTCTTTTATATCTAAAAAAACTTCAAGATTTGATAATTTTGAAAGTTTATTTTTTAAGGTTTCAATATCAACGCCTTTTTTTCCAATTATTATACCAGGTCTGGAACTATATATAGAAATTCTTAATTTTTTTGCAGCTCTTTCAATATTAACCTTCGATATACTGGCATTTTTAAGTTTTTGCTCAACATATTTTTTAATTTCAAGATCTTGATGTAATAGTTTTGCATAATCATAATTAGAGAACCATCTAGAAGACCAAGTTCTATTAATTCCTAATCTTATTCCATTTGGATTAACTTTTTGTCCCATTATTGTTTCTTTCCCTTTTCTATCTTTGATCGTTCTGCAACAATTATTGTAATTTTGCTGAATGGCTTAATAATAGATGAAGCTCTACCTTTAGCTCTAGGTCTAAATCTTTTCATAGTTAAACTTTTTCCAACATATGCCTCTTTTACATATAAATTATCTATATCTAACTGTTTGTTATTTTCAGCATTTGCAATTGCTGCATTAAGAACTTTTAATACATTTGTAGAAACTCTTTTATTTGAAAATTTTAATTGATTAATAGCATTACCTACCTTCTTGTTAACTATTGTTTTAACAAGATTAGATAATTTAGTTGGGCTTACTCTAACTGTATTATCCTTTGCAACTGCTGTTAAATCTTGATTCATTTTTATTTACCTGCCTTTTTATCCGCGGCTGTGTGACCTTTAAAAGTTCTTGTTGGAGAAAATTCACCAAATTTATGTCCAACCATGTGTTCAGTAACATTTACAGGTACAAATTTTTGACCATTATAAACACCGAAAGTTAATCCTACAAATTGAGGCAGGATTGTTGATCTACGAGACCAGGTTTTGATTACCTCTTTTCTACCTGAATCTGCAACCTTTTCAGCTTTTTTGATTAAATTCATATCAACAAAAGGTCCTTTCCAAACTGATCTAGCCATTATTTCTTCCTTCTTTTAATAATGAACACATTTGTTTTTTTATTTGTTCTTGTTTTTTTACCTTTAGTAGAAACTCCCCATGGAGTGACAGGGTGTCTTCCTCCTGAAGTTCTACCTTCTCCACCTCCGTGAGGGTGATCAACAGGATTCATAACCACACCTCTTACTTTAGGTCGGAATCCAAGATATCTTTTTCTACCTGCTTTACCCAATTTTATATTTTTTTGATCTGGATTAGATAAAATACCTATTGTTGCCATTGAATTTTTATTTATGTACCTAATTTCTCCTGAAACTAATCTTATTTGAACATATGTTTCTTCTTTTGATATTATTTGAGCTGAAGTGCCTGCTGATCTAACTAACTGACCACCAGCCCCTGGTTTCATTTCTATATTGTGAACATTTGAACCAACAGGAATGTTTTTTAAAGGCAAGCAATTACCATCTTTAATTTCAACAGTTTCTCCAGATGAAATTTTGTCTCCAACTTTAATATTTTTAGGAGATAAAATGTATCTATATTCCCCATCTTCATATTTTATCAAGGATATAAATGCTGATCTATTAGGATCGTATTCATTTCTTATTACTTCAGCATTTACGTTATATTTATTTCTTTTAAAATCTATCAATCTATATTTTCTTTTAACTCCCCCACCCATTCTTCTAGAAGTTATTCTTCCTTGGTTATTTCTTCCACCTGTTGACTTTAATGGCTTAGTTAAACTTTTAAATGAATTTTCTTTAGACAAATGTTTTTTTGAAACTAAAACTGTTCCTCTTTGTCCTGGTGTATTTGGTTTAATTTTAATAAGCATTATTTAATCTCCAAAGAAGTATCAATTGTATTTCCATCTGACAAAGTAACAATTGCTTTTTTTATATCACTTTTAAAACCAATATTACCTTTAAATGATTTTGGTTTTCCTCTCATAATAGAGGTATTTATTTTAGTAACTTTTACTTTAAAAATTTTCTCTATAGCAAGTTTTATTTCATTTGAATTGCTAGATTTTGCAACCACAAAACTATATTGATTAAATTGATTTAAATTAGTAGATTTTTCAGTCATAAGTGGTTTATGAATTATGCTATAGGCTCTTTCTGATGATATTGCTTTTATTTTTTTCATAACAACCTCTCAGAAATTTTTGAAATAGATTTTTCTTCAATAAATATTTTTTCATAAGTGATTATGTCACGAACATTTATACCTTTTTGATTTAAAAGTGAGATACGTGGCAAATTGTTAGAAGCTTTTTTAAAATTTTGATCTACTTCATCATTAGAATACACAAATAAAGCTGAGTTAAATTTAAATTTTTCAAGTTGTTTTGCAAGAGACTTAGTTTTATGAGATCCAACAGATAATGATTCAATAAAAATAATATTGTCTTCAGAGATTTTGCTTGAAAGTGCAGATTTAATAGCTAATTTTTTTTCTTTTTTGTTAAGATTAAATGAATGATCTCTATTTACTGGTCCCATCGATGTAGCACCACCTCTAAAATGTGGTGGTTTACTACTTCCCTGCCTTGCGTTACCAGTTCCTTTTTGTGAAAAAGGTTTTTTTGCTCTTCCATTTATTTCTGAGCGACTTTTAGTTTTATGACTACCTTGTCTAGATTTAGCATTTTGATATCTGATAAACTGATGAATAATATCAGGCATTACTTTAATGCCAAAAATTTCATCATTCAATTCAATTTCTTTAATTGATTTATTATCTAGATTTACTAATTTCTTTTTCATGAGTTATTTTTTTTGATTGCATCTTTTAAAAAGACAACTGAGTTTTTTTTACCAGGTACTGAACCTTTGACGACTATTAGATTATTTTCTTCATCTATTTCTATAACTTTAAGATTTTGTTTTGTAACCTGTTTTGCGCCCATTTGACCAGCCATTTTTTTTCCTTTAAAAACTTTTCCTGGATCTTGGTTTTGTCCAGTTGAGCCATGCGATCTATGCGAAATAGAAACACCATGTGATGCTCTTAAACCTGCAAAATTATGTCTTTTCATAGCTCCTGCAAAACCTTTACCTGTTGATATTGCTGTAACATCTACGAATTGATCTTTTTTAAAATGAGTTACATTTAATAATGAACCTATTTCAA
>CACEPG010000051.1 GCA_902561355.1 uncultured Alphaproteobacteria bacterium
GTTTTTGTAGGAGGAGTGACACAAACAATTCTTTTTACTCCAGCAACTTTTGCTGGAATTACACTCATTATTAATGATGATGGGTATGCAGCATTGCTACCTGGAATATATAAACCTACTGAGTCTAAAGGTCGCCAAATTGATTTTAATTTTAGATCGTTCTTATCTATTTCGTAATTATTTGGTAATTGTTTTTTATGAAAATTAGTAATATTTTTTATCGCTTTTTCAAAACTTAATAAAATATTAGTATCTACATTTTCTTTTGAAGAGAAATTTTTTAGTCTAATATCATTTTCTGATAAATCTATATTATCTATTTTTTTAGCATATTTAATAAGAGCTTCATTACCATTTTTTTTAACATCTTTAATAATCTCTTCTACATCTTGATATATATTTGTACTGTTTTCAATTCTTTTAGATAAATGTAAATCAAGTTCAGCAAAAAAATTTTTATTATTAAATTTAATTATTTTCATAAAATTATTTTTTTAATTTCATTTACAATTTTTTGAATTGTATCTGTCTTTGTTTTCTGCGCAGATCTATTTATAATTAATTTTGATTGAACTTTCATAATTTGATCAACTTCTTTTAGACCATTAACTTTTAGAGTTTTTCCAGTTGATACTAGATCAACTATTCTACGACACATATTAAGTGATGGAGCTAGTTCCATAGAACCGTTAAGTTTTATAACTTCTACCTGAATTCCTTTATTTGCAAAAAATTTTTTTGAAATATTTGGATATTTAGTTGCTATTCTAATATTACTCCAAGTTTCAGGATCTTCTTTTTTAAGCAAAGTTTTAAGTGCGGCTACAGAAAGTCTACAATGACCAATATTTAAATCTAAAGGAGCATATATTTCACTATAATTAAATTCTCTAATTACATCTTCTCCTGCTACACCAATTTGTGCTGCACCAAATGCTACAAATGTACAGACATCAAAAGCTCTAACTTTTATATAATCTATATTTTTATCTTTAGATGAAAATGTAAGTTTTCTAGAATCATTATCAAATAAAGAAGGCTCAGGTGCAAAACTAGTACGCATAAGTATGTCTTTGCACTCTTCTATTATTCTTCCTCTAGGAATTGCTATAATTATTTTATCCATTGAATTCGGGCGGCTTTTATATCTACAAATTAAAAAAAACTATAAAAACTTATATTTTTTCTCTTTTTATTTTAGGCCCTAGTTTTCCAAGGGTTTTTTCAATTTTTTCGTAACCTCTATCTAAATGATAAACCCTGTTAATTACCGTTTTACCATTAGCACAAAGAGCTGCTAGAACTAAACTGACACTAGCTCTCAAATCACTTGCCATTACTTGGGCTCCTTTAAATTTTCTATTTCCTTTAATATATGCTGTTTCTTTTTTTACTTTTATGTCTGCACCAAGTCTGTTTAATTCAGGTACGTGCATAAATCTATTTTCAAAAATTGTCTCTTTAATTTCAGAATCACCATCAACAATACACATCAAGGCCATTATTTGTGCCTGCAAATCAGTTGGAAAACCTGGGTAAGGAGCAGTTTTAATATTGATTCCTAGCAATTTTTCAGTAGGCAAAATTTCAACTGATGTTTTTTTTACTTTTAAATTAGCTCCCATTTTTTCTAAAGCAACAATCAAAGAATCTAAATGATGCGAATTTATTTTTTTTACTTTAAAATTTTTATTTATCATTACGGCAGCTATAATAAATGTTCCAGCAACTATCCTATCACTTAAAATTTGATAGTTTGTTTTTTTTAAAGAATTAACACCTTCAATAAGTATAATTTTTGAACCTGCTCCAGAAATTTTTGCACCCATCGAATTAAGTGAATTTGCAAGATCAATTATTTCTGGCTCTTTTGCAGAATTAATAATTTTTGTATTTCCTTTAGCTAAAACTGAAGCCATCAATATATTTTCAGTAGCCCCTACACTAGGAAATGGTAAATCTACATTATTACCAATTAAATGTTTGTTAACTTTACCTATCACAAACCCATTTTCAATTTGAAATTCTGCTCCTAATTGCTTTAAACCTAAAAGATGAATATCTATTGGCCTGGTTCCTATTGCACAACCACCAGGAAGTGAAATTTTAGCTTCACCAAATTTACTTAATAATGGTCCTAAGATTAAAATTGAAGCTCTCATTTTTCTTACAATGTCATAATCGGCCACACGATTAAAAATATTTTTTCCATTCAAAGTAATTTCATTTTTTTTATTTTTAATACTAACTCCATATTCTTTAAGTAATTTTTGCATATTGTTTATATCTTCAAGGTCTGGTAAATTTCTTAGAATAAGGTCTTTGTTAGTCAGCAAACTTGAAACGAGCAAAGGAAGAGCAGAGTTTTTTGATCCTTTTACAGCTATTGATCCTTTTAGTTTAGCGTTACCTGAAATAATTAACTTATCCATTAGATAAATTGAGAGATTTCTTTCTCTTTAAAATATTGGATTTTAATTTCTTTTCTAAGTTTGCCATTCTTTTTTGTTTAAGAAGTTTTTTATGCTCAGATCTTTGTGATATATTTTTATTTTTTTTCACTTTAAGTATATTTATTATTAAACTTTTTAATATTTGTTTCAATAAAATGCTTTTTTTTAATTAGAAAACATTTTCTTGATTTTGCTCTTATTCAATAAACATATAAAATGAATAAGCCACTAATATGGCTGGAATAGCACTATATAAAGTTGCTAAAATTGCAGCTTTTGGCGCCATTGCTATAGCAGGAAATAAAGCATCACCATCATTTGAAATCGCATTACCAATTTCTGCAGATAGAGGAATATATCCATTCAAATAAAATGTTGCTACAACTATTTGAGGTCCACAACCTGGTAAAAAACCAAACAAAATTGCAACAAGCGGTACGAATGGAAGCCACAAATCAAAAAATAATTTTAAATCTATGTTTGAGAAATACATAAAAATTTCAAATACTAAAAAACCACTTATCACCCAAGTAGTAACAAAATTAGTTGTGTCTACAACTCGTGATGTAAAGCCTCTACTTTTATCTGTTGAGCATTGAAAATCACTTAAAGGATTGAGTGACCACATAAATATTGAAAGAATAGCTCCTGAAGAACCTATAATTGATACAAGACTTACTGAATTAGGTATATTTAAAAGATCATCTACATTAACTTGAAATGCTAACAAAATCCCCAATATGAAACCAGGTATAAATAATAAAATCCAAAATATATTGAA
>CACEPG010000052.1 GCA_902561355.1 uncultured Alphaproteobacteria bacterium
TTGAAAACTATAATGGTGGTCTAGGAGAAGTAAGAGCACAGGTTGAAAGTGGAAACGTTGCTTGGGATCTTGTTGACGTTCTTCCAGATCAAGCAATTACAGGTTGTGATGAAGGACTATTTGAAGATATTTCAGGTATCTATGGAGATTTCGTAGCAGCTGATAACGGAGATGGTTTAATTGCAGATATGGAAGCTAATGGTGTAACTAATCTTTCAGACTGTTGTGGTCCTCAAATCTTTTGGACTTATGTAGTATTCTATGATCCAGATGCATTCCCAGGTGAAAAACCTTCTAAAATTGCAGACTTTTTTGATGTTGAAAAATTTCCTGGCAAAAGAGGAGTTCATACTTGGGCTAACGGATTCATCCAAATGGCTCTTGTAGCAGATGGTATTGCACCGGATGCTGTATACAAAGTTCTTAAAAGTCAGTCTGGCGCTGTAGACAGAGCTTTTGGAGTTATGGACAAAATTAAAGATCATATTGTTCACTGGTCAGCAGGAGCAAAACCACTAGAATTAGTAAAAAGTGGTGAAGTTATAATGTCTATTGCATATAATGGACGTGTTGGTGCTGCTGTTTTAAGTGAAGGTGAAAACTTTGAATATATTTGGGAAGGTCAGCTATTAGAGCAAGAATATCTTTGCCTAATGACTGGAGCTCCTGATAGAGAGAATGCTGTTGATTTCTTAATTCATTCAACTTCACCTGCTTCACAAGCTGAGCAAGCAAAATATATTACTTATGGTCCAATGAGAGCATCAGGTATTGATATTATTAAAGCTGGCGAACCTTGGTTCCATACTGGAATTGATGTTATGCCTCATATGCCTAACACACCAGAAAGATTAAAAATCTCTGTAATGGGAGATCCTGAATGGTGGGCTGATAATGGCGCTGAAATTGATGAGCGTTATGCAGCTTGGATGGGTAACTAGGCTTGATAATAAGATAAATTTAATTTAAAATTTGGGCGAGTTTAACTCGCCCTTTTTTTTTGGAGGTAATTATTTCTACTGTAAATGAAATCTTAACAACTGACGGAATACCGCTTAAAGTTAGTTTAAAAAAAGCTGAAAGAAAAAATAAAATTAGAGCATTTTTTTTAGTTTTTCCTTTATTGCTTTTTATATTAGTAACTTTTGTTGTTCCAATCGGTGACATGCTAATAAGAAGCGTTGATGACTCTCAAATTAATACTGTTTTCCCAAAAACATTTGAAGAATATAGTAAATGGGACAGGAAGGATTTACCACCAGAAGAAGTATATGAAGCAATTTTCTTTGAACTTGGTGAAGGTGAAGGAATTCAAATAGGTAAAGCTCTAACCAGAATGAATTATTCAAAATCTGGATGGAAAAGCTTAATAAAAAAAACAAAAAGACAAATTAAAAAAATTATAAAATCAGGTGAACTTCCTGTTTCTTATAAAGATAAGATGATAGATATTCATAAAGGATGGGGGGACCCAACTTTTTGGGTGTCTATGGCTCAAATGTTAGATGAGAGAACTTTAATATATTATTTTAATGCGGTTGATAGAACTTATGACATTGATGGAAACGTAATAATGCAAGATGAAAAGAGGAGGATGTACGTAAAGACATGGATTAGAACTTTAAAAGTAAGTGTATATGTTACTTTCTTTTGTTTAATTCTTGGTTTCCCAGTTGCTCATTTATTAGCCAATCTTCCATTACGATATAGTAATTTATTAATGATATTTGTTTTATTGCCATTTTGGACATCTCTTTTAGTGAGGACCACAGCTTGGATTGTTATGTTACAACAAAAAGGAGTCATTAATGGTGTTCTTGTATGGCTAGGTATTATCAACGATGATCAAAGAATTCAAATGGTTTATAATATGACAGGTACTATTATAGCAATGACACAAATTCTTTTGCCTTTTATGATTTTGCCTCTTTATAGTGTTATGAAAGTTATTCCTAAAAGCCATATGCGTGCAGCACAAAATCTAGGAGCAAAACCAGTAAGAGCTTTTATTCGTGTATATTTACCTCAAACAGTTCCTGGTATGAGTGCAGGAGGGCTTTTAGTTTTTGTTTTGGCAATAGGTTATTTTATTACTCCAGAATTAGTTGGAGGTAAAGATGGTCAATTAATAGGGCATTGGATCGCTTATCATTTAAAGACAACATTAAATTGGGGCTTGTGTGCAGCACTTGGCTCAATTCTTCTTGCTGTCATGTTAGTATTATATTGGCTTTATAATAAGATTGTTGGAATTGATAACATTAAGTTAGGATAATTATGGCATTACCGAGTTACGCTACACCAATTCAAAGAACTTACTACTATGCTTATATTTTATTTTGTTGTGTAGTTTTCTTTTTTTTAATTGCTCCTCTTATAGCTATTATTCCCATATCCTTCAGCAAATCTCCATTTATGGTTTTCACTGAAGGGATGATGTCTTGGCCACCTGATCCAGATGCTTGGTCTTTAAGATGGTACAGATATATGGTTGGTATATGTACTGATCAAACTTTAACAACACCATGTGGAAACAAATGGATGATTGGTACAGTAAATAGTTTTTTTGTTGGTTTTATTTCAACATTTTTTGCAACAGCATTAGGGACTTTAGCTGCTCTTGGTCTAAGCAGACCTCACATGCCCTACAAAGGTCTAATAATGTCAATCCTGATTTCGCCAATGATTGTTCCATTGATTATTACTGCTGCAGGAATGTTCTTTTTTTATGCAAAAATTAATCTTGTTTATACTTTTACAGGGATTATTTTAGCTCATATTGCTTTATCTACACCTTTTGTTGTAATTACTGTTACAGCAACCTTGGTTGGATTTGATATGAATATGGTTAGAGCTTCACAGAGCTTAGGAGCTAGGCCAATTAGAACATTTTTTAAAGTAATAATGCCATTAATTTTACCTGGTGTTATTTCTGGTGCTTTATTTGCTTTTATAACTTCATTTGATGAAGTTGTTATTGTAATGTTCATGGCTAGTCTTGATCAATTGACTATACCAAAACAAATGTGGGCTGGTATTCGCCAGGAGATTAGTCCAGTAATTTTGTGTATGGCTACATGTTTAGTTGCTTTGTCAATTTTTCTTTTGACAACTGTTGAATTATTAAGACGACGCTCTGAAAAAATGCGTGGTATAAAACATAGATAGCTTAAT
>CACEPG010000053.1 GCA_902561355.1 uncultured Alphaproteobacteria bacterium
AAAAAAAAATTAAATTTCATATAATAGGCAAACCTATAAGATTTATACTAATTAATTCAAACAATGGTCCTTCAATTTCTGAGATTTTTATGATTTTAGGTAAAAAAGTCTCTATTGATAGGTTAAATCAATATATAATAGAATAATTTATATGGCAGACTATGATGATAATAAAATAGATACACCGTTTACTCTATTTAATAATGAGACTGGTAAATCATTTGAAATACCAGTGATAAAAGGAACAGACGGTCCTGATGTGCTTGATATTAGAAAGTTATATCAAGATACAGGCTTGTTTACTTATGACCCAGGATTTACATCAACCGCATCTTGTGACTCTTCTATAACATACATAGATGGAAAAAATGGAATTCTAAGACACAGAGGTTATGATATAAATGATCTAGCATCTAAAAGTGACTTTCTAGAAGTTTGTTATTTACTTCTCCATGGTGATTTGCCTTCTTCAGAAGATAAAAGAAAATTTAATGAAGTCATATCAACTCACACTATGCTTCATGAGCAACTAGTTAATTTATATAGAGGATTTAGAAGAGATGCTCACCCAATGGCAATTATGGTTGGTGTTGTAGGAGCATTATCAGCATTTTATCATGATAGCACTGATTTCTCTGACATAAACCAAAGAATGATAGCCTGTCACAGATTAATTGCTAAAATTCCAACTATTGGAGCTATGGCATATAAATATTCTGTTGGACAACCGTTTGTGTATCCAAAAAACAATTTATCCTATGCTGAAAATTTTTTATACATGACTTTTTCAGTTCCAACAGAAAATTTTGAAATTAGTCCAAAAATTGTTAAGGCAATGGATAGATTTTTTATTCTTCATGCAGATCATGAGCAAAATGCATCTACATCAACTGTTAGACTTGCTGGCTCTTCAGGAGCTAATCCTTTTGCATGTATTGCTGCCGGAATAGCTTCATTGTGGGGTCCTGCTCATGGAGGAGCAAATGAAGCTGTTATTAAAATGTTAGAAGAAATAGGTAGCGTTGAAAACATACCAATTTATATAAAAAAAGCTAAAGATAATGAAGATCCATTTAGATTAATGGGATTTGGTCATAGAGTTTATAAAAATTATGATCCTAGAGCTAGCGTAATGAAAGAAAGTGCACATGAAGTTTTAAAAGAATTAAATAAATTAGATGATCCACTATTTCAATTAGCTCTTGAGCTAGAAAAAATTGCATTAAATGATAATTATTTTATTGAAAAAAAACTTTTTCCTAATGTTGATTTTTATTCAGGTATTATATTAAAAGCATTAGGTTTTCCAACAAGCATGTTTACCGTATTATTTGCAATAGGCAGAACTGTGGGATGGATTTCTCAATGGAAAGAAATGATTGAAGATCCAATCAATAAAATAGGAAGACCTAGACAATTATACAAGGGTCATAATTCAAGAGAATATCAATTAGAATCAACTAGAGAGAAGAAGTCAATTTTTAAATGGCTTTGGAAATAATTTCGTCAATACGTTCTTCACATTTTTTATAAGGATCAATATTATTTTCAAAGTAAGATAAATTTTTATCAATTTGTAAAAGTTGATAATCTCTTAATTCTTTTTTATTTAGAAGATTTTTAAATTTAATTAATAAATCTTTTTTATTTAATTTAAAATTAACTAATTCATCAATAATCATTTTGTTACTAACTATATTTATTAAATTAGCATATTTTACTTTAACAAATAAGCTAAATAATAAGACAGTAAAAGTATTAAGTTTATATATAACAATTTGAGGTATTAATCTTTTAGCAATTTCTAAAGATGCAGTACCTGAACAAGTAATACTTAAAAAAACTCTTTTATAATAATTTTCTATCATAATTGTGTCAGTTGTAATAATAGTCTTGATTTTCCAATTTTTAGTTTTTGTATTTATTTTATCTTTTAAATGTGGAAGTGTTGGAATAAAAATTTGAAAATTTAAATTTTTATTTTTATATAAATATTCATATATACACTCAAAATAAGGAAAAAGTTGCTCAACTTCTTTTTCCCTACTACCAGGTAAAAAAGAGATAATATTTTTGTTATCATTACTAACAGTTTTTTTTAAATAATAAATTGGATGACCAATAAATGTAGATTTCAAACCTTTAGAATTAAAATATTTATTTTCAAATTTAAATAATGTAAAAATTTCATCATAATATTTTGCAAATTTTTCTGCTCTTTTTTTTCTCCAAGCCCAAACAGTTGGTGCAACAATCTGAATTATTTTCTTCTTGAAACCTTTTTTTCTTATATTTTTTACAAGATTATAATTAAATTCAGGTGAATCTATGCAAATAACTAGATCATACTTTTTTTCAATTACAACATCAGATAATGTATGAATCATTTTGATATATTTATTAAGAGATAATAAGATTTCAAAAAAACCTATAGATTTAAAATCACTAATATCAAAAAATTTATTTTTTAAAAATTTTTCAGATTCCTTGCCTGATACTCCATCAATAATATATTTTTTTTTGTTAATTCTTTTTAAAATATTAAAACAAATATTTTCACCTGATTGTTCAGTACAACAAATAAAAATTTTTTGTTTATTAATCAATTTTTTTTACAGCAGAGATAAAAATATTATTTGCTTCTGCATAATTTTTAACTTCATCCTTATTAAGAATAATACATTTGTCCTTTTCAAGAAAAATCCCCTCATATTCATATTTATTTAAAAGAATAATTGTTTCTAATCCAATTGTGGGTATGTCCAATAAAGCACTTTGTGCATATTTATTGAATTTAATCAAAATTCCTTTGTCACCTTTTTTTTTATAATTAAAACATCTTTTGATAAGAGTATCTGTTCCTTCAACTGCTTCTAATCCTAAAACTAATTGATTTTGAATAATAACACTTTGACCGATATCTGTTTTACCAAATATTTTAAATATTTCTTTTCCTTTTTCTAAATTTTTTAAAGCACTATTAGAAGGTTTATTTTTTGTAAAATTTTTTTCGATAGAAAAAATTTCTTTACAATTATCAGTCCAATCAAAAATAGGGAAACCTTTTTCTTCAAAATATTTCTCAATTGTATTTAATA
>CACEPG010000054.1 GCA_902561355.1 uncultured Alphaproteobacteria bacterium
ATAATTATATTTTTAATTCCCTTGCTTAATAATTTAATCGATGCTTGTTTGGCATCTTCTAGAGTTTGAACTGGATGATTAACATAAAAACTAGCTTCAGTTTCATTTGGTGTAAAATAATCTATTAAAGGAAAAATATTACTATCTATTTCTTTTGCTGGTGCTGGATTTAATATTGTTTTAACACCATAACTATGAGCTTTTTTCAATGCATAATTAACACTCTCTATTGGTGCTTCAAGTTGAGTTAAAAAAACAGAAGAATTTTTTATTACTTCATCAGCTTTTTCAATATCATCAATAGATATTTTTGATGAAGCTCCTGGAAAAACATTAATTGCATTTGAACCTGAATCTTCATTAACTAAAATTCCCGCAGCTCCAGTTGAATATTTTTTTGAAATTTCAACATTCGAAAAATCTACATTTGATTCTTTATATATATCTATTGCCATAGATCCAAACTGATCATCTCCAATTTTGGATATAAAAAAAGTTTTTGCACCTGCTTTAGCAGCCGCTACTGCTTGATTAGATCCTTTACCTCCAGGACCAACTATAAATTTATTTCCTAATATTGTTTCTCCTTCAATTGGAATTTTTTTTCCAAAAAAAACTAGATCTGCAACATAAATTCCTAAAATACTAAGTGACATGATTTTGTTTCTTAATTAAATAAATATTAAACAATATTCTACTATTCCCCATAAGGGATCCAAATATTTTTTACTTGTGATCCGTTATGAAGAAATTCCATCAAAAATTCTTTAGAACTTTCTTCCCAATTAATGTTTTTGTTTTTTGGGCACCAATAACGTTTTAAATTATAAACAGTATCTTTGATTATATCCGATCTTATATTTGTTGTAGATGAAAAACCCCATATACCATCAATGTTTTCATGTTGAGCTAAAGTGGGATTAAGCTCGTTATCTTTTGCTGTCAAAATATTTATATACCCTGGTGGAATATCAGATGTTTCAAACACTTGATATAACGAGGTAGCGATTAGGGATGATTGTTCAGCTGGCACAATAATACTTGCATTTCCAGTAGCAAAAAGTGAAGATATTACCGTAGATAAACTTAATAGTGGCTGATAATTATTTAGTATACAAGCTACAACACCAACAGATTCTTTGACTGCCAAAGTTAGTCCTCTCATTGGAGGGTTATGAATATTGCCTTCAAATTTATCAGACATAGATGCAAAATAAAAAATTCTTTCACAAGATAATTCAAACTCCTTTTCCGCATTTACTCTAGATATGCCTGTAATATTTTTTAGCAAATCTACAAATGTTGTTTTTCTTTGGGCAAGATTTTCTGCTAAATAAAATAAGAGTTGAGAACGGTTAAAATTATTAGGTTGTTTTGATAAAGATTTAGAAGCAGCTTCAACACAATCACGTACATCTTTTCTATTTGCTCTACCTATATCGCATATAAATTGATCATCATAAGAAAATTGACTAAAAGAATATCCACTATCAGGTCTTTTTTGTTTTCCTCCAATATAAAGTTTTGGCGTTGTATCAATTTTTGGAAGTTTTAATTTGATATTATTTTTTTTTATTTTTTTTGGAGTAATTTCAGGCAAATTAATTTCTCTATATGATCTAATTCCCTCTATTCCACCCTCTCTTCCAAAACCACTTTCTTTATATCCACCAAATCCAACTGAAGCATCAAATAGATTAGTGGAATTAATCCAAATTACACCTGCTTTAATTTTTGGCGCTATATCTAAAGCTAAATTAATATTTTCAGACCAAATGCTTGCTGCTAGACCATAAGGTGTATTATTAGCTATGCTAACAGCTTCACTTGGTTTGCGAAAATTCAATACAGTTAATACTGGTCCAAAAATTTCAACCTGCGCTATAAATGAAGAAGGTGAAACATTTGTAAATATTGATGGTGGATAAAATAATCCTTCTTTTGGGCAAGCCCATTTAGGTTGCCATAATGAAGATCCTTCTTTTTCACCTTTTTTTACAATCTGTTTAATTTTCTTCAATTGTACAGGAGCAACTATAGCTCCAATATCAATTGATTTATCTAGAGGATTACCTATTCTTAATTTTTCCATTCTATTTTTTAGTTTTGTTACAAATTTTTTTTCAATGCTTTCTTGAATTAGCAAACGTGATCCAGCACAACATACCTGACCTTGATTAAACCATATAGCATCTACTACTCCTTCTACTGCACTATCTAAATCTGCGTCTTCAAAAACAATAAATGGTGATTTGCCACCTAATTCCATAGTTAGTTTTTTTTCTGAACTAGCGGTTGATTGAATTATTTTTTTTCCAACTTCAGTTGATCCTGTAAATGCAATTTTTTTTATTTCAGGATGATTAGTAATGAACTCACCAGTGCTTCCATCACCAGTAATAATATTGATAACACCTTTAGGGATGCCAGCTTTTTGGCATAGCTCTGCAAAATAAAGAGCTGATAAAGAAGTAAATTCTGCAGGTTTTAAAACAACTGTATTACCAGCAGCTATTGCTGGTGCAATTTTCCAAGAAAGCATAAGTAATGGAAAGTTCCAAGGAATTATTTGACCCACAACTCCAATTGGATTACTTGTTTTATCATTCATTTTTGCTGCCCATCCAGCATGATAATAAAAATGTCTTGCTACTAAAGGAATATCAATATCTCGGGTTTCTCTTATTGGTTTTCCATTATCAATAGTTTCTAAAACAGCTAAAAAGCGTGAATGCTTTTGAATTAATCTTGCTAATGCATAAAGATACTTAGACCTACTTAATGGTGAAATTTTTGACCATTTATTAAATGCTTTTTTTGCTGATGAAACTGATAAATTCACATCTTTTTTATTACTTATTGCCAAAGTAGCCAACTTCTTGTTGTTTGAAGGATTAATAATATTTAATTTTTT
>CACEPG010000055.1 GCA_902561355.1 uncultured Alphaproteobacteria bacterium
GGAGTCAACAAGGTTGATATGAGTACTACTGTTATGGGTCAAAAATTGGATATCCCTTTATATTGTGCACCTACCGCTCTTCAAAGACTGTTTCATCCTGATGGTGAAATGGCAGTTGGAAAAGCAGCTCAAAAATTTGGAACTATGTTTGGTTTATCATCCCTGGGTACATTTAGTATAGAAGATATAGCAAAAGAAATAAAAACACCTAAACTATTTCAATTGTATGTCCACAAGGATGAGGGTTTGAATCGCAGTATGCTTGACAAAGCAAAAGATGCTAATTTTGAAACTCTAGCGTTAACAGTTGATACTGCTTCTGGAGGAAATAGAGAAAGGGATTTATATACAGGTTTTACATATCCTTTAAAATTATCTTTTAGAAGTATGTTAGATTTTGTTTTGAAGCCATATTGGGGAATAAATTATGTTACTAGTAAAAGATTTGAATTAAGCCAATTAAAAGATCATATTGCAGAAGGAACAAGTGTTTCAATATCAGTTGGTGATTATTTTACTAAAATGCTGGATGACAAATTGGATTGGAAAAGAGCAGAAGAAATAAATAAATATTGGGGAAGGCCATTTGCTATTAAAGGAATTATGTCAGTTGAGGACGCAAAAAAAGCAGTTGATATAGGCGCAAGTGCAGTTATGGTTTCTAATCATGGAGGTCGTCAACTAGATGGATCAGTAACACCTTTTGATCAACTTGCTGATATTGTTGATGCAGTTGGTGATAAAATAGATGTAATTTGTGAAGGTGGTATCAGAAGAGGAACTCATGTTCTAAAAGCTTTGTCTTTAGGTGCTAAGGCATGCTCAGGTGGCAGAATGTATCTTTATGCTTTAGCTTCAGGCGGACAAAAAGGTGTTGAGAGAATTATTGGTAAATTAAAAGAAGAAATTGAAAGAGATATGATATTAATGGGTGTTAGCAGTATTGATGAATTATCAAGAAAAAATCTAAAATTTAGATAAATTAACAATTTATTTAAAAAAAATATTTATTTAAGTTAAAATTTATTTTAGAAATTTTTTATGAATGACGAAATCGAACCGGTTCATATTGGACAACCAGAAGATATAGATGTTGGCACAGTAGAAAATTTTGAGCATGAAGAGATTAATTATGCAATTTTTAGACTTGAATCAGGTTTTTTTGCAACTGAAGGACATTGTGCTTGTGAAGAACAAGCTTTTTTAAGTGAAGCTAATGTTGAAGGTGAAGAATTGGAATGTGCTAGTTGTGGAAATCGTTACAGCATAGTGTCTGGTGATCCTATAACTGATTTGGAATTACCTCCTCTTAAGATTTTTGATATATCACAGGATGATGAAGGTATTTATTTAAATCTTTAAAGTTGTTTAACAAAATCTTTATTTACAATATTATTATAATTCAGTTTTTTATTTTTATTTAAAAAGTAAATAACTGTTTCACATGATTCAATTGCCATTCTTTTTCTACATTCTAAAGTTAATGCTGCATTGTGAGGAGATAAAACAATATTATCAAGACTAAATAGAGGGTGATTTTTTGGAGGAGGCTCATTTTCAAAAACATCTAAACCTGCCCCAGCAATTTTTTTTTCTTTTAAAGCATTAAACAAGTCTTTTTCATTTATAATTCCTCCTCTAGCTGTATTAACCAAAATAAGATTTTTTTTAAATAATATAAATTCTTCTAAAGAGATTAAATTTTTCGTTTTTTCATTTATTGGTAAATGAATAGTAATATAGTCTGCAATTGTAAACCCTTCTTTTTTTTCAATAGGCATACAATTATTATCTATAATATATTGATTATCAACAAATGGATCATATACATAAACGTTTGATTCAAATCCAAGACATCTTTTTGCTACTTCTTGCCCAATTCTTCCAAAACCTAATATTAATATATTTTTTTTATAAAGTTCAAAAAAATTTGGCAAATTTACTTTATCTTGAAATTTACCATTTCTTGTAAGTTGATCTGATAAATGCAAATTTTTAGTCAAGTAAAGAAATAAAGTTAACACATGTTCAGCAACACTTACAGCATTAGAGGTGCTTGTAATTCCTAAAGCTATGTTATTATTATTTAAATATTTAAGATCTACATTATCATAACCAACACCATGTCTTACGATAATTTTAAGTTTTGGACACTCTGATAATACTTTTGAATTTAGTTTAGCTGTTCTGAGAACTATACCATCAACATCTTTTAATTTTTCAATTAAGCTATTTTCATCTAAATTATTAATTTCTAAAATATTAACTTTTTCTTTTTCAAGGATTTTAAGCCCATCCTCATGAATTTTTCCAATTAATGCAATTTTCATAGTTTCTTTTTATACTTTAATATCTTAAAAAATAAATGCTTTGTACAAATATTTAAAAAAACAAATTTTTAAGTGTTTTAAAATAATTTAATTCTTATAATAATATTAATAAATATTTTTAGGAGAAATTATGAAAACAATAAG
>CACEPG010000056.1 GCA_902561355.1 uncultured Alphaproteobacteria bacterium
CTTTGCAGAAATTACTATCAGTCCACTTATTATTTTCATGAAGAGTCATGCTACTTAATATTTCTCCACCAACGTGACACGTAAGAACACCATTTCCAGAATAGCCAAAAGCATATGAAATATTTTTATTTTTTGGATGATATCCAAAAAAAGGAAATCCAGTTTTTGTTCTCTCAGAAGGACCATTCCAAGAAGTAGTAATTTTTGATTCTTTCAGCGAAGGATAGAAACTCACTAGTGATTTTTTTAAAAATTTTTCAATAGTACTTGGACCATCAAATGAACTAATAACTTTATTTCTAAAAGAAAAAGTATTTCCTCCTTTACCTAAGATAATTTTTCCATCAGGAGTTGTTCGTGAATAATGAGTAAATAAATTGGAGTCTAGTATTACAAGGCCATTATTCAAACCTAGATTTTGTAATTCATTTTGTATAGGTTCTGTTATGATCATATCAGAAGAAACCAAAACTACGCTTCTTGATAAAAAAGGTAAAAAATTTGGAGTCCATGCATTGATTGCAAACACTAATTTTTCACAAGTCACAGAGCCATTATTAGTTTTTACATGAATTTCTTTTTTATGGTTATAAGAAATTACAATACTTTTTTCGAAAATTTTGATACCATTATTTTCAGCTATTTTTTTAAGACCTCTTACAAGAACAGCTGGTTGTAAACTGCCCCCTATTGGTGAAAAATAACCATCAACAAATTTTTTGGACTTAGTTATATCCTGGACTTTTTCTTTTGATAATCTTTCCCAACTATTTATGTTATGTTCATTTAAATCTCTAATAAGACCTTCAAAGGCACCTTTATGAAATATATTTGTAGCACCGTATAAAATACCATCATCTCTTATTTCCGCATTAATCTTATTTTCAGAACAAAAATCTTTGATACTTTTTACTGCTGCTTCAGTAGATAGAACCATTTTCTTAGCATCATCAACACCAACCACATCCCTGATTCCTTGAAACTTTGTAGATTGAGGTATCATGCAACCACCATTTCTTCCTGAAGCACCACTCCCACATAAATCTTTTTCAATTAAAACAATATTTAGATGAGGTTTTTTTTCTTTAATCTTAATTGCAGTCCACAGACCTGTATACCCGCCTCCAATAATACAAATATCACAATTAAGATTTAAATTTAATTCATTAACTGTTAAATTTTTTTCTTTTTCTAAAGCCTCAATAAACCAAGGTGATTGATAATGAAACTTCATTTAAATAAATTAATTATACAGTTTTTGTTCGCCATTTTTGAAATCTAACTAATATTTTTTTAGTTATTAAAACGTAAATAATTCTAACAGCAGCATTTGTATAAAAAATCATCATTCCCATAGCAGCAGCAGGTGCAATATCACCAGCATCATCCATATTTAAAACAGCAACAGATGCTAAGTTAGTTTTAGAGCTATAAAGAAAAACAACAGCTGATACTGTAGTCATAGCATTAACAAAAAAATAAATACCAATTTCAAAAATAGCTGGAAGACTAATTGGTACTGTTACACGAAAAAAAGTTTTATAAAAAGGCTGTTTAAGTGAAGATGATACATGCTCAAATTCATTATCTATTTGTTTTAGTGATGTTAACGCTGTTAAATGAGATACAGTATAAAAGTGTGTGATTGTACAAATTACTAATATCGCCATTGTGCCGTATATAAAATTTAATGGATTATCAGGATGATTAAAAAAGAAAATGTAAGCTAGGCCTAAAACCAAGCCTGGGATAGCCATAGGCATCATAGATAATAAATGAAGAATTGAGCGACCTGTCTTTACACTTCTTGATTTTTCTACAAAGTATGCTCCAGTAAATACAACAATTGTTCCAAAAAAAGCTGTGTAACAAGCCATGCGAATTGAGTTGTAATATGAATCCCATCCTCCTCCATCCATTAAATCAAATTGATAGTTATCTAATGAAAGAGATAAATTGTAGGGCCAAAAAGTAACTAGACTTGCATATAAACACATTCCAATAATTGTAAGAATTAACAGAGATATAATTGAGCAATAAATAAGCATAATTAAATCAAATTTTTTACTCTTATTTGGTTCATGAACAACAGACCGAGAAGTTAATATAGCTACCTGTTTTCTTTGAACAATACGATCAACTGCAAAAGCTAGAAGGGCTGGAAAAATAAGTACAACACTTACAACAGCTCCCATTTCAAAATTTTGTTGCCCTATTACTTGCTTGTAAACATCAACAGCAAGAACATTAAATTGACCACCTATAACTTTAGGAATTCCAAAGTCTGTAATAACTAGAGTGAAAACCACAAATGCTGCACTGATAACGCCATATTTTGCAGAAGGAAGAGTAACAGTAAAAAAAGTACGAATAGATCTTGATCGTAAAACTTTTGCTGCTTCGTATAACCTTGCATCGCCTATTGATAATGCTGTAATAATTATCAGTAGTGC
>CACEPG010000057.1 GCA_902561355.1 uncultured Alphaproteobacteria bacterium
TGTCTGAAGAGAAGGTGAATGAAATAAATCAAGCACATAAGAATCTAATGGCAGTTTACTCAGAGGCAAAAATATCAGATCCACAAAACCTTGCTATTGCTATAAGTTCACTAGATTGCTGGTCAGAGCAACAAGAAGAAAAATGGCAAATATGGGATATAAATAAATGTAAAAATAATTTTTTAGAATCTTTGCATCTTATTTATGAAAAAATTGCTAGTGAACAAAATAATAAAGAATCAAAAGAAAGCGTTACAGTTTTTACAAAAAATAATGAAAATGAATTAACGCAGATAATTTATTTTGATTTTGATGAAGAATTATTAAGTAGTGTTAGTATTAATAAACTAAAAAATTTTATAAATAAAAATAATTTAATTATTAATAAATACATAATAGTTGGACATGCAGATAAAAAAGGCACAAAAGTGTATAATCATAATTTGTCATTAAAGAGGGCCGAAGCTGTTAAAGAGATTCTATTAGAAATGGGCATTAACAATAAATTAATCACATTATTGGGAAAAGGTGAGGAATCACCTGCCATCATAACTCTAGACGGAATAGCTCATCCAGCCAACAGAAGAGCAGAAATTAGGATCGTAAATTAACTTTAGTTAATTTTATTTCTAGTATAAGAGGCTTGTTAAATTTAAATTAATTTAATGTACTCAAAAACAACAAAAAAAATCAATATTACTGTAAATCCTTATTTTCTTGAAGATCAGTCAGAGCCTGAAGATCAACATTATGTTTGGGCATATCAAGTTACGATTGACAATCAAAGCAAAGAAAAAGTCCAACTAAAAAAAAGATATTGGAAAATTATTGATTCAAATGGAATTGAACAGGAAGTTAGAGGTGAGGGAGTAGTAGGGGAACAACCAATACTCAATCCAGGAGAAAAATTCGAATATACGAGCGGAACACCGTTATCCACTCCATCAGGATTTATGGAAGGGTATTATGAAATGGAAACATTAAAAGGAAATATATTTGAAGCAGAAATACCACAATTTTCTTTAGACTCACCCTTTATAATTTCTCAATTAAATTAATCATAATTTTAAATGCGTGATTTTCGATCAATAATAAATATTCTAGGATTGCTTTTATGCATAGAATCATTTGCAATGATAATCCCTCTCCTTTTTGATTTATTAAATAATAATGATGATTGGAAACAGTTTTTTTATTCAAGTATCTTTACATTCTTTATTGGTATAGTTTTATTTATATCTTTTAAAAAAGAAAAATTAAAAATTGATCTTCGTCAGGCATTTGTGTTAACTTTTTCTTCTTGGATCGTAATAGCAATCTTTGGCTCTATACCATTTATATATTCAAGTTCATCACTAAGTTACACAGACGCTTTCTTTGAATCGGTAAGTGGTATTACTACAACTGGAGCTACAGTGATAACTAACCTAGATTTACTCCCAGAAGGGATATTGATTTGGAGATCATTATTACAATGGTTCGGTGGTATAGGAATTATTGTTTTAGCATTAGCAATACTGCCTACATTGCAAATAGGTGGAATGCAACTTCTTCATATGGAACATGATGATCCATATGAAAAAACAATTCCTAAAATTAATCAATTTGTTTTAGAAATAATTCTTCTTTATATAGCTTTATCTGTAATTTGCTTTCTTCTTTATTATTTTAATGGAATGTCTGGGTTTGACTCTATTATTCACGCAATGACAACTATTTCGACTGGTGGATTTTCAAGTCATGATCTTTCCTTTGCATACTTCAACTCTCAATCAATAGAAACAATCAGTATTTTGTTTATGATTATTGGTAGTTTGCCATTTGTAATATATCTTCAATTTATTCATGGAAATATTAATTCATTTTTTAAAGATGAGCAGATTAAACTTTTTTTTATAATTTTATTAATAATCATTCTACTTACAACATTATGGTTAAATTTATATAAATCTATGGAATTATCTAATGCATTTCGTTTAGCTATTTTTAACATTACTTCAATTTTAACTGGTACAGGATATGTTAATTCAAACTATTCAAACTGGGGAAGTTTTGGGCTTGTAATTATGATAGTTATTATGTTCATAGGTGGTTGCGCAGGTTCTACAACAGGTGGAATTAAAATATTTAGACTACAATTACTTTTTAAAGGTGCAAAAACTCAAATAAAAAAACTAACTCAACCACATGCTGTCTTAATGATGAGATTTAATGGCAAAAGTGTAACTGAAAATACATATAACTCAATTATGGGTTTTTTCTTTATGTATATTATTATATTTATTTTAGCATCAATCAGCCTTAGTTTTTTTAATTTAGATTTCATCACAGCATTTTCTGCATCTGCATCAGCAATATCAAATGTTGGACCAGGTATAGGTGACATTGTTGGCCCATCTAGCAACTATGCTTCAATTCAAGCTGGTGCCAAATGGA
>CACEPG010000058.1 GCA_902561355.1 uncultured Alphaproteobacteria bacterium
GGTTGACGGTCACCTTTTTAAAGGATATCTTCCTGGAGGTGCTTCAGGAGGTATTTTACCGGCAGAAAAAAATAATATTCCACTTGATTATGGATCTAAAGAGTTATCAGATGAAGGATGTTTTTTAGGATCAGCAGCTATTGTTGTATTATCTGATAAAGATAAAATGAAAGATGTAGCTTTAAATCTATTAAAATTTTTTGAGGAAGAGAGTTGTGGTCAATGCACTCCTTGTAGAGTTGGAACTGAAAAAACAGTAAAATTAATGAAACAAAAAAATTGGAATAAGGATAAACTTGCTGATCTATCAGAAGTTATGTCGCAAGCTTCAATTTGTGGTTTAGGACAAGCTGCTACTAACCCACTTAACTCAGTCTTAAAGTATTTTGAAAAAGAAATCAGCTATGAGTGAAAAAAAAATCAAATTTTATTTAGATGATAAAAAAGTTGAGGCAAATGTTGGAGAAACTATTTGGCAAGTAGCTAATAGACTAGGATCAGAAATACCTCATCTTTGTTACGCTAATAAACCAGGTTATAGAGCTGATGGAAACTGCAGAGCATGTATGGTTGAAATAGAAGGTGAAAGAGTTTTAGCGGCATCATGCATTAGAAAACCATCTGATAATATGAAAGTTCAAAAATTGTTTTTGATTTTGATGATCCAATGGGTGATAGCTCCTGTGTTGCTTGCGGTGAATGTGTTCAAGCATGTCCAACAGGCGCTTTGATGCCATCAACTATTGTAGACATTAAAGGTGTAGGCAAAAGTGATGTAGACAAAAAAATTAATAGTGTTTGCCCATATTGTGGAGTTGGCTGTCAGATTGAATACAATGTGAAAGAAAACGACATTAAATTTGTTAATGGTGTAGATGGTCCAGCAAACCAAAATAGACTTTGCGTTAAAGGCAGATTTGGCTTTGATTATGTAAGTAATCCAGAAAGATTAACCAAACCTATGATAAGAATTAAAGATAAAGCAAAAGATTTACATCCAATTATAAATTTTACAAATATGCATGAATATTTTAGAGAAGCTACTTGGGAAGAAGCATTAAATTATGCAGCTAAAGGTTTTGATGAAATTAAAAAGAAGAGAAATGGAAAAAGTAATTTAGCTGGTTTTGGTTCTGCTAAATGTTCTAATGAAGAAGCGTATCTTTTTCAAAAACTTATTAGGACTGGTTTTAATACTAATAACGTTGATCATTGTACACGCTTATGTCACGCTTCATCAGTTGCTGCATTACTTGAAACTATCGGCTCAGGTGCTGTTACAGCGCCATTTTATGAAGTTGAGCATTCTGAAGTAATAATTGTAATTGGTGCTAACCCAACTGAAAATCATCCTGTAGCAGCAACATTTTTTAAAAATGCTGCTAAAAAAGGAAGTAAGCTTATTGTAATGGATCCAAGAGGCCATGCATTAAAAAAACATGCAACGCATATGTTACAATTTAAGCCAGGTTCTGATGTAGCTCTACTTAATTCAATAATGAATGTTATAATTGAAGAAAATTTATTTAATCAAGAATACATAAAAAAACAGACATCAGGATTTGATGATTTAAAAAAACATTTAAAAAATTATCCTCCAGAAATAATGGAAGAATATACTGGGATTAATGCTGAATTAATTAAGGAAGTTGCGAGACTATATGCAAAAACTGAAAAAGGTATAATTTTTTGGGGCATGGGCATCTCGCAGCATGTCCATGGAACTGACAATTCAAGATGCCTTATATCTTTAGCTTTGATGACAGGTAATGTAGGTAAAAGAGGAACAGGGCTTCATCCTTTAAGAGGACAAAATAATGTTCAAGGAGCATCTGATGCTGGCTTAATACCTATGATGTACCCAGATTATCAACTTGTTGAAAAAGAAGATAACAAGAATTTTTTTGAAAAATTATGGGATACCAAACTAGATGAAAAAAAGGGCTTAACAGTTGTTGAGATTATGGATGCAATTCATGAAAAGACAATTAAAGGAATGTACATACTTGGAGAAAATCCAGCAATGTCTGATCCAGATCTTAATCATGCAAGAGAAGCTTTGCAAATGCTTGATCATTTAGTTGTTCAAGATATTTTTTTAACGGAGACAGCTACTTATGCAGATGTAATACTTCCAGCGTCTGCTTGGCCTGAAAAAAAT